>DATBDW010000222.1:0-11654 GCA_036269735.1 Actinomycetes bacterium
CCCAAGCCGAACACCCGCCACCGGACCCCGCCGACGACATCCCGCCGTTCTGAGAACGCCGAGCTGTGTCGTCAGACGCGCACACCGCTCTCCAGCTCGACCAGCACACCCTGCGTCAGTGCAGTCATCGCGGCGCGCAGCCGGCCACCCAGGCGCGGGCTGACCAAGGCGTCACAGTCATCGAGCGCGACGAAGCGGTACGACCGCAGCTCGTCGGCGGGCAGGGTGACCTCGGCGTCGGGCGGGAGCACCCCGCCGTCGTAGACGAACAACAGTGACTCGGTGCGGTCGCGCGCGGGCGGCTGCCATTCGAAGACGAGGAGTCGGCCGACGGCGAGGTCGAGGCCCAGCTCCTCGCGCACCTCACGGGCACAACCGGTCCTCGGGGACTCGTCCACCTCGACGGTGCCGCCGGGGATCTCCCAGTCCGGCTTGTAGGTGGGCTCGACGAGCAGCACCCGGTCGTCGCCATCACGGACGAGGACACCGGCGCCCATCCGCTTGCGCGGGAGCGTTGCCTGCCAGGCCGCGTGGTCGGACCGAGGATCGACGCGGTCGGTCATCAGCAGCGGAGGTCGCCGTCGAAGCCGTTCGTCGCGTACTGCGCCATCCGGATCGGGCCACCGGTGAAGGAGAACGGGGGGCGGCAGTGGGTGCGCGCGGCGGCCTGGGTGCCGGTGCCGGCGTACCAGACCGGAGCCGACCCGAGGGATGCGCCACCGGTGACCACGCCCCACTGGTGCGCGGTGCTGTAGACGCCGACGTGGCGCACGCCCTTCCTGTGCAGGGCGTGCATCATCCCCGCCAGGGCGGCCGTGTCGTTGCGCAGGTACTTCGGGGCGGGGCCGAACTCGTCGGCCTCCCAGGTGTTGTGCAGCTCGACGTCCAGCCACCAGGTGCTCGCGGACGGATCCTTCGCGCCGACCGAGCGAGCGGCGGCGCGGGCCCGGGCGAAGGAGTCCTTCGCGGCGTTCACGCCGTAGTCGTAGGCACATCCCTCGGAGTCGGGCTTCGCCCTCGCGCAGACCCGCGGCGACCGCTGCCCGATCGGCCAGTGGGTGGAAAGCCGCGGTCCCGGGTTCGCCGTGTTGGCGTAGTACGCCGGCCGGCCGAAGGTGCGGGCCCAGACGACCTGCTGGGCGAGGCACGTGTTCGCAGCGAACGGGAGCCCGCCGTCGACCCCCACGAGCCCGAAGTCGCCCGAGGTGGGCATCGCGCCACCGCACTGGGGGTAGGACACGTCGTGCCCGCGGGCGCGCACCGCGGTCGGGGCGACGGTCTGCAAGGCCATCACTGTGGGGTGCTCCGCTGCCCCGATCTCGGCGGCACCGGTCGGTACCGCCGACGTCGCCAGCCCGGTGAGGATGAGCAGCGTGGCGAGCAGGCCGACCTGAGCGGCACGGCGGGCGGTGATGGTCACCCGCTCAACCCTAACCGGGGTCGGATACCGTGCCCCGCATGGCTGACTCGTCCTTCGACATCGTGAGCAAGGTCGACCACCAGGAGGTCGACAACGCGCTGAACCAGACCGGCAAGGAGATCTCCCAGCGCTTCGACTTCAAGAATGTCGGCGCGTCGATCAAGTGGTCCGGTGAGTCCGTGCGCATGGAGGCGAACAGCGAGGACCGGGTCAAGGCGATCCTCGACGTCTTCGAGACCAAGCTGGTCAAGCGCGGGATCTCGCTGAAGTCGCTGAAGAAGGGCGAGCCGACCCTCTCCGGCAAGGATTTCTACCTGGTCTGCGACATCGAGCAGGGCATCTCCAGCGAGAACGCCAAGAAGGTCTCCAAGATCATCCGCGACGAGGGACCGAAGTCGGTGAAGGCGCAGATCCAGGGGGACGAGCTCCGGGTCACCTCCAAGAGCCGCGACGACCTGCAGGCCGTGCAGGCCCTCCTCAAGGGCACCGACCTCGACTTCGCCGTCCAGTTCGTCAACTACCGCTGAGCTCGCCTTGACCCTCGACCTGGTCGAGGCACCACGGTGAGCCGGGTGGAGAGCACCCTGCTCGGCATCGGCGAGATGGCGCGCCGCAGCGGGCTGTCGGTCAGCGCGCTGCGGTACTACGACAGCGCGGGCCTGCTCGTCCCGGCGTCCGTGGACGCCGCGTCGGGATACCGGCGCTATCGGCCCGACCAGGTCGTGACCGCTCGGGTGCTCGCGAACCTACGACGCGTCGACCTGCCGCTCGCCGAGGTGGCGCGGGTCCTGGCCGCGGCCACCCCCGCCGAGGCCGCTGATGTCCTCGACCGGCACCTCGGCCGGCTCGAGGCGGGGCTGGCCGACGCCCGTCAGGTGCTCTCCCGTGTCCGATCGCTGCTCGAGGTCACGGAGGCCACCACCATGTCTGTCCCCACACTCACCCTCGCCCCGGTCGAGCTCGCCGCGGCGATCGACCAGGTCCGCTTCGCGGTCTCGACCGACCCGGAGCTGCCCGCCCTCGGGGGCGTGCTCGTCGAGACCGACGGCGTGGCGCTGCGGCTGGTGACCACCGACCGGTTCCGGCTCGCGGTCGCCGATGCCGGCGGCCGGGTCTCCGAGCCGATCACCACCGTGCTCGTCGGTGCCGCCTTCCTCGACGAGGTACGCGGGCTGCTCGATGCCGCTGCCACCGCCGCGGTCGAGGTGTCCCCGGAGCGGGTGGTCGTCCGGGTCGACGGCGCCGAGCACGAGGGCGAGCGGCTGGAGCACGACTTCCCGTCGTACCGGATGCTGCTGCCCACCGAGATGGAGCACCAGGTGGGTCTCGACCTGCCCGGCCTGCGGTCCGCGCTGCCCGACCAGCCCGGCACCGTGACCCGGCTGGCCATCGCCGGCGACCGGCTCGTGGTCGTGCCGGGCGACGACTCCGCCGAGGAGGACGCCGACGTCGTGCTCGGCGTTGACCCGGCGTTCCTGCTGCAGGCCCTGGCCGCGGCCGGGTCCGACCAGCTGGTCCTCGAGCTGGACGGACCGATCACCCCGATGGCCATCCGGCCCGTCCAGGACACGGGCACCTTCTCGCTGCTCATGCCGGTGCGCCTGGACGCTTGACGCCCTACTCCCCAGGAAGCGCCCAGCGCGCACTGGCACCGTCTGGCAGTGCCGCACGTTGCCCACGACGTGCGACGACGTTGGCCGGTCCTCCCGCCGGTCGGCGTCATCCCGGTGGGTGTCATCGCGGTCGTAGCCCTGCTGGCTCGCCTCGTCCCCGTGCTGCGCGGCGGCGGCCTCACCGGCGTCCAGGCTTACGACGACGGCGTCTACTACTCCGCCTCCGACGCGTTGCTCTCCGGCCGGATGCCCTACCGCGACTACGTGCTGCTCCACCCCCCGGGCATCACGGTGATCCTGGCGCCGTTCGCGGCGCTCGGGCGGCTGGCCGGCGACCCGGCAGGGATGGCAGCCGGGCGGCTCGGGTTCATGCTGGTCGGGACTGCCTGCGCGGTGCTGGCCTGGGCGGTTGCCCGGCGGGTGTCGCCGATGGCCGGGCTGGCGGCCGGACTGCTCTACGCCGTGTGGCAGCCCTCGGCGTACGCCGAGCGGACCACCCTGCTCGAACCGCTCGTCAACCTGGGCCTGCTCGGCGCGCTCGCGCTGCTCCCGGACGGCGCCAGCCGGCGCCGGGTGGCGCTTGCCGGTGTCGTTCTGGGGCTCGCCGTGGCGGTGAAGGCGTGGGCGATCGTCCCGTTCGCGGTCCTCGTGGTCTGGCTGCTGGTCCGCCGTGGCTGGCGCGACTCCGTCGCGTTCACCGCCGCCGGAGCCGGTGCGACCTCGGTCGTCTGCCTGCCGTTCCTGGTGGCAGCCGGCCCCGAGCTGGTCCGCGAGGTGGTGTTCGACCAGCTGGGCCGGCCGAACAACGGGGTCGCGCTGGTGAGCCGGCTGGCCAGCATGGAGAGCATCCAGCTGTCCCCGGGGCCGGCGGACGGCACCCTCGCATGGACCTCGCTGGCGGTCGCAGTGGTCGCCGTCGGGCTGGTCGCAGCCCTCGCCTGGCGAGTGCCGGCCACCAGGCTCTGGGCCGCCCTGCTCGCGGCGCAGAGCGCGATGCTGATGCTCTCGCCGTCGTACTTCGGCCACTACGGCAGCTTCGTGGCGCCGAGCCTCGCCCTGCTCGCCGGAGCCGGGACCGCGACGCTCGTCGCCTGGGCCCTAACCCGCTCGGTGGTGCTCGGCCGCCTCGCTCCGGTCGCCGGCGTCGTCGCAATGGTCCTCCTCAGCGGGCACGTCCTCAACCACACCGAGGGGCGCAGGGTCCCGGCCGCCATGGCCGACCAGGCCCTGGCCGGTGTGGATTGCGTGGCCGCCGACAGCGACGCCGCCCTCATCGCGGCCGACGTGCTCACCCGCGACCTGCGCCACGGTTGCCCGCTGGTCGTCGACGTCACCGGACTGACCTACAACCAGGACCACGGAGACCTGGGCCCAGGCCCGACACCGACCCAGCGCCGCCGGGACCTCGAGTGGCAGCGCCAGATCGGGCACTACTTCGACGACTCCGGCGCGATCGTCCTCGACCAGTGGCACAGCGACGGCCTGGACGGGCAGCTGCTCGCCCACTTGGAGCGCCACGACCTCGACCTCGGCAAGAAGTCCTTCCAGGTGCTCGTCCCGGCCACCTGACGCCACGACCGCCGCTCAGCGCTGGTAGCCCGCCATCTGCTCGAGGCGGGCGATCCGCTCGGCCATCGGGGGGTGGGTCGAGAACAGCCTGGCGACGCCTTCGCCACGGAACGGGTTGGCGATCATCAGGGCGCTGGTGGTCTGCAGCCCCGGCTCGGGCGGCAGCGGCAGCGCGCGGGTGCCGGCCTCGAGCTTGCGCAGGGCGCTGGCCAGGGCCAGAGGATCTCCGGTGATCGCGGCTCCGGAGGCGTCGGCCTGGTACTCCCGGGACCGGCTGATCGCCATCTGCATCAGGCCCGCCGCGATCGGCCCGAGGACGAGAACGAGGATCGCGCCGAGCGGGCCCGGGCCGTCGTCGTCGTCGCTACGGCCGATCGGCAGGAACCAGGCGAGGTACCCGAGGTACATGATCACGCTGGCCATCCCGGCGGCCACCGAGGAGATCAGGATGTCGCGGTTGTAGACGTGGGACAGCTCGTGGCCCAGCACGCCGCGCAGCTCGCGCTCGTCGAGGATCCCGAGGATCCCCTCGGTCGCGCAGACCGCAGCGTTGCGCGGGTTGCGACCGGTGGCGAACGCGTTGGGCGCCTCGGTCGGCGACACGTAGAGGCGCGGCATCGGCTGGCGCGCGACGGTCGAGAGGTCCCGCACGATCCGGTACATCGCGGGCTGCTCCGCCTCGCTCACCTGGCGGGCCCGCATCGAGCGCAGGGCCAGCTTGTCGCTGTAGAAGTAGGCGATCCCGTTGGTGACGAGCGCGATGAGCAGCGCGATGGCCAGGCCGCGAGCGCCGCCGATCAGGCTGCCGGCGAGCAGGATCAGACCGCTCAGCGCGGCGATCAGGACTGCTGTCTTGACCCCGTTGGCGGCGCCATGGCTGTGCACGGGTGCTCCTCGTCGTGCGGTGGTGGTCTCGGTGGCCCGGAGGCCGGCCGGTCCTCCGGAAAACGCCCTGCCCGGGCCGCTCGTTCCCGCCGTACCGTCAGCTGAAGCGCAGCACAAGCCCCGGCGCGACCGACAGCCAGACGGCCGCACCCAGCGTGACGCCCACGGCGATCCCGTCCGACCAGGAGATCCGGTACGACGGTGGGTGCGCGCCGGGCTCGGGCCGGGCGTAGAGCGAGGCCGCCCACGTCAGGTAGTAGGCCAGGCCGATCACCACGTTGACCGCCATGACCACAGCGAGCCAGCCGACGCCCTGGTCCACCGGCGCACGGAACACCACCACCTTGGCGAACAGGCCGAGCAGTCCCGGCGGCAGACCGGCCAGGCAGGCCAGGGCGAAGGCCAGCGCGAACGCCGTGAGCGGCTCGGTGCGGGCGAGCCCGCGGTAGTCCGCGAGCAGGTTCGCCGGCCGGTGCCTGCCCACCAGGGTCACCACCGAGAACGCACCGAGGTTCATCACGCCGTAGGCCAGCACGTACGCGACGGTGGCCGGCAGCACGTCCTCGACGTGCCCGACCCGGGCCGCCCCGAGGGGCACCAGCATGTAGCCGGACTGGGCCACCGAGGACCAGGCGAGCAGCCGGACCGCTTGGCGCTGACGCAGCGCGGCGAGGTTGCCGACGGTCATCGTGACCGCCGCGAGCACCGCGATCGTCGGTCCCCAGATGTCGGCGTACGGCGGGAAGCCCACCGTCAGCAGCAGCGCGAGGCCGACGAAGCCGGCCGCCTTCGACACGACGGAGAGGTACGCCGCCACCGGGACCGGAGCGCCCTCGTAGGTGTCCGGAGCCCAGAAGTGGAACGGCACGGCCGCCACCTTGAACCCGAACCCGGCCAGCGCCAGGATCACCCCGACCACGAGCAGCGGCTCCTTGGGCCCGGGGTCGTCGAGCGAGGTGGCGATCCGGTCGAGGAACACCTGGCCGGTCACGCCGTAGATGAGGCTCAGCCCGAACAGCATCACCGCGGTCGACACGACCGACACGAGGAACAGCTTGAGCGCGGCCTCGCTGCCACGGCCGTCGAACCGCTGCAGCGCCACGAGCGCGAAGGCGGGCAGCGACACGACCTCGAGGCTGACCACGAGCGTCAGCACGTCCCGGCTCGCCGCCAGCGTCAGAGCACCGGTCACCGACGCGAGCAGGAGGAACCAGTACTCCCCCGGCGGGATCCGCGCGAGCCGCACCGTGTCCATCGAGAGCAGGACGACGACGACGGCGCCGGCCAGCACCAGAGCCTGGAACACGAGGGTCAGCTCGTCGACGACGTAGGAGCAGGACGGGAGCACGAGACCATGACCCGGGACGCAGAACGTCTCGTGCTTCTCGTCGACGAGCGGCACCAGGAGGCCGAGGGCGCCGAGCAGGCCGATAGCGGCCAGCCAGCCCGTGACCTGCCGCCGGGCCGGCGGCAGGAAGGTGTCCAGCACGAGGAGGAACAGCGCGAGGACGGCGACCAGCGTCGGGGGCGCCACCGCGGCCCAGTCGACCGACTGCACGGCGCTCGGCATCAGGCACCCCCGCCCAGCAAACGGCGGACCACCGGGGTCGTCGCGGCGAGCAGCCACCCCGGCCACAGGCCGAAGGCCACGACCAGGACCACGACCGGCGACCAGACCACCAGCTCGTGCGTGGACGCGTCGCGCAGCAGGACGGCGTCCTTCCAGGCCCGGAACGACGTGCCCTGCCCCACCACCCGAAGGACCTTCACGAAGTATGTCGTCGTGAGCACCACGCCGGTTCCCGCCAGCGCCATCAGCACCAGGTAGTAGGGCCGCGACAGGCCGCCAGCGGGGTCGAAGGCGCCGAGCAGGGTCAGCATCTCGCCCCAGAAACCGGCGAGTCCGGGGAGCCCGAGGCTCGCCACCGCTGCGAATGCGAGCAGCCCCCCGAGGCGCGGCATCCGCTCGTACAGTCCGCCGCCGAGCACCTCGAGGTCGGCCGTGTGGTGGCGGTCCTTCAACGCGCCGACGAGGAAGAACAGCAGGCCCGTGATGAGGCCGTGCGCGACGTTCGCGAACAGCGCGCCGTTGATGCCCGTGGTCGTCAGGGTCGAGATGCCGAGCAGGACGAAGCCCATGTGGCCGACGCTGGAGAAGGCGATCAGCCGCTTGAGGTCGCGTTGTGCGAGGCAGGCCAGCGCGCCGTACAGGATGCCGACGACGGCGAACGCGCCGAGGAAGGGTGCCAGCGTGTGCGCGCCGTCGGGCAGCACCGGCACCGCGATCCGCACGAACCCGTAGGTGCCCATCTTCAGCAGGACCCCGGCGAGCAGTACGGAGCCGACCGTCGGCGCGGCAGTGTGCGCGTCCGGGAGCCACGAGTGCAGCGGCCACATCGGAGTCTTGACCGCGAGGCCGAGCCCGATCGCCAGGAAGGCCAGGACCTGGGTGCGGTGCGACAGCCCGGCGCCACCGCGGGCGGCGAGCTCGGTGAGGTCGAACGTGCCTGCCGACAGCCCGACGAGCAGGATCCCGAGCAGCATCAGCGCGCTGCCGAGCAGCGTGTAGAAGATGAAGACGTTGGCCGCGCGGACCCGCCCGCCCGGGACTTGGTCGTCACCCCACTGGGCGATGACGAACCACATCGGGATCAGGACGACCTCGAAGAACACGAAGAACAGCAACATGTCCAGGGCGAGGAAGGTCCCCAGCATCCCGACCTCGAGCAGGAGCAGCAGGCCCACCAGTGCACGCAGCCGACCGGCCTCGGGACGCACCCGCACCAAGTAGGCCATGCAGAGCAGGACGAGCAGCGTGGTCAGCAGCACCAGCGGGGCCGAGACCCCGTCGATGCCGAGGTGGAACCGCAGGCCGAGCTCGGGGACCCACCGCTCGTCGGTCGCAGGATTGCTGGCAGCTGCCCAGACGGACGTCGCCAGCGCGAGGCTGCTGGCCCCGAGACCGACGGGCAGCGCGAGCCGGTCGCCGTCCGGTCCGCCGGCCAGGAGGAGCAGCAGCGCGCCCGCCAACGGCAACGCCAGCAGCAACGGCAGCAGCAGCTCGGAGGTGCTCATGTCAGGACCACCACGCCGGCGACCACGAGCAGCACCCCGGCCAGCAGGCCGGTGAGGTACGCCGTGATGTTGCCGCCCTCGGTGCGCGAGACGAGGGCGGCGAGGGTGCGTGCGAGGCGGCCGGAACCCAGCACCGTCGGCACCACGACCGAGTCGTCGGTCCACGACACGGAGCCCGTGGCCCACCGAGTTGCCCGCACGACGGTGCGGTCGTAGAAGTCGTCCACGTAGAACGCCTGCACGAGGGCGGGGCGGCGCCGCCCGAGGACCCGTGACGGGTCGGCCGCCGGCTCGCGCCGCCAGACCAGCCACACCGTCAGTGCACCGGCCAGCGTCAGCAGTGCGGAGATCGCCGTCGTGGCGAAGCCGATGTGCAGGTCCGGCTGAACGACCGGCTCACCGGTGGACAGCCAGGTCGGCAGCCAGTCCGACGGCAGGCCCACCAGCCCCAGCAGCGCGGCGGGTACGGCCAGCACGACGAGTGGCCAGCGCATCGCCGGCGCCGGTTCGTGGCCGGCCGCGACGCCCCGGCGGTCGCCGAAGAACGTCATCAGCCACAACCGGGCCGCGTAGGCGGCAGTCACCACGACGGTCACGAGCGCGACCACGAGGACGAGCCAACCGGTCCAGGAGTACGCCGGGCCGCCGTGCCGCGCGGTCTCCTCGGCCGCGCCGAGGACGGCCTCCTTGGAGATGAAGCCCGCGAACGGCGGTACGCCGGCCAGCGCAGCGAGCCCAACCGTCATCGTCACGAAGGTGACCGGCATGACGCGGCGCAGGCCGCCCATGTCCGGCATCAGGTTGGTGCCGACGGCGTGGATGACCGATCCAGCGGCGAGGAACAGCAGGGCCTTGAAGGCGGCGTGGGTGAGCAGGTGGAAGGTCGCGGCGAGCGAGGATCCGACGGCCAGCGCCGAGAGCATGTAGGCGAGCTGGCTCACCGTCGAGTAGGCGAGCACCCGCTTGATGTCGTCCTGAGCCAGCGCCGCGAGTGCGGCCCCCAGCATGCTGACGCACGCGATCACCGCCATCACGGCGAGCGTCGCCGGCGCCGCGAGGAACACCGGGTACAGGCGGGCGACCGCGTAGATCCCCGCAGCCACCATGGTGGCCGCGTGGATCAGCGCGCTGATCGGCGTCGGGCCGGCCATCGCGTCCGGCAGCCAGGTGTGCAGCGGGAACTGCGCCGACTTGCCCACGACACCGCAGAGCAGCAGCAGGGTGGCGACCGTGGCCATCGTGCCGCTGGGCGGTGACTGCACGATCGTGGTGATGCTGAAGGTCCCCGCCCCCGTGCCCAGCACGAAGATGCCGAAGAGGAAGCCGACGTCGCCGAGCCGCGTGGTGATGAACGCCTTGGCGGCTCCGGCCCGCGACCCCTCCTGCTCCCAGTGGTGCCCGATGAGGAAGTAGGAGCAGGCGCCCATGACCTCCCAGCCGACGAGCAGCACCATCAGGTCGTCCGCGAAGACGACGAGCAGCATCGCCGCGGTGAACAGCGAGACGAACGCGGCGTACGACGAGTAGCGCGGGTCGCCCCTGAGGTACGCCGTGGAGTAGACCTGCACCGCCAGCGCGACCACCGTGACGGCCACCGACACCAGAGCGGCCAGCCCGTCGGCCCGCAGGTCCAGCGCCAGCTGAACCGACCCGGTCGGCGCCGAGGCGAGGTGCGCCCGCTCGCTGAGCGGACTGTCGGTGACGGCCCGCACAGCGAGCAGGACGGTGGCGAGCAGGGACAGGGCGGTGCCGGTCACCGCGACCGGCACCACGAGACGCGGCCAGGTGCGGCCGCTGAGCAGGCCGACCAGGGCCGCCAGGGCAGGGCCGAGCAGGGCGACGTAGACCGGGATCATCGCCGGACCGCCGACCCGTCCGCGTCGTGCGCCTCGTGCCGGCCGGCCGGGTCGTGCAGGTCGTCCAGCCGGTCCAGCTGGGTGGTCTCCCTGTTGCGGAACACGAGCAGGATGATGGCCAGCCCGAGGCCGACCTCGGCCGCCGCGATGGTGATGACGAACAGCGTGAACACCTGGCCCGCGAGCAGCTCGTCGCGCAGCCAGACGTCGAAAGCGACCAGGTTGACGTTGACAGCGTTGAGCATCAGCTCGACCGCCATCAGGACGAGGATCGCGTTGCGCCGCGCCAGCACCCCGTAGATCCCGATGCAGAACAGCAGGGAGGAGAGCAGGACCGGCATGAGGAGCGGCATCAGTCGCGGGCTCCTTCGCCACCACCGATGTCCCGCCGGGAGAGCACGATCGCCCCGACCAGGGCCGCCAGGAGCAGCACGGACAGCACCTCGAAGGGCAGCACCCAGGCCCGGAACAGCGCGGCTCCGGCCGACGCCGACGACCCGGCCACCCGGTCGTCACCCAACCGGATCCGCTCGCCGCCGAAGGCTTCGACGGCAGCCACGACGACGATCCCGGCCAGCCCGAGGGCCACCACGGCGGCGGCCACCCGCTGCATCGGCGGTCCGTCCAGGTCGGCGGACACGCCGATCGGGGCCTGGGTCAGCATCAGCCCGAACAGCAGCAGGACCACGACCGCGCCGACGTAGATGAGGACCTGCACCCAGGCGACGAACTCCGCGGACAGCAGGAGGTAGCACCCGGCGATGGACCCGAGCGTCACGACCAGCCAGAGGGCGGCGTGCACCAGCTGACGGGTCGTCACGACGAGCACGGCGGAGCCCAGCGCGACCAGCCCGAGCAGGCCGAACAGGGCCTCGACGAGGCTCACGGCGCCTCGGGGGACGGGTCGTTGTCGGCCACCGCCGTGTCGCCGAGCGTCTTGTCGGCTGCCGTGTACGCGGCCTCGACCTCCTTGGCTCGGCCGGAGTGCTCGTCGTGCGCGGGCGGCGGCGGCACGGTCGGCATCCAGTCGCCGAGCCGGTGCTTGTCGTGGGTCAGGTCGCGGATGTCCAGCTCGGCGTACTCGAACTCCGGCGACCAGAACAGCGCGTCGAACGGGCAGGCGTCGATGCAGATACCGCAGTACATGCACAGCGAGAAGTCGATGTCGAAGCGGTCGAGCACGTTGCGTTGCCGCTCGCGACCACCCGGTGGCGCGGGGATCGTCTCCTTGTGGGA
>DATBDW010000223.1:0-2115 GCA_036269735.1 Actinomycetes bacterium
GGCATCGACCCGCGCGTCGACACCATCGTGCCGATCATCACGTGGAACGACCTGTCCTACTCGCTGGCACCGAACAACACGAGCTTCACCACCGCGGACGGCCAGGGCGTGCGCTACGGCACGCCCGGCACCGAGAAGATCGGCTGGACCAGCCTGTTCTTCGGGGTCGGCATCGCCGACGGCATCCAGTACGCCTCGACCGACCCCTCGCGCAACATCGGCTGCCCCAACTTCGCCGACCAGGCCTGCGTGGCGAAGGCGCAGATGGACGCGCTCGGCTACCCCGACCAGGACACGCTGGACCTCGCGCGGCACGCAAGTGTGTCGTCGTACATGTCGAAGATCCGGATCCCGACACTGCTCGCCCAGGGCGAGAACGACACGCTCTTCGACCTGCAGGAGGCCGCGGCCACCTACCGCGCCCTGCGCCGGCAGGGCACGCCGGTGAAGATGATCTGGCAGTCGTGGGGTCACAGCGGCGGCGGTACGCCGGCCCCCGGCGAGCTGGACATGGCGCACCCGGCGACGTCGTACGAGGGGCAGCGCGTCGCGGCGTGGTTCGCGCACTACCTCAAGGGCCGGAAGGTCTCGACCGGCCCGCGCTTCAGCTACTTCCGCGGCTGGGTCCCCTACAGCGGCATCGCCACTCCGGCGTTCGGCACCGCGAGCCAGTTCCCGGTGGGTGCGACCCAGCTGTTGTACCTCTCGGGCTCGAACGCGCTCGTCACGACCCGGACCTCGGTCACGCCCGGCAGCGCGACCTACGCCAACCTGTTCGGGGCGACGCCGACGAGCTACAGCGAGGCGTCCGCACTGCAGGGGTCGCAGGTCCCCGACGCCGTCACGCCGCCGTACGACACCCCCGGCACTTTCGCGTCCTGGACGACCACGCCGCTGACTACGGACGTCGTCTCCGTGGGGGTGCCGACGCTGACGCTGAACCTGTCCTCGGCGGTCGCCCAGCAGAGCCAGGCGGTCGGCCCCGGCGGGCAGCTGCTCTTGTTCGCGAAGATCTACGACGTCGCGCCGGACGGTACGCAGACGCTCGTGCACCGGCTGATCTCGCCGACCCGCGTCGCCGACGTCACCAAGCCGGTGACGATCGAGCTGCCCGGTGTCGTGCACCGCTACGCCGCAGGTCACCAGCTGCGCGTGGTCGTGGCGGCCACCGACGCGGCGTACCGGAACAACGCGGTCGTGACCCCGGTGACCGTGACGACCTCACCAGGGGACCCGGGGGTGCTGCGGCTACCGGTCCTCGGGTCGGGGGTCAGCTAGTCCCGAGGTTCTCGCGGACCCAGGCGACGATCTCGCGGGTGGTCGCGCCCGGCGTGAAGATCTGGGCGACGCCCATCTCGGTGAGCTCGGGCATGTCAGCCGCCGGCACGATGCCGCCGCCGAAGACGACGATGTCGGTGGCGTCGCGCTCGCGAAGCAGCTCCAGGACGCGGGCGAACAGTGTCATGTGCGCCCCGGACAGGACGGACATCCCGATGGCGTCGGCGTCCTCCTGGATCGCCGTCTCCACGATCTGCTCGGGAGTCTGGTGCAGCCCGGTGTAGACCACCTCGACCCCGGCGTCGCGCAAGGCGCGGGCCACGACCTTGGCGCCGCGGTCGTGCCCGTCCAGGCCGGGCTTGGCCACGACGACGCGGACATGACCGGGTGTGCTCACGGTGCCAGAGCGTAACCGAGCCGTCCGGCGCGTCCGACGGCTCGCAACGGGTAGGGGCGGTTACGGTGCGCGGGCTCAGCCCGTGAGGCGGTCCTGCCGATCACCGGTTGACCGAGACCTGACGACGGCGAGGAGTGCCGAGTGCCGAGACTGCTGCAGACCCTGCGCGGGGCCGCGGTCGAGATGGGGTGGGTGACCGCGCACGCCGCGCTCTACCCGCTCGGGGTCGTCGCGGACCGGGCGGGCGCCCGGGTCAGCCAGCGCCGCGGCCTCGCCGGGCTCTCGCCGGTGCAGCGCGGCCTGGTCGTCGGCGACGTCGAGGCCTCCGGTACGCCGATCCTGCTCGTGCACGGGATGGTCGACAACCGCTCCGTGTTCACCGTGCTGCGGCGCGCGCTGCGCCGTCGCGGCTTCCGCCAGGTGGTGGGCATCAACTACAG
>DATBDW010000224.1:0-4652 GCA_036269735.1 Actinomycetes bacterium
GTACGGCGACGTCGGCAAGGGTTGCGCCGAGTCGCTGCGCGGCCAGGGCGCCCGCGTGATCATCACCGAGGTCGACCCGATCTGCGCGCTGCAGGCCGCGATGGACGGCTTCCAGGTCGCGACGCTGGACGACGTCGTCGAGACCGCGGACCTGTTCATCACCGCGACCGGCAACAAGGACATCATCCTGGCCGCCGACCCACAGCGCTGGACGCGGGCCGCCGCCGAGATCCGCGGCGTCACCGAGGAGACGACCACCGGTGTGCACCGGCTCTACGAGTTCGCCAAGGACGGCACCCTGCTGTTCCCGGCCATCAACGTCAACGACTCGGTCACCAAGAGCAAGTTCGACAACAAGTACGGCACCCGGCACTCGCTCATCGACGGCATCAACCGCGCGACCGACACACTGATCGGCGGCAAGGTCGCGCTCGTCATGGGGTACGGCGACGTCGGCAAGGGCTGCGCCGAGTCGTTGCGCGGTCAGGGTGCCCGCGTGATCATCACCGAGGTCGACCCGATCTGCGCACTGCAGGCCGCAATGGACGGCTTCCAGGTTGCGACGCTGGACGACGTGGTCGAGACCGCCGACCTGTTCATCACTGCGACCGGCAACAAGGACATCATCCTGGCCGCCGACATGGAGCGGATGAAGCACCAGGCGATCGTCGGCAACATCGGGCACTTCGACAACGAGATCGACATGGCCGGCCTGGCCCGGACCGAGGGCGTCCGCCGCAACACGATCAAGCCGCAGGTCGACGAGTGGGTCTTCGCCGACGGCCACTCGATCATCGTGCTGTCCGAGGGCCGGCTGCTGAACCTCGGCAACGCGACCGGCCACCCGAGCTTCGTGATGTCGAACTCGTTCGCCAACCAGACCATCGCGCAGATCGAGCTGTACACGAAGACCGACGAGTACGAGAAGCAGGTCTACGTGCTGCCCAAGCACCTCGACGAGAAGGTCGCCCGGCTGCACCTGGCCGCGCTCGGCGTCCGGCTCACCGAGCTCACCAAGTCGCAGGCCGAGTACATCGGCGTCGACGTGGCCGGCCCCTACAAGCCGGACCACTACCGCTACTGACCACCACGCACCAGCGCTGACGACGGCGCCGTACCCCTCGGGGTGCGGCGCCGTCTGCTGTACTGAGGGGCTACTTCGCGTCGCCGCGGACGATGCCGGTGGCGATGTCGCGCAGCTTGCGGTTCAGCCGCTGGGAGGCCTTGCTCAGCATGTCGAACGCGTCGTCCTGCGAGATCCGGTGGGTGGCCATCAGGATGCCGACCGCGGCACCGATCTCGCGATTGGTCTCGAGCCCCTTGGCGAGCTGGTCGGCCCGCTGTGAGTGGCGGGCACCGGCGAGCGCGACCGAGGCGAACGACGCCAGGATGGCCGCGGTGCTCAGCGCCCCGTCGTCGAACGCGCCGGTCGAGTCCGCGAACACGTTGAGGGCGCCGCTGCGCTGACCCTCGTCGAGCAGCGGTACGGCGAGCATCGCGCGCACCGGCGTTCGCTCGACGACGATGGCCGCCAGCCGTGGCCACTTCGAGGCCGCGGTGATGTCGTTGTCGATCTGGGCGATGCCGTCGGCGCTGGCCTCCAGGCACGGACCTTCGCCGACCTCGTTCTGCAGCTCGTCGATCAGCCGCATCACGTCGTCGGTAGTGGCCGCGCTGTGGAAGGTGTCACCGTCGAGCACGCCGATCGCGGCCCGGTCGCACCCGTCGATCAGCCCGACGGCGGAGTCGACGACGACGTGTTGGATCTCGTCGACCGAGTGCCCGTCGCGCAGCCGCCGCGCGAGGTCGGTGAACTCCTCGCGAGCGCCCAGGCCGCTGCCCATCCGGTTCCGCCTCTTCTCCTTCGTCCGCTCAGGCCAATTCACCACTGCGTGCGGGTGCCGTCCGCAATTCGACACGCGGCGCCAGGGTCCTAGGCGATCGTCTCACCCCGGTGGCGCGAACGGTCCTTCCCCGGGACCCGGTCCGGCCGGTGGAGCGGAAGGGTACGCCGGAGGAGGGAGCGGCGGCGAAGGGTACGCCGGTGCGCCGTACACCGGCGCCGGCTGGTACGGCGGCGGCTGCAGGCGGACCAGCTCGCGGCGGCGCCGCTCGGCGAGCACAGCCGACAGGAACGCCCAGTCCGGTGTCCCCGGCGGAGCCGGAGGAGCGGTCACCGCGGCGAGCGAGGCGGCCAGCGAGCGCGCCATCCGGTCGCGGACCTCGGGGGAGAGCTCATGGGCGCGGCCGAGGAACTGGCGGGCAGCGAGCGCCACGTCGTCGGGCACCCGGGACAGGTCGAGACCCACGGCCCAGCCGGCCAGCGGCGGAGGCATGGTGGCGGCGGCGCCCGCCGTGGCCGTCACCCGTTCGCGCACGACCACGGTCCCCGCGAGGAAGTCGCCGACCCGGCGGCCCTGGGCGGACGCGAGCGAGGTGATCAGCGCCACCGAGCCGAACGTGAGCCAGATCTCCACGACCCCCATCAGGGCGCGTAGCAGCGCGTGCCGGAACCGGATCGGGCCGCCGTCCTCGCGGACGACGCGCAGCCCCAGGGCCATCTTGCCGAGGGTCCGGCCCCTGGTGAGGGTCTCGAACGCGGTCGGGTAGCCGACCACGACCACCAGGTAGAACACCAGTCCGAGTGCCGCCGCAAGGGCATCGTCGACGAACGTCGCCGTGCCCACGATCAGGAACGTCCCCACGAACAGCGCGCCGACCTGCACGACGAGGTCGATCGCCAGCGCCAGCGACCGGCTCGCCAGCTTGGCCAGCCGCAGGTCGAGCAGCACCGCCTCGCCGGTGACGAGATCGGTCACGCGGACTACCTCCCAGCTGATCGCCGTACCGCTGCCGTGCGGGACACCCAGGCTAGGGTTCCAGCGGTTCGCCGGAGATGCGGGGAGGTGTGCGGTGGACGTCGACGCCTACGTCACCGCGCACCGCGCGGAGTGGGACCGCCTCGACGCTCTGGTACGCCGGGCAGGGGGCGGCCGCTCGCTCGGCCGCCTCAGTGGCGCCGAGGTCGACGAGCTCGTCTCGCTCTACCAGCGGGTCGCCACGCACCTGTCCGTGGTGCGCTCGGCGACACCGGACCCCGCGCTGGTCGGCCGGTTGTCCAGCCTCGTCGCCCGGGCCCGGTCCGCGGTCACCGGCTCGGACGCACCGGCCTGGCGGGACCTCGCGACGTTCTTCACGATCACCTATCCGGCTGCCCTCTACCGCTCGATGCGTTGGTGGGTCGCGGTGGCCGCGGTGTTCGTGCTGGTGACCGGGATCGTGGGCTTCTGGGTCGGCGGTGACCCGCACGTGCAGGCGACCATCGCGGCGCCGGACCAGGTGCACCAGCTGGTCGACCACACGTTCCAGGACTATTACTCGTCGCACCCGGCCGGCTCGTTCGCGGCGCAGGTGTGGACCAACAACGCGTGGGTGGCAGCGCTCTCGCTGATGCTCGGGGTGTTCCTGCTCCCGGTCGTCTGGGTGCTGTGGACGAACGCGCTCAACGTGGGCGTCGCGGCCGGCCTGATGGCCGCCAACGACCGGCTCGGGCTCTTCTTCGGGCTGATCCTGCCGCACGGTCTGCTCGAGCTGACCTGCGTGTTCGTCGCCGCTGGGGCCGGCCTGCGGCTGGGCTGGTCGTGGGTCGATCCCGGTCCACGGACCCGGTCCCGCGCGCTGCGCGAGGAGGGGCAGGCAGCGGGCGCGCTGGCCCTGGGCCTGGCCGCCACCCTCGCGGTCTCCGGCGCGGTGGAGGCGTTCGTGACGCCGTCGCCGCTGCCGACCTGGGCCCGGGTCGGGGTGGGCCTGGTCGTCTGGGCCGCCTTCCTCGCCTACGCCGTCGTCCTGGGCCGCCGGGCCGCGCGGGCCGGTGCCCTCGGCGACATCCGCGACGGCGGGGCCACCGACGTCCTGCCCACCACGGGCTGACCAACGGCGATGGTTCCGGGTGGCGTCAGAGGCGGCCGGCGGCCTTGAGGTCGAGGTAGCGGTCGGCCAGGTCGGGGGCCAGGGTGGTCGGCCCGCTGTCGACCACCTCGACACCGCGGCGGCGGAGCAGCTCGGCCAGGCGGTGCCGTTCGCCGCGGGCGCGCTCGGCCGAGGCGGCGCCGTAGACGGCGGCGGCGTCACCGCGGCCGGCCGCCATCGTCGTGACGCGCGGGTCGGCGGCCGACGCCAGCAGCAGCCGGTGACGGTGCACGACCGGTGCCAGCACGGGCAGCAGGCCTTCCTCGACAGGCGCTGCGTCGAGCGCCGACAGCAGGACCACCAGGCTGCGCCGGGAGGCGCCGGACAGCACGGTGCGCACCATCCCGGCGTAGTCCGGCTCGACCAGTGCCGCCTCCAGCGGCGCCATGGCTTCGACGAGCGCGGGCAGCAGGGCCGCACCGGTGACCCCTTCGACGCGCGCCCGGACCTGCCGGTCGTAGGCCAGCAGGTCCACCCGGTCACCCGCGCGAGATGCCAGCGCCGCCAGCAGCAGCGCCGCGTCCATCGCCGCGTCCAGCCGGGGGGCGTCGCCGACCCGGGCCGCGGCGGTCCGCCCGCAGTCCAGCAGCAGCAGCACCCGGCGGTCCCGTTCCGGTCGCCAGGTGCGCACCATCACGTCGGCGGCGCGGGCGGTGGCCCGCCAGTCGATAGAGCGCACGTCG
>DATBDW010000225.1:0-4239 GCA_036269735.1 Actinomycetes bacterium
CATCGCGGTGTCGAACTTCTCCACCGAGCGCGATTCCGAGAGCTCGTCGTGGCGGCGCAGCCAGCGTGGGATGAAGTACGCCGCCCACATGACGATGAGGAACGCGTAGATGATCCCGCTGCCCACGCGGGCCACGGTAGGGCGGACGCCAGGCCCGGCCACGGACCCGAGCCGGTGTGTCGCGAGACCATTCGAGTGACTGGTGTGACTCGTGGGTCTCGTTCGACGTTCCTCCGCAGCCCCGCGAAACGATCACGGTTCCGTGATCAACTCACCCGAAGCGCGCTCACATCAGCGCGGTCAGCGACAAATGATCACGGTTGCGTGATCATTTGCGGACAGGGTGGGGCGGCGGCTCAGCGAGGCTGCTGGGTGGCCCGCCAGCGGGCCAGCAGGCCCTGCGGGACCTCCTCGGTGGTCAACGCGAAGGACCGGTGGTCGCGCCAGGCGCCGGCGATGTGCAGGAAGGCGACCCGCAGGCCCTCCTCGCGGAACCCCAGCTTCTCGACCACCCGCAAGGAGGCGGCGTTCTCCGGCCGGATGTTGACCTCGACCCGGTGCAGCCCGAGCACTCGGAAGCAGTGGTCGGTCACCAGCGCCACCGCGGTCGGCATCACGCCCCGGCCGGCGACCCGCTGGTCCACCCAGTAGCCGACGTGTGCCGAGGCCAGCGACCCCCAGGTGATGCCGCCGACGGTCACCTGCCCGACCAGGGCGCCGTCGTACGTCACGACGAACGGCAGAACGGTTCCTTGCCGGGCCTGCTTGTGCAGCGAGCGCACCATCGCGGTGAACGACATGGTCCGTCCGGAGTCGCCCGGCGGCGTCGCCTCCCACGGCGCGAGCCACGCCGCGTTGCGGCTGCGGATGGCGAGCCACGTGGTGCGGTCCGAGCGGCGGATCGGGCGCAGTCCGACCCGGCCCTCCTGCAAAGTCGCCGGCCACCCCCGCCGGACCGGCCCGATGATCGACATCTCAGTGGTCGCTCCCGTGCACCTGCTCCACCGCGTGCACGAGCAGCGGCGCCAGCACCTCGAGCCCATCGCGTACGCCGCCCGGCGAGCCCGGCAGGTTGACGACGAGCGTGCGCCCGGCCAGCCCCGCCAGGCCGCGTGACAGCGCCGCGGTCGGAACGCCCTGCGCGACGCCGTACGCGCGGATCGCTTCCGCCACCCCAGGCAGGTCGGTGTCGAGCACCGCCCGGGTCATCTCCGGGGTGCGGTCGGTCGGGGTGATGCCGGTGCCTCCCGAGGTCACGACAACGTCGTACGCCGACGCCACCGCCGCCCGCAAGGCCCCGGCCACCGGTTCGCCGTCGGGCACCACCTGCGGCCCGTCGACGTCGAAGCCGAGCGCCGCCAGCCCCTCGACGATCATTGGCCCGGTGCGGTCCTCGTAGACCCCGGCCGACGCGCGGTTGCTCACGCTGACCACGAGCGCCCTCACGGCGTCGCGCCTCCCCGGACCCAGGTCCCCGACCGGCCCCCCGTCTTCGACTCCACCCGAACGTCTGTGATGGTCGCGCCCCTGTCGACCGCCTTCACCATGTCGACCAGCGCGAGCCCGGCGACCACCACGCAGGTCAGCGCCTCCATCTCGACGCCGGTGCGGTCCGCCGTGCGCACGGTGGCGGTGATCGCGACGGCGTCGTCGGCCACGCGCAGGTCGACCTCGACGGCGTGGATCGCGATGGGGTGGCACAACGGCACGAGGTCCGGCGTGCGCTTCGCGGCCTGGATGCCGGCAATGCGCGCCACCGCCAGTGCATCGCCTTTCGGTACGCCGACGCCGCGCAGCAGCCCAACGACCTCGGCGCTCACGAGTACCCGGCCGCTGGCGCTCGCCGTCCGTACCGTGACGTCCTTGCCGGACACGTCGACCATCCGCGCCGCGCCGCTCTCGTCGACGTGCGTGAGCCGCGGCTGATCGGCGGTCATGGCGAGGACGCGGGCGTCACGAGTTCCGCCGCTCCAGCACCATGACCTCGACCGCGTCCCCCTCGGCCACCGCAGTGGCCGCCTCGGGCACCACGATGAGGGCGTTCGAGTGGGCGAGGGCACCCACCAGGTGCGAGCCGGCGCCGCCGACCGGCCGCACGACGTACTTGCCGTCGGTGACGTCGAGCCAGCCGCGCATGAACTGCCGCCGCCCGGCGGGAGAGGCGAAGCCTGCTTGGCACACCGCCCGCACCACCGGGCGGTGCAGCGGCTCGACCCCGAGCATCCGCCGGATCACGGGACGGACGAAGACCTCGAAGGACACATAGGACGACACCGGGTTGCCGGGCAACGTGATGATCGGCGTCGAGTCCGGCCCGATCGTGCCGAAGCCCTGCGGCATCCCCGGCTGCATCGCCACCCGCTGGAAGGACACCGTCCCGAGCCGCGACAGCACCTCCTTGACGACGTCGTAGGCACCGACGCTCACACCACCGCTGGTGAGGACGAGGTCGGCCCGGATGAGCTGGTCCTCGATCGCGTTCATGAGTGACCGGGCGTCGTCGGCCACGATGCCGACCCGGAACGCCAGCGCCCCCGCCTCGCGGCAAGCACTGGTGAGCATGAAGGAGTTCGACTCGTGGATCTGCCCCATCGACGTGGGGTTGCCCGGCTCCACCAGCTCGCTGCCCGTGGACACGATCACAACCCGCGGTCGCGGCTGCACGGTCACCCGTTCCCGGCCCACCGCGGCCAGCAGCCCGAGCTGCCCGGGGCCCAGCCGGGCGCCCGCCTCGAGCACCTCCTGGCCGGTCTGCACGTCCTCGCCACGGCGGCGGATGTGCGCGCCGGCTTGCGGCGGACGGGTGATCGTGACCGCCGCGATCCCGCGGTCGGTCCACTCCAGCGGTACGACGGCGTCGGCGCCGACCGGCACCGGTGCGCCGGTCATGATGCGCACGCACAGCCCCGGCTGCACCGTGTAGCTCGAGGGCGACCCGGCCGCCACGTCTCCGACGACAGGCAGCTGGACGGGGTGCTCCGGGCTCGCCGTCGCGACGTCGCTGATCCGCACGGCGTACCCGTCGTGCGAGGAGTTGTCGAACGGCGGCAGGTCCGTCCCGGCCACGACGGTCTCGGCGAGGATGCAGCCGTGGGCGTCGAGTAGCTGGAGGTCCAGCGGGGCCACCGGCTCGACCGCGGCGAGGATGTCAGCCAGGTGCTGGTCGACACCGACGAGTGTGTCGGTCGCAGGTTCGGTCACCGGGCGACCTCCCGGTCCGTCTGATCGGCCTGGTCGGCGAGGTCGGCGAGGTCGAGCCGCTCTACCTGGTCGACCGGCTGGGTCGCCGGCGCCTTGTCCAGCTGGCCGGCCACGAACTCGCGCAGCCAGGAGGAGAAGCCGGGGCCGAGGTCCTCGCGCTCGGCGGCCAGGCGCACCACCGTCTTGAGGTACTCCAGGCGATCGCCGGTGTCGTAGCGGCGGCCGGTGAACACGACGCCGTGCACCGGCCCGTGCTCCTGGGTCCGGGCCATCCGCAGCAGCGCGTCGGTGAGCTGGATCTCGCCGCCCCGGCCCGGGTCGGTCTCCCGCAGGACCGCGAAGACGCCGGGGTCCAGCACGTAGCGCCCGATGATCGCGAGGTCGCTCGGTGCCTCGTCGACAGGCGGCTTCTCGACCAGGTCGGTGATCGTCACGGCGTCAGGGTCCTCCGACTTCTCGACGGCCGCGCAGCCATAGAGGTTCACCTGGTCGCGCGGCACCCGCATCAGGGCCACGACGCTGCCACCCTGCCGGTCGCGCACAGCGAGCATCGTCGACAGCAACGGGTCGCGCGGGTCGATGAGGTCGTCACCGAGCAGGACGGCGAACGGCTCCTTGCCCACGTGCCGCGCCGCGCAGAGCACGGCGTGACCGAGGCCGCGCGGGTCACCCTGCCGGGTGTAGTGCAGGTCGGCCAGCACCGCGGATGCCCGGACGCGGCGCAGCCGCTCGTCGTCGCCCTTGGCCTCGAGCGCCGCCTCGAGCTCCCAGTTGTGGTCGAAGTGGTTCTCGATCGCGTTCTTGTTGCGGCCGGTCACCAGCAGGACGTCGGTCAGCCCGACGGAGACGGCCTCTTCCACGACGTACTGGATGGCCGGCTTGTCGACGACCGGCAGCATCTCCTTGGGCGTCGCCTTGGTCGCGGGCAGGAACCGGGTGCCCAGGCCGGCCACGGTGACTACGGCCTTGCTGACGGACTGCTCGCTCGGCGGCTCAGTCGGCATGTCAGCAGACCCTAACGGCCCGCGGCAATCTCGC
>DATBDW010000226.1:0-4451 GCA_036269735.1 Actinomycetes bacterium
CAGCAGATGTGCTGTGGATCACCGGGGGGCGGCTGCCACCATCGACGCGATGGCAGCGCAGCGCGGGCCGGGACGGCTCACCTGGCGGGAGGCGACCGAGCTGGCCCTCTACGGGCCGGACGGGTTCTTCCGGCGCAACCATCCGGCCGACCACTTCCGCACCGCCGTGCACGCGTCCCCGATCATCGCCGAGGCGATGCTGGGCCTGGCCCGCGACGCGGGGCTGGACACGGTGGTGGACGTCGGGGCCGGCGGCGGGGAAATGCTCGCCGACCTGCACCACCTCGACCCCGGCCTCCATCTGCTCGGCGTCGAGCTGGCCTCCCGTCCCTCGGCGCTGCCGGGTTCGATCGGCTGGACGCACGAGGTGCCGGGCGACCTGACCGCGCTGGTGGTCGGGCACGAGTGGCTCGACGACGTACCGCTCGACGTCGTGGAGCGCACCGAGCTGGAACGCCGGATCGTGCTCGTCGACCCCAGGACGGGCGACGAGTCGACCGGCCCGCGCCCTCCGGTCGAGGACCTCGGCTGGTTGGACACCTGGTGGCCGCTGCAGACGGGTGAGCGGGCCGAGGTCGGCCGACCGCGTGACGAGGCCTGGGCGGAGGTCGTCTCGGCGGTACGCCGGGGGGTGGCCGTGGCCGTCGACTACGCGCACCAGCGCGGCGCGCGCCCGCCGGCCGGCAGCCTCACCGGTTACCGCGACGGCCGGCAGGTGCCGCCCGTCCCTGACGGCTCGTGCGACGTCACCAGCCACGTGGCGCTGGACGCGTGCGCGGCGGCCGGCGAGAAGGCGGGCGCGGCCTGGACGGTGCTCACCAACCAGCGCACGGCGCTCGAGCTGCTCGGCGTACGCCGGCCAAGGCCTCCCCGCGACCTGGCCCACGACGACCCGCCGGCCTACGTCCGTGCGCTGTCCGCGGTGGGCGAGCTCGCCGAGCTCACCGACCCCGACGGGCTCGGGGCGTTCGGCTGGCTGGTCCAGGGCGTCGGGTTGCGGGTGCCTCAGCGGCTGACGGGCACCGACGAGTAGCCACGCAGCACGAACGTCGACCGGCGTACCGGCGCGCCGGCCAGACCGAGGTCGGGACACCGCCGCAGCAGCGTCGGCAGCGAGATCTGCAGCTCCATCCGCGCGAGCGGCGCGCCGAGGCAGTGGTGCAGACCCGCGCCGAACCCGATGTGCGCGTTGGGCCGCCGGCCGAGGTCGAGGTCGTCCGGGGCCGTGAACGCCTCCGGGTCGCGGTTCGCGGCGCCGAGCAGGGCGGCGACCTTGCCACCGGCCGGCAGCTCGACGTCCCCGAGCACGGTGTCCTCCTTGGCGGTGCGCTCGAAGAGCTGCAGCGGCGAGTCGTAGCGCACCAGCTCCTCGATCGCCGTCGCGACGCTGTCCGCCTGGTCGAGCCGCTCGCGCAGCCAGGCCAGCTGGTCCTCGCGGTGCAGCAGAGCCACGACCCCGTTCCCGAACGCGTTGACCGACGCTTCGTGGCCCGCGTTGAGCAAGAGGATGGCCGAGGCAACCAGCTCGTCGCCGGTCAGCCGCTGACCGTCGTCCTCGGCCGCCACGAGATGGCTGACGAGGTCGTCGCGTGGTTCGGCCCGCCGACGGGCCGCCAGCTCGGTCATGTACGCCGCGAACTCCGCCGCCGCCGCGACCGCGACCGGTCCCGTGTCGGGACCCCGCTGGTACTCGTACATCGCGACGATGCCGGCCGACCACGGCCGCAGCAGGTGCCGGTCCTCCTCCGGTACGCCGAGCAGCTCGGCGATCACCGCCACGGGCAGCGGCTCGGCGTAGTCGGCGATCAGGTCGAACGACGACCCGTTCACGGCGTCCAACAGGTCGTCGGCGAGGACCTGCACCCGGGGCCGCAGCCGCTCGACATGTCCGCGGGCGAAAGCGGACGCGACCAGCGACCGCAACCGCGTGTGCGCCGGCGGCTCGTTCTCCATCATCTGGTTGCGGTGCAGGTCGTTGAAGGGCTCGAAGTCCGCCGTGGGCTCCCGGTCGCGCCACAGCCGGCCGAAGCGCCGGTCGCGCAGCAGCCCGTTCGCCGCCGCGTAGGTGACCGCGAGCCACTGACCGGTCTGCTCGTGCCACACCAGGGGCGCGGTCTCCCGCGCCCGGGCCAGCGTCGGGTACGGGTCGTCGAGGAACTCGGGATCGGTCAGGTCCAGGTCGGCGAGGCGGCGCGGAGCAGACGTCACCGCGTCACCGTAGGCGTTGCGCTCCCGCCCGGCGGGCTCATCCAGCGATCCGGCCGGGCGGCAGCGCGGGCGACCCGGGCGCGGGCCACCTCGGCGTCGACCAGCGCGCGCGCCTCGCCGGCCGGGCGGTGCTCTGCCGTCGCGTTGACCGGGCCCGGCGTCGTGTCCAGGTGCACGCTGGCGAGCCCCAGCCGGCGCTGGACCGGTCCTTGGGTCAGTCGCACGCTCTGCACCTTCTCGTGCAGGACCACGTCGGTCACCCGCGTGAACCGGCCGGTGCGAGTGACCAGCACCCGTTCGTCGGCGCCCACGCCGAGCTGCCGCCAGGCCACCGGGTCCAGCCACCGGGCCTGTTCCGGTACGCCGGTCAGCGGCACCGCCGCGATGTCGACCCCGGGCAGCACCCGGGCCAGCACCTGCAGCGCCTCGGCGCGGGGGGCCACCGGGCACAGCGTCGCGGCTCGGTTCTGGTTCTCACCGACGTACCCGGCGACGTCGACGTCGATCCGGACCCAGTCCTGCGAGCGCCACAACCACGGCTCGACGATGCGCACCGCCTGCACCCGGCCGGGCGGCACCGTCTGCGAGCGCGTCTCGATCAGCCCGTGGCGTAGCCGCAGACCGTCGGGTGACTCGGCCACCGTGAAGCCGAAGTGCGCGAGGATCTGGCGCACCGTCACGGGTACGACGGTCAGGCCGAACGGCACCACGAAGGTGAGCACCGACCACTCACCGACCACGATCGCGACCACGACGACAACGACGAGCGAGATGACCGATCCGATCACGGCCACCGAGCGCACCGTGGCCTCGACCAGCCGGGCGAGCGGCACCTGCAGGAGCACCACCTCCGGTGCCTCCGGTGTCTCGTGGTGCAGGCCCGCGGCGCGCGCGAGCAGCTCGGCGCGCAGCCGAAGCGCGTCCTGCTCGGACAGGTAGGCCAGCGGCGCCTCGGCCGACGACCCGCCCGCGACCTCGAGACGCAGCTCGGCCAGACCGAGCACCCGCGCGATGAACGGCCGCACCACGTCGACCGCCTGCAGCCGGTCCAGGCGCACCCGGCGCGACCGCTTGCGGAAGACGCCGGTCTCCAGCCGCAGGTCCTCGTCACCGACGCGGTACTTCGTCGCACGCCACGACGCCCAGCCGTAGACGACACCTACCGGGATGCTCAGAGCCACGGCCGTCAGGAGCCACCCGAAGCTGATGTCGCCGTACGCCTGCTGCAGGCCGATCGCGAACGCAGCCGCGAAGATCTTCCAGCCGCGCAGGACCGGGGTGAACGGGTGCAGGCGGCGGAACCCCGCCTCCGCACCCGCCCCGGCCGGCGCCGCGGCCGGGGCCGCTAGGGGGGACTCAGACACCCGCGGCCCCTGCCTCGCCGCGTGCTGCCAACCGGTCCCGCAGCCGAGCGGCCTCCTCGGGGACGAGCCCGGGGATCTGCGCGTCGGTGGCCGCGGCCGCCGTGTGCAGCTGCACCGTCGCCAGGCCGAACCGGCGGTCGAGCGGACCGGCGGTGACGTCGACGAACTGCATCCGGCCGTAGGGCACGACGACGAGCCGGCGGACCAGGATGCCCTGGGTCACGAGCAGGTCCTCGGCCCGCTCGGCGTACCCCCAGGACCGCACCCGGCGCCCGACAGCGACCCATACCCACACCAGCAGCGCCAGCCCGGCGATCGCCACGACGACCGCGAGCCAGGTCGCGATCAGCCAGGCCACTGCGGTCAGGACGGCGACCCCGAGCAGCCCCCCGACCACGGTCAGCAGGCGGCGCAGGGTCGCCAGCCGCGGCGAGACCCGCACCCAGGGCTCCCCTGGCGGGTCGAACGGCTCGGCGTGACGTAGCGGGGCGTCGGACATACCCCGACGCTACTGGGCGAGGGAGGCGGTGGCAGGCGCGCGAAAGGCTGGCAGACTCGCCGGTCGTGGAGCCGAGCAGCGGACGCACGGGGCACGTCGAGCGGATCGTCGGGTTGGGCGCGGGCGCAGATTTCGTGTCCGAGGACGTCCCGCACGGGTCGGGGCGCGACGGTCACCGGCTCGCGACGCAGGACATGGTCCTCAACATCGGCCCGCAGCACCCGTCGACCCACGGTGTCCTGCGGCTGCGGCTGGTGCTCGACGGCGAGGTGATCGTGTCCGCCGAGCCGATCATCGGCTACATGCACCGGGGCGCGGAGAAGCTCTTCGAGGTCCGCGACTACCGGCAGATCATCGTGCTGGCGAACCGCCACGACTGG
>DATBDW010000227.1:0-2946 GCA_036269735.1 Actinomycetes bacterium
GGGGAAGTAGCCCGCCCGCTCGATCTCGGCCCGCAGGCCCGCCAGGGAGGTGTCGGTGCTCATGTGCTCCATCCTTGCACCAGGGCGGTCCGCGCGGCTTTGACGCGGTGCACAGGCCCCCCGATGGCGTCGTCGGCTCACGCGCTCAGCGCACGGGCGGCCCGGTCGGCCCGCACGGCGGGGCGCGCCAGCCGGGCGCGGGCGGCCAGGACGGCCACCCCGGTGGGGGCCACGACCACCGGGTTGAGCTCGAGGGCGGCGACCTCGGGGAGGTCGTCGGCCAGCCGGGCGAGCCGGGCGAGCAGGTCGTGCAGCGCCGCGATGTCCCCCGGCGGGCTGCCCTCGTAGCCCAGCAGCAGCGGCGCGGCGCGCACGCCCGACACGAGGCCGGCGAGGTCGCCGTCGGTGAGCGGCGGTACGCCGTAGGACCGGTCGCCGAGCAGGTCGGTGGCGGCGCCGCCGAGCCCGAAGGAGACCACCGGGCCGAACAGCGGGTCCTCCACCGTGGCGAGGCGAGTCGCCACGCCGGTCGGCGCCATCGCCTGCACGACGTAGCCGCCGGCCCGCTCACCGTGCCGGCTCGCCATCGACGCGAAGGCGCTGCGCACCTGGTCCCGGTCCTCGAGGTCCAGCCGGACGCCGCCGAGCTCACGACGGTGGCGCAGGTGAGCCGCGGTCGCCTTGAGTGCGACGGGGAAACCGAGCGACTCGGCGGCCGCAACGGCCTCGTCGGCCGTGGCTGCGGGCCGGCTCGCCCAGAGGTCGATGCCGTAGCAGGCAAGCAGCTGGGCCAGGTCGCCGTCGGCGAGGGTCACCTCGTCCGCCCCGTCCATGGCCGCGGTGACCAGCGCCCGGGCCGAGCGCACGTCCAGACCCGACGGTGAGACGGAGTGCCCCGCCGGGGTGGTCCGCCAGTCGGCGTACGCGGTGACGAGCGCGAGCGCCCGCACGGCGTCCTCCGGCGTCGAGTACGACGGCACCGAGCCGCGCCCACCGCCGGGCGCCCGCAGCGCCTCCGGTACACCGGGCATGCCGAGGAACGTCGACACCACCGTCTTGGCGGCCGTGGCCGACGCCGCGGCCAGGACGCGGGCGACGTCGGCGTCGGGTGTGGTGAGCGGCGGGATGAACAGTACGACGACGGAGTCGACGTCCGGGTCGTCGAACACCGCCGCAAGGGCACCTCGGAAGTCCTCGGCGCTGGCGTCAGGACCGAGGTCGCGCCGGTGGGTGACCTCGAGACCGGCCTCCTCGGCTGAGTCCGCTGCCAGCACGGCGAGCGCGTCGGAGTTGCCGACGAGAGCCACCCGTCGGCCCCCGGGCAGCGGCTGCGTCGCGACCAGCGCGGCAACGTCGAACAGCTGGTGGATCGAGTCGGCCCGGATCACACCGGCGCGGCGGAACAGGGCGTCGACGGCGGCAGCTGGCGCCTCGGTGAGCCGCACGAGGTGGCCGCCCGGACGTTCACCGCGGAATCGGCCGGATTTCACCACGACCACCGGCTTGCGGCGCGCCAGCCGTCGCGCGATCCGGCTGAACTTGCGGGGGTTGCCGAGGGACTCGAGGTAGAGCAGCACTGCGTCGGTGGCCTCGTCCTCCTCCCAGTACTGGAGGAGGTCGTTGCCGCTGACGTCGACCCGGTTTCCCGCCGAGGCGAACGTCGAGAGGCCCAGGCCCCGGCGTACCACGTTGTCCAGCAGCGCGACCCCGAGGGCACCCGACTGCGAGAAGAAGCCCAACCGTCCCGCCGGCGGGAGGTGCGGCGCGAGGGAGGCGTTCAACGACAGGTCCGGGGCGGTGTTGATGATCCCGAACGACGACGGGCCCAGCACCCGCATCCCGCTCCCCCTCGCCAGCGCGACGAGCCGGCGCTGGCGCTCCTCGCCCTCTGGACCCGACTCGGCGAAGCCGGCCGACACGACCACCAGCGCGCGCACCCCGCGGGCGGCGCAGTCCGCGACGACCGCCTCGACCTCGACCGCCGGGACAGCGAGCACCGCGAGGTCGACCGGCTCCGGCAGGTCACGCACGCTGCGGTACGACGGGAGGCCGGCCACGCCGACCTCCTCGTCCGCCTCCCGGTTCACGACGTGCACGCGCCCCGTGAAACCGCCGCCGAGCACATGCTCCAGCACGACCCGGCCGAGCGACGTGACACTTCGCCCGGCACCGACGACAACCACCGACTCCGGCTCCAGCAGCCGCTGCACGGAGCGGGCCTCGGCCCGGTGCTCGCGGGCATAGGTCACCGCGAGCGAGTCCTCGGTGGGCTCGAGGTCGAAGGACAGGCGGACCACGCCGTCGTCGAAGCCCTGCGCCACGACGTATCCCGCGTCTCCGAAGACGCGCAGCATCTTGCGGTTGGACGGGAGCACGTCGGCCACGAAGCGGCCGATGCCGTTCTCGCGGGCGGCCGCCGCGATGTGCTCGAGGAAGACACTGCCCAGGCCGCGGCCCTGGTGGTCGTCCTCGATGTTGAACGCCACCTCGGCCTCGTCCGGGCCGACGCGCTCGTAGCGGACGACGCCGATCAGGTTGTCCCCGATCAGGGCGATGAGCGCCGCACGGTCGCGGTGATCGACCACGGTGAAGCGCTCGACGTCCCGGTCGGACAGCTCGCGGTAGAGGGAGAAGAACCGGTTGTAGATCGTCTCGTCGGACAGTCGGGTCTGGAAGCTGCGCAGCCGGTCCGCGTCGGTGGGGAGGATCGGGCGCAGATGGGCGGTCCCCCCGTCCCGCAGGACGACGTCGGCCTCCCAGTGGGCGGGGTAGCCGTTCTCGGCGTCCGCCACGTCGTGAGGCTATCCCGCCGTCAGAGGGTGACGCCGTACGCCTCGGTGAAGGCCTTCCCGGCGTAGGCGTCGGTGGGATAGCCGAAGCCCTGGTCACCCCAGCCGGTCCCCCAGCTGTTGCGCACGATGAACCCGGTGCGGGTGTAGCCCACGA
>DATBDW010000228.1:0-70291 GCA_036269735.1 Actinomycetes bacterium
GCCGTCCCAGTAGCTACGGAAGCCAAGCGCCACCATCGAGTCGTTGGGCTCCGGAGAGAAGAAGTTGACCAGGGAGATCGGCTCGGTGAGCTCGAAGAGACGGCGGGCGACGGGCTCCGAAGGCTGCATCTGTTCTTCTCCCGTGGTCGTGACGGCGCGCCCTGGTGGGCGGCCCGTTACCAGTGCTACGAACAGCTCGATCGCCTTACGACAAACCTCGCAGCGATCTTCTTTCACCCCCCACATGCCTGCCAGTTGCCGCCGACCACCACGGCCGACAGCGAACGCCCGTACGGCCCTGTCTGCTCCGACCAAACATGGCCGCGATGAGAGCGCCAGGCAGTGCCGTTACCGCGCCGCGGGCGTCGACCTCCCGGGTGGTGGCCAGAACCTGGGCGTGCAGCCGGGCCAGGGTGGCCTCCTGGGCGATCCGCAGCCCGAGCAGCTCCCGCTCGGACAGCGACCACAGGTTCGCCTCACCCAGCGCCGAGATGCCCCCGTCGATGACGCCCCAGCGCGACCCGAGCCGGGTGCTCGAGCGTCCCACCGGTCGACCAGGTCATGCGATCACGCTAGAGGGACCACCGGACACAAACCCCTTACCCCACAACGAGAAACCGGCACTCCCTGTGGACAAGCTGCCATGGGTCGATCCGCCTGCGGCGGTCGGCGTTCCTCAGGCGCTGGACTCGACCAGGTACAGCGTGTTCCCGTCGGGGTCGCGCAAGGAGAACATCGGCGGTACCCCGGGCCAGTGCAGGACCTCTGGGTCGACGTCGACGCCGGCCGCCTTCAGACGCGCGTGGTCGTCGCCCGCACTCGTGGTCCTGAACCGAACGCCGGTGTCTACGCCGATCGGCGACCCGGGCGGCGCCGGTGCGAGCGCGACCGTCGTGGTCGCGCCGTGCGGGGCCACCTCGACCCACCGCTGCCCCGGCGCGAACTCCACGTCCAGCCGCTTCTCGAAGCCGAGCGTGCCGACGTAGAAGTCGATCGCCCGGTCGTGGTCGCTTACCGGTAGGCCGACCGTGCCGATCCCCGTGATGCCTGTCGCTGCGGCTGCCTGGTCGCCCATCGCGGTCTCCTCGAGTCGTCGTTGCAGTCCACGTCACAACAGCAGACCGCGGGGCAGGGCGGGAGTCATCGCTCCCGCCCCGCCCCGTCCGGCGCGTCGTCAGCCGAGCCGCGCCAGCTTGGCGTTCGCCGTCTGTACCGGCGCGATGGTGGGGTCGACGTCATAGGTGGCGTCGGCCCCGTTCACGCGCCAGGCCACGATCGAGACCGCGGCTCCGCGGCGGGTGACGCCGACCCACTCGAAGGTCCCCTCGAAGGCACTGCGGTCGGTCTTGTAGACGAACGTGAAGTATGACGCCTTCCCGGCCGGCACGTCCACGGGGGTCGCGTTCCCGGTGAACAGCAGCCTGCCGGCCGACGGGATGCGGTCGCCCGTGTGCGTGCGCCACGCCTTGACTTCGGCGTACGCCGCCTGCGCCTTCGCGGTGTCGGCGAACGTCAGGACGACGCTCGTCGCCTGCGCACCCGGCTCGACGAAGTCACGACGCGCCTTTGCCACGAAACCCAGGTCGGACAGCACACCTGTCTGGGACCTGCTCAGCCGGGTGTGCCGGGTGGCGGCCCGCGCCCAGTGCTGCTCGTCGTTCACGACGGGCATCTGGTCGGCGCGCAGCAGCGCCCCGTGCGCGTCGTTGGGGTCGACCGCCGTTGTGGCGACGGGACTCGTGGTGGGAGCGGTCGACGCGTCCGCGGAATCCGCGAGGGCCGTGCCGGCGACGGTGGCCAGCGCGAGCGCGCCGGCGGCGAGTGCGGTACGACGGGAGGTGACGATGGTGCGGTTCATGGTGGTCTCCAGGGCTGACGTGCCCGGGCCTGTCCCGGGCGACTCAGACCTGATGACCCGCCACCGGCCCTCTCGGTTGCACGTGTGGCGCACGTCACACCGGCCGTAGGCCGAACCGCGTCAGAGCGGGCCGGCACCGGCCCAGGCGTGCCAGCGATCGACCTCGATGAGAGCACTCACGCGGTGCCGCTCGCGGTTGTGGAACGCCTCGCCGCCGTACCGCCGGCTGAGCAGGTCGATGTCGGCCAGGTCGGTGTCGTCGTACAGCTCGACGACCCGGCCGACCAGACTGACGTGCGTCGACCAGTCGCCCTCGTCGAGCACCGTCATGCTCACCCGCGGGTCGTTGCGCAGGTGCTTGAGCCGGACCCGGCCCTCGTCCATGTTGACCAGCACCCGGTCCCCCACCATCGCGTACCAGGTCGCGACCGAGACGGACTGCCCGTCGCGGCGCAGCGTCGTGATGACTGCAGGGTTCGCTGCCTCGAGCAGCGCGCGGACCTGGTCCGTGAAGGGGAGCCGCGGCACGTCAGAGGAAGCGGACCGGGTCGAACTCGTCGATCGGGATGACGCGGACCCGCGGCAACAGGCTGGTGAACGCCTTGACGTCGTCCTCCAGGTCGAAGATCTCCAGGCCCTTCTCGGTCAGGTCGGAGAACCCGAGGTTGACGAACTCCCGGAAACCGAGCAACCCGACCCGCCGGTCGCCGCCGAGCAGCGCCGCCACCTGCGGGTGGAAGTCGCCGTCGTGGCTGGCGAGCATGACGTCCCCGGACCGCTCACCGATCGCGTCCAGCGTGCGCTGCACCGCGATGTCGACGACCTTCTGCGTGCCGTCGCCTGACAGAGGGATCGGCCGGTAGTGCATCGCCAGCAGTGCGGACACGAACGACATGGGCACGTGACCGTTGGTCGCGTTGAGGAAGAACAGTGCCTTGACGGGCTGGCCCCACTGGTTCTCCGCGAACTCTCGGACCCGCTCCCACCGCGGTCGCTCGTCCGGGTTGGGCCGCCGGTTGAGGACGCTCATGCCGAGCGTGGCGTCGATGTTCTCGCCGTCGACGACGAGGTACGTCGTGCGCTCACCCGCAGCGACAGCGGCTTCCGCCGGTGGCCCGGCGAGACCCGGCTCCGTGGTTGGCCCGTCGGTCATGTCCGCAGAGCCTAGGCCGAACGGCGCCGTCAGGCGCCCAGCGCCCGCCAGACGCCCGGCCCCGCGACCCCGTCGGCCTTCCAGTGGTGCGCAGTCTTGAACGCGTTGACCCTGGCCCTGGTGATCGGTCCGAACAGCCCGGTGCGGTACTTCGTACGCATCTCAAGCGCGCCCTGCAGGGCCTTCACCGCGACGCCGCGCGAGCCCACCTGCAGCGTCGTCCAGGTGAACTTGGTGATGCCCGAGCGGACCGGGATGGTCACGACCTGGCCGACCCGCAGGGTCGTGCTCGTCAACCGGCTCGCCGACGTGATCGCGTCGACCGTCGAGCGCCACCGGGTGGCGAGAGCGGAGAGCGTGTCGCCGCGCCGGACCGTGTAGTGCATCGCCGAGGGGAACGACCTCGCCGCGGTCACCGTCTGCGAGTCCGACGTCGGCAGAGTCGTGACGGTCGGCGTGCCGCGCAGCGCCGTCCAGGTCGCCGGCGTCGTGGTCGCCGTGACCGGCAGGCCGTGCGCGGCCTGGAAGGTCCGCAGCGCGGCGTCGGTCAGCGGGCCGAAGTACCCCGTCACAGGGGTGACATGCAGCAGCCGCTGCAGCTGGACGGCGTACGGGCTGGTCATGCCCTGAGCGAGCAGCGGCGTGCCGGTCAAGGTCATCGGGTCGATCGGGGCCGGGCACGGCGTCGTCCGCGGCGCGGTCCAGACCGGGGCGGTCGAGCCGGCCACGGCGAGGCACGGGCCGTAGTCGGTCGGCGCCACCGTGCCGGTCCACCAGGACGTCTTCCTCATCGCACCGTTCCATGACAGCGAGATGTGGATGTGGTCGGCGTGCGACTCACCGCCGGTGTAGGTGCGCCACCCGTCCCCGGACCGGTAGGCGCCCCAGATCTTGCCGTCCCAGATCACGTACATGACGCCGAGCCGGCGGGCGTTGAGGGCGGCCATGCCGTTCGGGCCGGGCGCCAGCAGCCAGGTGAGGAACTGGGTCGCGATCGCCATCTCGGCGGGTACCGCGGCGCTGAGGCCCCAGTCGAAGGCACGCCCCTCCTTGTGCTCGCTGGTGGCGCCGATGTCGCAGCCCCGCGTGATGCCGAGGTCGCGGCCGCCGTACGTCGTCATCAGCAGCGTGCGCAGCGCGGCCGTCCCGGGCTTGATCGTCGGGTCGCAGGAGTCCTGCGGCAGGTACGGCGAGAAGCCTTCCGTGACGGCCGGTGCGGCCACCGCGGAAACGGGGTCGGGGACCACGGTCGCCGCGCTCGCGGGCGACCCGCCGGCCAGACCCAGGGCGAGCACCGCCGAGACGGCCACGACCACGGCCCCGGCGGTGCGCAGCACAGGACGGAGCGCCTGGAGCGGGCGGACGACGGGACGACGGTGGACGAAAGCCACGAGCGGGCACTCCCCTGGTGCTGGGTGCGAGGTACTGGATCATGCTCGACCGTCACAGCCGCCACCTGAACCCCTCTTGCCCCAAAACCGGTCAAGTCTTGGCAAGGTCCCCGGTGCGTCGGCTTGCGTTACGCCGAGAACCCGCTCGGCCGGCCCCGCACCGGGCGGGCAGACTGCCCTGATGAGCGACCCGAGGACGGCCGAGTCCCGGTACGACGCGCTGTTCGCGACCGTCTTCCCGCTGTACCAGCAGGGGCGGTACGTCGACGCGCTGGCCCGGCTGGACGAGGACCCGGGCGACCTCGCCGAGTGGTCGGCGATGGTCACCGAGATCCGGGCCTGCCTGCTCGCGCTCACTGGTCGGATCGACGCCGCCCTGGCCACCCTCCAGGGCGGCCTGGACGCGGGCGAGTGGTGGGACCCGCACATGCTCGACCGCGACCCGGACCTGGCCAAGGCCCGCGACCTCCCCGGCTACGACGCGGTCCTCAGGGAGTCCGGCGCCCGCGCCGCCGCCTACAACTCCGCGGCCTCGCCCGGGCCGCCGGTCGTCGTGCACCCGGCCGGGACCGCCCGCGGTGTGCTCGTCGTGCTGCACGGATCAGGCGGGCGGCCGGCCAAGACGGCCGAGCAGTGGTCCGCGGCGGGGCGGGCCGGAGTGGTCGTGCTGGCCGCCCGATCGAGTCATCGCACGACTCCGGCCACCGCGAGCTGGGTCGACGAGAGCACCGCCGCGCGCGACCTGCGTTCGGCACTCGATCACCTCGATGCCGACACCGCCGCCCTGCCCGTGATCGCCGCCGGCTTCTCGGCAGGCGGCCGCGCCGCGCTGCAGTGGGTGGTGGCCGCCGATCCGGTCCCGGTCCACGGCGCCGTCCTGGTGGCCCCTTCGCTGCTTGCCGAGCAGGTGCCCCAAGAGATCGAGAGTCCATTGCACGGTCTCGCCCTCGTCGGCGGCGACGACCCGATGGGCGTCGGCATGCTGACCCGTGGCGACGCACTGCGCCGGGCCGGCCTCGTCATCGAGGAGCTCCCCGGCGTCGGGCACGCCTACCCGGACGACTTCGACGCTCGCCTCACCCGCGCGCTCGACGAGCTCCTCACCCGAACCGACTGATGCAACGGCGGAAGCAGTCAGCGGCCCCGACCATTTCCGCCCGGGAGGCGGGCATGAGCGAACAGGGCAGGCGGGCACCGCTCCCGTCGTAGGCCATCCCACGGGGATGGTGATGCAGGAGGAACTGCTGGACAGGTCGTAGCCAAGCGGCACCGAGTACCACGCCATCCGGGTCAGGGAGGTGTTCTCCGGGCTCATCCCGATGCGGAGCTGCCGGGGCCATCCCGCCGGTCGTCCTCGGAGCCGCCGGGCGGTAGCGGCGCAAGGCGGAGCGTCTACTCCGATTCCCGTGCCGCGATCCGGAGAGGGTCGGCGTCGGTCACCGATCGCGTCGAAGGTGTGGTGGGCGACATCGCGCCGCCACCCGCCTGCGTCGCCGTGCTCGCACCGGACGGTGACCCATGGCTCGGCGGCGCCGCCCTCCCGCTGTCGCAGCCGGCCGCCGGGATGAGCCGCTGGCCTCGCATGGGTCAAGATCGTGCCCGGCGATCATCGAGACCGATTCGATACCAGACGCGACCCGATTGGCCAGTTGCGCGGCAACGGCACCTGCGCGTCACGTTCAGGATGGGTGCGATCAACCGTTCGAAGGCTCCGCCCGATCCCCGTCTCTAGACTCACGGCGTGGACGTGCGGCTTCTGGGTGCCTGAGGGTGCCTTACGCGTGAGGGTGGCCCTGCTCTATCGCGGGAGGACCCCGACGGACCCGCTCAGCGCCAGGCTCGAGCCGATGGCGGCGGCGCTCGATATGGCAGGCATGTCGGTGGAACCCGTGGCGTACGGCGATTCCTGGGCGGCCGCTGTGATTCGTCGCCTGGTCGATGTGGCCGGTGTCCTTGTGTGGGCGGACCCGATCAGCGACGAGGGAGACCGCCGCCGTCTCGACCAGGTGCTCAGGGAGGCTGCCGCGGCCGGGGTGTGGCTGGGCTCCCATCCGGATGTCATCGACCGGATCGGCACCAAGGAGGTCTTGGTTACGACTCGGGATCTGGGGTGGGGCAGTGACAGCCACCTCTACCGAACCCGGGAGGAGCTGCGGCGCGAGTTTCCCCGGCGGCTGGCCGCGGATGGCGTGCGCGTGCTGAAGGCCAGTCGTGGCAACGGGGGCCGCACCGTCTGGAAGGTCCAGCTGCCGCACGGCCCCGCCTCCGCACGGGAGGTGCCGGTCCACGCGTCTGTGCGAGTGCAGCACGCGCGGGTGCGAGACAGCTCCGCGACGCTGATGTCGATGGCGGAAGTACTGGCGGTTGCCGGGGAAGTCTTCGAAGCCTGGGACGGCACCGGCCGGCTGGTCGACCAGGAGTTCGTTGCTGGCATCACCCGAGGCATCGTGCGCTGCTACCTGGTCGGTGGGCGTGTCGTCGGCTTCGCCCGCCAGTACCCCGACGGTGCACGACCACGCGGAGCACTCGACACGCTGCCCGCGCCGGGTTCGACGCCGGATGCCGTGATGGGCCTGCCGTCGGCCAAGACGATGTACCCACCTGGGGAACCGGCCCTCGCCGAGCTCCGGGAGAGCCTGGAGACCGACTGGGTGCCCGGCATGATGTCCCAGCTCGGTCTGGAGGTGGACCGGTTGCCGGCGCTGTGGGACGTGGACCTGCTACTGGCTGACCCTGCGGACCCGAAGCGCGCCGCACCGGCCCGGTTCGTTCTGTGCGAGATCAACGCGAGCAGCGTCATCCCGTTCCCGCCCGAGTCGCCCACCCAGGTGGCCGCCCACGTCAGCGAAGCCATCGGCCGCCGCAATCGAGACCGCTCCTGAGCCGGCGCACGACACGCAGCCCCAGGCCGTCGGGATGGGCTCCTCGCAGATCGGCGCCAACCGTTGCTCCCTGACCGCGGCGTGCGCAGGGATCCCGGCGGGCCATGCCGCTCGCTGAATGGTCGCGGTTGCGCCCCGCGGGCTGGGTGTGGCAGGAAGTCCCAGTGACGTTCTCGGGTGACCGGCCCGACCAGCCCCCGCAGGGCGCAGGCGGGCTGATTCCGCTCGGTGAGGCGACTCGTGCCTGGTTCGCGATCTCTTTGCAGACGTTCGGCGGCCCCGCTGGGCAGATCGCTGTGATGCAGCGCGCACTGGTAGATGAGAAGCGCTGGATCGGGCAGAAGCGATTTCTTCATGCGCTCTCCTTCTGCACGCTGCTTCCGGGGCCAGAGGCTCAGCAGTTGGCGATCTACATCGGGTGGCTGCTGAATGGGGTGCCGGGTGGGCTGATCGCCGGAATCCTGTTCGTGCTCCCGGGGGTGGTCGCGCTTCTCGGCCTGTCCGCCCTCTACGTGGGCGCCGGGGACACGGCCGTCGTCACCGCTGTTCTCGCCGCTGTCGCGCCAGCGGTGCTGGTGATCGTCGCCCAAGCCGTGGTGCGCGTCGGTGGTCGAGCACTGGGGCATCCCGCGCTCATCACGCTGGCCGTGGCCGCGTTCGTGGCCTTATCGGTGTTCAAGACTCCGTTCCCGATCGTCATCGGTGCAGCAGCCGCGATCGGATGGGCCCTCGGGCGCTGGGCACCCGACACCATGAACGGCCCGGCGCCCCGCACCGATGTGCCCGACGGTCCGACGCCCCTGGTCTCCGACGACCTGCTGTACGCCGAACGCCCGAGCCGGATCCATGCCGCGACGGTGATCGGCGTGGGCCTGGTCGCGTGGGCTGTCCCGGTGGGGGCGGTGGTCGCACTGGCGGGCCGCGGGAGCATCTTCGCCGACATGGCGCTGTTCTTCACTGGCGCTGCGTTGGTCACATTCGGAGGCGCCTACGCAGTTCTGGCCTACGTCGCGCAGAAGGCTGTGCAGTTCTACGGCTGGCTCACGCCGAGCGAGATGATCACCGGTCTGGCACTGGCAGAGACGACCCCCGGGCCGCTGATCATGGTCGTCCAGTTCGTGGCCTTCGTCGGTGCTTACCACGAGCCAGGCTCGCTCAACCCGTGGCTAGCGGCCGTCCTGGCATCGCTCCTGACCACCTGGGTGACCTTCGTGCCGTGCTTCGTGTTCGTCTTCGTTGGCGCCCCCTATGTGGAACGCCTCCGCGGCAACCACGCACTCTCGGCCGCCTTGACGGGGATCATGGCGGCGGTCGTCGGCGTGATCGCGAACCTGGCGATCTACTTCGCCATCCACACCCTGTTCCGCGACGTCAGCACGGTGACATGGGGACCGGTCCAACTCCAACTGCCGGACCTCGCCAGCCTCAAGCCGCTGTCACTCGCGGTTGCCGGGCTTGCGACGATCCTGCTCTTCCGCGCCCGATGGTCCGTACTACGCACCCTCGGCGCGTGCGCCCTGATCGGGCTCACGGCTGGACTCGTCGGGGTGGTCGCGACCTAGACACTCCGGCGCCCAAGCGAGACGCACCCACCTCGGCAAGACAGCGGACCGTCAATGGGCCTGAGGCCCTGCCGGCCGGCGGCTGGGTGGCGCCGGCGTCGAACTACAACAGCGCCTCGCAATCGGCGGATCAGTGCGGCGAAAAGACAAGCGCGCGGAACGTGTCGCTCCGGCTCGGAACGACTGTGGGCCATACATTGCTCAGATGGCAGACATCCTCCTTGGCCTCCTGGCGATCATTGCTGGCGGCGCCATGCTCTTCGCGGGCCAGTTCGTGCTGCGGCTCGTGATCCCCATCTGGGGCTTCCTTGCCGGGTTCGCCTTCGGTGCCGGACTCGTCGCCGACCTCGCCGACGAGCGGTTCCTCGGGACCGTGCTCGGCTGGGTGCTGGGCCTGGTCTTCGCCGTGGTGTTTGCGGTCCTCGCGTACCTGTACTACTACGTCGCGATCGTTCTTTCGATGGCGGCGTTCGGCTTCGCGATCGGCTCAGGGCTGGTCGTCGCCCTCGGCGTCGACTGGAACTGGGTGGCCGTGCTGGTGGGCACGGTCGTCGGCGTGATCCTTGGCCTCGTGTCGATCTTCGTCAACATGCCGGTGATCGTGCTCGTCGTTTTCAGCTCGTTTGCGGGCGCCGTCGGGGTGGTTGGTGGCGTGATGCTGCTCGTGGGCTCGCTGAACTCCGCCGACTTCACGAGGGGCGACTTCACCAACACCGTCGAGAACGGCTGGGCCTGGTCACTGCTCCTACTGGCGCTGGCGCTGGTCGGGATCTTCAGCCAGGCCCTGCAGAGGGTCGTGCTGCGCCGCACCATCCACGAGACTTGGTACGCCGAGACTCCCTGACCCGGACCGTTCGCGGCGGATCGACACGCGTGGGTAACGCGCCCGCGCGTCAGCCGATCTGCTCGAACAGGGACACGATGATCCCTTCGGGCCCGCGCACGTAGGCCATCCGCACGCTGTTCTCGTACTCGCCGATGCCGCCGACGAGCCCGTACCCGTCCGCGGCCACCGCATCGACGGCCGCTTCCAGGTCGCCGACCTCGAAGGACACGTTGCGCAGGCCAAGGTCGTTGGCCATCGCCGCGGGCGATCCGGGGACGTGGTCGGGCGTGATGAAGCTCGCAAGCTCCAGCCGGGACCCACCGGCCGGCGGCCGAAGCATCGCGATCTCACAATGCGCTCCTGGGATGCCGCAGACGGTCTCCACGAACTCGCCCTCCACGGATCCGGTGCCCTCGACCTCGAGACCCAGTCGGACGAAGAACGCCGTCACCGAGTCGAGGTCCGAGACGGTGATGCCGACGTGGTCGAAACGTTGTACGTGTGCCATGGGACTTATCCTCCAACGGTGGTCATGCTGATTCGCTGCCGGGACGGCCCCGGGGCTGGGATCTCGCATGTTCTTGCCGCAAGGCTGCGGTCAGGCCAGATCTCGAGGGGCCGCCCGGGAACGACAGGTTGGTCTCGCCCCGGGAGTGCGCACCACGGCTCAGCGACCTGATGACACCTGATGAGTTGACCGTCGGGCCGCGTCCCGGTCGTGGCCGGGTTTGCTGAGGCGTACTGGACCGTACCTGCCCCGGCAGGCAAAGACTCGATGCACGGAAGGTGCCCGATGAAGGCGATTGTGGTGACGGATCAGGCCGCGGGAACGGCCGGGATGACACTGGTGGATTGGCCCGAGCCGCCGGCAGCCATCAACGACGTCGCGGTTCAGGTTCATGCGTCGGGATTCGTCCCGACAGAGATCGCGTGGCCCTCGACCTGGACCGATCGCCGCGACCACGACCGAACACCGTCGATCCCCGGACACGAGGTGGCCGGAGTGGTCACCGCCCTCGGCTACGGCACGACCGGGCTATCGGTGGGCCAGCGGGTGTTCGGCCTCACCGACTGGCACCGCGACGGCACGCTGGCGGAGTTCGTGGCTGTCGAGGCACGGAATCTCGCGCCGCTCCCGGGCGACGTCGACTTCACCGTGGGCGCTAGCCTGCCGATCTCGGGCCTGACCGCGTGGCAGGGACTGTTCGTCCACGGCCGCCTGCAGGCGGGGCAGACCGTCCTCGCGCACGGCGCGGCCGGCGCGGTCGGGACGATGGTGACCCAACTCGCACGTGACTTCGGCGCCTACGTCATCGGCACCGGACGCGCCGCCGACCGCGAGAAGGCGATCGACTTCGGCGCGCACGAGTTCGTCGACCTCGACAACGACGCCCTGGAAGACGTCGGCGGAGTCGATCTGGTGTTCGACGTCATCGGCGGCGACGTCCAGATTCGGTCCGCAGACTTGGTTCGGGCCGGAGGAACACTGGTGACCGTCGTCGGGCCGCCCGAGGCGCGGCCCGCGGACGGCCTCGCGATCGACTTCGTTGTCGAGTCCGATCGCGCCCAACTGAGTGAGATCGTCCAGCGGGTGCGAGACGGACGACTGCGGACAAACATCGGCAGCGTCTCGGCCCTCAGCGATGCCGTTGCGGCCCTCAACCCGACCGAGCGTCGCACGGGGAAGACGATCATCCGCGTTCGCCCGTAAGGACCTGAACACCTACGCACGACAACGTCGGCGAGCCAGCCACGTTGCCGCCTTCTGTCTTCGACGGCACTACTCGTGGAGCGACGGTGCGTAGGACAGGCCGACCACAGCACCTTCTGGCGGTATCAAGCGAGCGACGGTCTGGCCCCAGGGTTCCTGTCGCGCGTCGTGCAGGAGTTGATAGCCCCTCGATCGCAGTTCATCGGCGCCGGCGGTCACCGCTTTGGCGTCCGCCACCTCGAACTCCAGACTTGCCTGTGGCACGGGGACGTCATCGGGCCAGGACGTTGTGCCGAAGCACGCGTGTGCGGCCTGCCGGAGAGGCCACACTCCGAAGTGCTTGCAACCGCCGACTTCTTCGCTGGCGAAGTACTCACCGTCGAGCTGTTTGAGCGGCAGCCCGAGAGCATCCAAGTACAGCTGTCGGCTCTCGGAGGGTGTCGGCGTGATGACCGCGACGCTGGCGATGAATTCGATCTGCATGTGATCGCCTCCCGAAGTTCTGGTCCTTCTCAGAACCTACCCATGATCGAGCTGGCATCGCCGGTCGGTGTGCTCACGTCGTCGAGGACAGCAGGACGCTCGTTCGCCGGTGGCGCGGCCAGCGATGACGCTCAGCCGGAGATGATGACCCGGCGGAGATCACTGCCGCCCTCGAAGCTGCCAACGGTGCTGGCCCTTGTGGGGCTTCGCCGAGCCGGCGCATGACAGTGATCTTGAAGTCGGCGCCGGTGATGGTGGTTCGGTCCGACTCGTCGGTCGGGGACACCGGCAGGCCGGGGTCGTGGAGGGGCACGGTCGACACGCCGTCCCCCTTGGCGGTCGCGTTGGGTCCGCGGTCGACCTCGGAACCGTCGGCTCGCATCAGCAGAAGGTCGGCTTGCCGGCCACCGCAGCGGATCGTGTGGAGCACCGTTGCGACGAAGACCGGGTCCGCGCAGGCGTCGTACACGTAGCGGGTGCCCAGGACAGAGTGCACCATCGTGCCCAGCAGGCTCTCCCCGCGCCCCTGCAACGGTGCATCGCGATAGGTCACCGGCACGAACAAGGTCGACCCCGATGCGGACCCGAGCAGAAAACACTCCATCCCGACCTCCTCGGCCGGATCGTCCAGCCGGAAGGAACCGACCGGCGCGCGTTCGGTCTCGCCGTCCCACCACGGCCTGGTGCGGAGCCAGGGACCGACAAGTTCGTCCTTGCGCGGCGAGATCGTCGCCTCGTGCAGCAACGCCATCAACCCACGGTAGCTGCCGACATCGGCCGGCAATCACGGAAGGCAGTGAACCGACCGATCCGCCGGGAGCCCTCACGGCCGACGCCGACCATTTTCGGCTCTTCGGTGGCGGACCGACGCAACCGGAGTGAGGCAGCCGGAATTCCCGCTCGAATGTCACACGGCGGCCGCGACCGGCGTCTTCATGTCGTACGCAGGAACACAGGAGGACGACATGACTGGAACCACCCGGATCCCCGCGGCCGAGATCACCGGCCTCAAGGGTGCGCTGATCAAGCGGTTCGCGAAGAAGACCCTCGGCCAGGTGCCGAGCTCGCTCGGGGTCTACTGGCACAACCAGAAGGTACTGACGAGCATGGCGGGCATCGGCGGCAAACTGAAGAAGTGGGACGCGTGCGACGAGCAGCTCAAGTCGTTCGCGCACATGGCCGTCGCCGCACAGGTGGGCTGCAGCTGGTGCCTGGACTTCAACTACTTCGAGGCCAACAACCTGCACCTCGACATGGACAAGGCGCGTGAGATCCCGAGGTGGCGCGAGTCGGCCGTCTTCTCGCCACTCGAGCGCCAGGTGCTCGGGTACGCCGAGGCGATGACGGTCACCCCGCCGTCTGTCACCGACGAGATGGTGGCCGGGCTGCGTGAGCAGCTCGGCGACGCCGCCCTCGTGGAGTTGTCGGCGGTGATCGCGTTCGCCAACTTCACCACCCGCCCGAACGTGGCGCTGGGCATCGAGTCGGACGGCTTCGCCGCAGCCTGCGGCCTCAAGCCGCTCGCGCAGCCCGCGACCGTAGGGTCGTGACGGTGTCAGTCGACCCGTTCGTGGCCCACCGCGGCCTGCTCTTCACCGTCGCCTACGAGATGCTCGGCTCCGCCGCCGACGCCGATGATGTGGTGCAGGAGACGTGGCTGCGGTGGGACGCGATCGGCGAGGTCGCGCGCGCCGAGGTGAGCGACCCGCGCGCCTTCCTGGTGCGGATGGTGACCCGCAAGGCGCTCGACCGGCTGCGGTCGAACGCGCGTCGCCGCGAGGAATACGTCGGCGAGTGGCTGCCCGAGCCCCTGCTCACCGCGCCGGACGTCGCCGACGACGTCGAGCTGGCCGAGAGCGTGTCGATCGCGATGCTCACCGTGCTGGAGACGCTCACCCCCGCCGAACGGGCGGTGTTCGTGCTCCGGGAGGTCTTCGTCACCCCGTACGACGAGATCGCCGAAGCGGTCGGGAAGTCGCCGGCCGCCGTGCGTCAGGTGGCGCACCGGGCGCGGGAGCACGTCGCCGCACGCCGACCGCGGATGGAGGTGAGCCGCACCGAGCAGCAGGCGGTCGTCGAGCGGTTTGTCGCGGCCGTGACCCAGGGCGAGCTGCAGGGGCTGCTGGACGTGCTGGCACCCGACGTGGTGCTCGTGGCGGACGGTGGGGGCGTGGTGCAGGCGGTTGTCAACCCGGTGATCGGCGCCAAGAAGGTCGCCAACCTGCTTCGGCCCTTCAACCGGCTCGCCCCGGACGCCGAGATCCTGCCCGTGCTGCTCAACGGCGCGCTTGGGCTCCGGATCGCCGGCACCGTCGACGGCGCCGACACCGCGATCAGCTTCGTCGTCGAGGACGGCCGGATCTCCCGGATCTACGCGATCCGCAATCCGGCCAAGCTAGGTCGGATCGACGCTGAAGCGACGCTCAGCCGCTAGCGGTCCCGTGTGCGGGAGGCTATGGAGCCTCCTGGTCCGACAGCCTGTCGAGGTCGCGCACGCAGAACCCGTGGTGGGCCCACTCCTCGTTGAGGACGGTACCCAGGCATTCCCGCACCCGCCGCCCCCTGGCGTACGGCGGCCATCCGTCGCCGGAGGGCACCGGCGCGGTGTGCGCGAGCTGCTCGGGCGTGACCTCGTCCAGCCACGCCGCGAGCTCCGACGCATGACGGTCGCGTACGAGCAGCACCTCGTCCAGGCCCGGCCGGCTGGACCGGTCGAGCCCCTGCTCCTCCTGGTCGGGCACGAACGGCGATGCCAGACCCATGGGGGTGAAGGGCTCGGTCAGCCCAAGCACGCAACGTCGGAACCACGAGTCGTGCACGAAGACGAGGTGACGCAGGGTCTCCACCATCGACCACTCGCCGTCGACGCCGCGATGCTCACTGCCCTCGGGCATGGACCGGACCCGCTCGGTGGTCGTGGCCCAGTCGGCCCGCAACTGCCGCCAGGCCTCCCGCAGGTCGGACGGCTCGTCGGACCGGATCAGCAGCCGCACCGGGTGCCGGCGGTCGAGCTCGGCCTCGACATACGGCATGACCTGGACCCCGTTGACCACGAGGTTGGTGACCAAGCCGTCAATCTCTGCGTCCTGCAGGACCACGCCGACCAGCCGCGCCCTACTCAGATCGCACTCGCGGAACTCCGCGCCGGTGAGATCCTCGTCGTCGAAGCGTCGCATGCATCACAGGCTAGTGAGGCCTGGTGACAGGCGGAGGCGTGCATGACGCGGAGTCTGCTCGCACGAGGAGGCGACAAGACCGCTGCCCTGGCCCCCGTGTGTCACGCGCATGTCGATGATCGGTTGTGGGGGCGGTTCTGGGCGTTCATTGTCCGGGCTGGGCTCTACGGTCGAAGGCGCACGCTTGGGTGCCTTGATTGCCGGCCTCGGGTCAGGAGCCAACGAGATGGCTGAAGAAGTGCCGTTCCACCCCGTTCGTTGCGGGCGCTGGGCATGAGCGAGCGCGGGTGGCAGGAGTTCCTGGCCGCGGAGGACGCCGAGGACTGGGTGGTGCTGCACGGCGGCGCGACCGCTGTGTTCCGCGTCTCGTCGCTCGGTGAAGCGGCGCGGCTTGCCGAGGCGGTCGCGTGTGTCCCCGGCCTCCAGGGCTCGGGGGTCTTGCTGACGGTCGCCGACGACCGTCTCGCCGTGCGGCTCAGCCGCGGTGTGTTTCGGCTCGAGGAGCGGCACATCGACCTGGCCCGCGCGGTGTCGGCGACTGCGCTGGCGCACGGCGCCGTCGCCGACCGCTCGGGTGTCCAGGGGGTCCAGGTGGCGATCGCGGCCAGGCCCGACGCCATCGACGTCGGCTTCTGGCGCGCTGTTCTCGGGTACGTCCCGCTGGCCGAGGACAACGCCATCGACCCGCTCGGACACGGCTCGACGGTCTGGATGCAGGAGCTCGACCCGGGCAAGTCGCCGCGGCACGCGATGCACGTCGACGTGTCCGTGCCTCGCGAACAGGCCGAGGAACGCCTCGCGGCAGCACTCGCCGCCGGCGGCCGGATCGTCGACGATTCCCAGGCACCTGAGACCTGGATCCTCGCCGACCGCGCCGGCAACCGCGTCTGCATCGCCGCCTGGCCCGACGGCGCCCCTCCGCCAGCCCCCACGGCCTGGGCGGGACGATGGCAACATGATCGGACGCTTGGAGAAGACAGTGCTCGACTGCCCCGACCCCCGGGCACTCGCCGCGTTCTACGCCGATGTGTTGGGCATGCGGATCAACGAAGAGGCCGACAACTGGGTTGTCATCGGTGTGGCTCCGGGTGACCGCCACCTGGCCTTTCAGCGTGCTTCGGTCTGGGTTCCGCCGCGTTGGCCAGACCCGGAGCATCCACAGCAGCTGCACTTGGACATTCGCGTCGACGACGTCGATGAGGCGGAGCGGGTCGTGGTGAAGGCCGGTGCCCAACGCGTCCCTGCGCAACGAGAGTCAGGGTTTCGAGTCTTCGTGGACCCAGTAGGCCACCCGTTCTGCCTTGTCTTCGGAGCGGCGAGTCACTCCAGCTCGTAGTCAGGGTCCGGAGCGCCCGGCCAGCCATCAGCGCGCGGTCCAGCCGCCGTCCATCGTGAGGGATGCGCCGTTGACGTAGGCCGCGGCGTCGCTGACAACCCACGACACGAGCCCGGCGACCTCGTCGGGCTCGACCAGGCGCTTGATGGCCGTCTCGGTGAGCATGACCTCCTCGATCACCCGGTCCTCCGGGATGCCGTGCACCTCTGCCTGGTCGGCGACCTGCTGCTCGACCAGCGGCGTGCGCACGTAGGCCGGGTTGACGCAGTTGCTTGTGACGCCCTGACCGCCGCCCTCCAGGGCCACGACCTTCGACAGGCCCTCGAGCGCGTGCTTCGCCGTGACGTACGCCGACTTGTACGGCGACGCGACCAGCCCGTGCACCGACGAGATGTTGACCACCCGGCCGAACCCGCGCGCGTACATGCCGGGCAGCGCGGCCCGGATGAGCAGGAACGGCGCCTCCACCATCAGCCGCAGGATCGTGGCGAACCGGTCGGGCGGGAACTCGTGGACCGGCGCGACGTGCTGGATGCCGGCGTTGTTGACCAGCACGTCGACGTCGACCGCGACGTCGGCCAGTCCCCCGGTGTCACCGAGGTCGACCGACCAGGGCTCTCCCCCGACGTCGCTCGCGACCTTCTCGGCCGAGTCGGCGTCGAGGTCGGCGACCACGACGTGCATCCCGTCCGCGGCCAGCCGCCGGGCGACGGCGGCGCCGATCCCGCTGGCGCCGCCGGTCACCAGTGCCCGGCGTCCCCGATCGGTCAACGCGCCGGCGTCTCGACGACCCTGCGGGCCGCGACGTCGTTCAGGTCGATGACCTTCTCTTCCTCCGGCATGACCCGCTTGCTCGGGAGCAGCAGCAAGGCGACGAACGACACGACGCAGCAGCCGACGATGTACCAGCTGATCCAGGTGCTCGACCCGGTGTCGTCGAGGATCTTCGCCGCGATCAAGGGAGCCGGGCCACCGGCGATCACCGAGGCGAGCTGGTAGCCGAGGCCGGCACCGGAGTACCGGACGCTGGTCCCGAACCGCTCGGCGATCAGCGCCGCCTGCGGGCCGTACTGCATGTCGTGGAACACCAGCGACAGCACGATCGCGAGCATCACCAGCTCGGCGGTCCCGGTGTCGAGCAGCCCGTAGTACGGGAACGCGAACAACGCGGTACAGACGATGCCGATGCCGTACATCAGCCGGCGGCCGATGAGGTCGGACAGGAAGCCGAACAGCGGCACCGACACCAGCCCGATGGCGGCAGCGACGACGGTGTAGTTGAGCAAGTCGCCCTTGTCGAGCTTGACCTGGTCGACGCCGTAGGTCAGCACGAACGTGATGAACAGGTAGAACGGCGCCTGCTCCGACATCCGGACGAGCGCCGACGTGAGGATCTCCCGCGGCTGGGTCCGGATGACCTCGAGCACCGGCAGCTTCACCACGGCCTCGCGAGTGCGCACCGCCGCGAACTCCGGGCTCTCCAGCACGCGCAGCCGCACATACAGGCCGATCGCGACGAGGACCGCGCTCAGCAGGAACGGGATCCGCCACGCCCACGAGGTGAAGCTGTCGCCCGACCACGCCTCGACGAGCTTGACGGCGCCGGTCGAGAGCAGGAGGCCCATCGGCACACCCATCTGCGGGAAGCTCGCCATCAGGCCGCGGCGGCGCCGCGATCCCCACTCCATCGCGAGCAGCACCGAGCCGCCCCACTCGCCGCCGACACCGACGCCCTGCGCGACCCGCAGCAGGACGAGCAGCACGGGTGCCGCGACGCCGATGGTCGCGTACGTCGGCAGGCAGCCGATCAGGAACGTGCCGATGCCCATCACCAGCAGGGTCGCGACCAGCGTGCCCTTGCGGCCGATCCGGTCACCGAGGTGGCCGAAGATCGCTGCACCGATCGGGCGGGCCGCGAAGCCCACGAACTGGGTGCCGTAGGAGAGCAGGATCCCCGCGACGTGGGACTGCCCGGGGAAGAACAGGTCGGGGAACACCAGCGCCGCGGCCGTGCCGTAGAGGAAGAAGTCGTACCACTCGATGCTCGTGCCGACCGTGCTGGCGAACACCGCCTTGCGGCGCTGAGCTCTCGTGAGCGCCTGCTCGTCGATCGCCGCGGGCGACGGTGTCGCAGACGTCCCGGATCCCGGGGTTGGCGTGGTGGCTGACATGCGGTCTGCTCCTCACCCGTGGTGACCGCGGCGGCCGGCCGGCCGCCCGGCGGAGACTCACGAGCGGCAGGCCCCGTAGCCCCATTGACCACCCCTCTGCTTGCCCGGCTGATTACGGCCGAAACGTCCCGTTTTCAGGCGGCGTTCGTGCGGTACGCCGGTCCCCCTAGGCTCGCCGCCATGGCGGGCTTCGACCGGGCGACGGCCCTGCGCGAGGGTGGGGCCGGGCGCTACCGGGCCGAGCTGGACCCGCAGTGGTCGATCGCCGGCAAGCTCAACGGCGGCTACCTGCTCTCGCTGTGCGGCCGGGCCGCGGTGGCCGACCTGAACAGCGGCGAGGGAGCGGGCCCGCCGGACGCCGAGGCCGGTGCCTTCCCGCACCCGATCGCGGCCAGCGCGCACTACCTCGCGTCGCCGGAGGCCGGCGAGGCCGGCCTCGACGTGACCGTGCTGCGGCGCGGTCGGCGTACCGCGGTGGCTCGAGTCGCGCTCGGCACGTCGGCCGGCATCTGCGTCGACGCCCTGGTCACCTGCGGCGGGCTGGAGGCCGGCGAGCCGTTCCACCAGGGTGCGCCGCCGCCCGCGCTGCCGCCGATGGCCGACTGCCCGCGGCTGCCCGTCCAAGGCCCGGGGTTCGAGGTGCCGTTGATGGCCGTCGTCGCCGAGCACCTCGACCCGGCAACGATGGGCTGGGCGGTCGGACGACCCAGCCGGGCCGGCGAGCTGCGAGGTTGGCTGGTGCTCGACGACGGCCGTGAGCCCGACCCGCTGTTCCTGCTGACGGCGGTGGACGCCTTCCCGCCGGCCAGCTTCGACCTCGGTCTCTCCGGCTGGGTCCCGACCATCGCGCTGACCGCCTACGTCCGCGCGCTCCCGGCGCCCGGCCCTCTGAAGGTGCGACAGCAGGCTCGCCACGTCGCGGGCGGCCGGGTCGACGAGGACTGTGACGTCTGGGACTCCGCCGGGCACCTCGTCGCCAGCGGCTACCAGCTCGCCGGTGTGCGCCACCCGTGACGACCGAACCGGACGCGAACGCCGAGACGCTGCACACCTACGAGCAGGCCGCGGCCCTCTACCGCGAGCGCACGGTGCGCCGCGACGACGAGGCCGGCGACCTCGTCGCACTCGTCGCCGTGCGCGCGCCGGACGGCGCGACGGTCCTCGAGCTGGGCAGCGGCCCGGGCCACGACGCGGACCGCCTCGAGGCGCTCGGGTTCGCGGTCCGGCGTACCGATGCCGCCCGGTCCTTCGTCGAGCTCCAGCGCGCCGACGGCCACGAGATCGACGTGCTGGACGTCCGCACCGACGACCTCGGCGGCCCGTACGACGTCGTCTTCGCCCAGGCCGTCTTGTTGCACATCGACCGCGGCGAACTGCCGGGAGTTCTCGCCCGCGTCCTGGCTGCCGTCCGCCCCGGCGGTCTGCTGGCGCTAACCCTCAAGGAGGGCGACGGCGAGGAGTGGAGCAGGCACAAGGTCGAGCTGCCGCGCCACTTCACCTACTGGCGGCCCGAGCCGCTGCGCGCTGTCTTGGTGGGCGCCGGGTGGGAGCCGTTGGTGCTCGAGCGGACGTCCTCGTCCTACGGCCCGTGGCTTCGCTCACTGTCGCGGCGCCCGGCTGGCCGAACCGGTCCGGCCAACTCAGGCGACCAGCGGTTCCTCGCGCGCGTCACCGTCGCGTTGACGGTCACGGCGCTCCAGCCCGATCGACACAGCGAGGACCACGAGCCCACCAGCGGACAGCACCGCGCCGACGGCGGCGGGCGACGTCCAGCCGTACCCCGCCGCGATGACGAGCCCGCCGAGCCAGGCACCCAGGGCGTTGGCGACGTTGAGGGCTGAGTGGTTCAACGTCGAGGCCAGCGCCTTGCCGTCCCCGGCGACATCGAGCAGCCGCGCAGTGATCGCCGGCAGGCTGAGCGAGGACGTGAAGGCGAGGACCAGCAACGTGGCCGCGGCAGTCACCCGACCGTGCGCGGTCACGGTGAAGAGGAGCTGCACCGTGAGTGTCGCGACCGGGGCGAACACCAACGTCTTGAGCACCGACCAGTCGGCCAGCCGCCCGCCGACCATGGTGCCGAGGGTCATCCCGACACCGAAGAGCGCCAGCGCCAGAGGCACCGCGTCGTTCGCGAAGCCGGAGACCTCGGTCAGCGTCGGGGTGATGTAGCTGTAGACCGCGAAGAAGCCACCGAACCCGACGGCGCCGACGAGCAGCGTCAGCCAGACCTGCGGCCGACGCAGCGCGGAGATCTCCCGCCGGGGGCTCGCGCCCTCGTGCACGACGACCCGCGGCACCAGGAGCCCGACCGCGACGAGGGTCAGCAGGCCGATGGCCACCACGGTGAGGTAGATGCTGCGCCAGCCCGCCGCCTGGCCGAGCAGCGTCGTCAGTGGCACTCCCACCACGTTGGCGACGGTGAGGCCCATCATCGTCATCGCGACGGCACGGGCCCGGCGCTCCCGCGGCACCAGCGACGACGCAACCACCGCACCGATGCCGAAGTAGGCGCCGTGCGGGAGGCCGCTCGCGAAGCGCGCGAGCTCGAAGGTTGCGAAGGTCGGCGCGAGGGCCGACGCCAGGTTGGCCACGCTGAGAGCGACCACCAGGACGAGCAGCAGACCCTTGCGCGGGAGTCGGGCGCCGAGGATCGCGAAGGTCGGAGCACCCACGACGACACCGAGCGCGTACGCCGTGATCGCGTGCCCGGCGGTCGGGATCGAGACCCCGAGGTCGCCGGCGATATCGGGCAACACCCCCATGCTCGCGAACTCGGTGGTGCCGATCGCGAAGCCACCCACGGCAAGTGCGACCAGGCTCAGCCAGACCGGTACCTCTCGGCCGCGAAAGGCGGCGACCGGCCGGGCCGTCAGCTGGCGGACGGTGGAGGGAACGGGGCCGGAACCGGCGCGCGGCGCTACTGCGAGCTGGCGCGAGGGCATGGGAGGTCCTTCCGGATGGTGCGCGAGCGAGTTCGCGTCCAGCGTGGCGGGCGATTGGTTCCTCACGACGACAAGGACGTGACGTGCCGGTTGCATTCCGATCGCGGCGGTGACGTCCGACACCCGGACACGGCCCGGCGTCGGCCCGCCTAGACATCCCACGGCTCTAAGTCGTCAAGCCGGTTCTCTTGCTTGGTGCTGAGCGGTTGCCAGGCGTGGGTCTCGTCGTAGTGCTGGTGGTGCTGCAGGCAGCCGTGCAGGATCCCGACGAGGCGGTTGCTCAGGGCACGTAGGGCCTGGTGGTGGGTGGCGCCTCTGACGCGATGGGTGTCGTAGTAGGTCGCGGGCTCCCGGCGAGGCGGTCAGGGCGGCGAACGCCTGTTGGTAGAGCGCGTCGGCGAGGCGCCGGTTGCGGGCGTGCCGGGCCAGGACAACGCGTTTGGTGCCCGAGGCCTTGGTGATCGGGCTCATCCCGGAGTAGTTCTTGCGGGCCCTGGTGTCGGCGTAGCGGTGCGGGTCGTCGCCGAACTCGGCGAGCACCCGGGCGCCCAGCACCTTCCCGAGCCCGGGCTGGCTCAGGTAGATCTCAGCGTCCGGGTGCCGGCCAAAAGACGCGCCCACCTCGGCCTCGAGAACCGCGCTCTGGGCGACCAGTTCGGTGATCACCGTGACCAGCGCCTTCACGCCGGCCGCGTAGGCGCCAACGACACCCAGGCTGGCGGCCAGCTGCTCGGAGCGCAGCGCGGCCTGGATCCGTTCGGCGACCATGGCGGTGTTGCGTTGGCGCCCGGCCCGGCGCAGGGTGGCCTCGATCTTCGACCGGGACAGCGCCCGGCCCGCCTCGGGACTGGGCGCGATCGCCAGCACCGCGAGCGCGTGCCCGGCCAGATCGTCTCCGAAGGCCAGCAGGGCGCCGGGACAGAACTCGCGCAGCATCGAGCGCAGCGTGTTGGTCTGACGCTGCCGGGACCAGACCATGCCCTGGTGCGAACGGGTCAGGACCTTGACGTGCTCGGCGGTCTCGGAGTCCCCGGCGACCTGGCGGTGATGGGCCCGGTCCAGGCGCACCAGCTCAGCCAGCACGTGCGCGTCGCCGGGGTCGGACTTGGCCCCGGACACCCCGTGGCGTTCCCGGTAGCGGGCCACCTGCAGCGGGTTGACCGCGAACACCGTGGAGCCGGTCGCAACCAGCGCCTGAACCCAGGGACCGCGGTCGGTCTCGATCCCGACCAACACATCGGGCGGCTCAGCCTGATCGCCGAGATGCTCCGCGATCAGACCGTGCAGCGCGGCGAGCCCGGTCACTCCCTCCGGCAGCCGGCGACGGTCGAGCACCCGACCCGCCTCATCGACGATCTCCACGTCGTGATGGGCCTCGGCCCAGTCATCACCCACGAACAGCACCAGCGTCGCCTCCTCGCACTCGCGGTCACTCGATGAGCCGTGGAGAAGACCAGCGGCGACCTAATGGATCAGTGCTCGGGGCACGACATCCCACCAGCCGTACAAGCCTCCTCGCTCACCGCCGGGGGGCACGATCTAGGCGTAGACCTCAAAATGCAGATCCGGGTCGGACAGTGCCCACCCGACGGCGGCTCGGACACCGATCCTGCCGCCAAGGGCCGTCGATGCATCCCCATTAGGGTCGGAGCCCGTGATGGGAACCCTCGAGCTGCACCCAGCGGCAGAGCGTCCGGACCTGCTCGCGCCGCCCGTCGCGGCTGCGGTGTCGGCGTACCCCGATCTCGACGCCCAGGTGGCCGAGATCGACCCGGAGCTGGCCGACACCTCCGCGTTCTGCGAGCGGTACGCCGTCGGGCTCGACGTGTCGGCGAACTGCGTCGTCGTGCTGGGGCGCCGCGGCGGCGAGTCCCGCTTCGCGGCCTGCGTCGTGCTCGCCACCACGCGCGCCGACGTCAACGGCGTCGTCCGGCGCCGGCTCGACGCCCGCCGGGCGTCGTTCGCGCCGATGGACGTCGCGGTCGCCGAGACGGGCATGGAGTACGGCGGCATCACCCCGCTCGGGCTCCCGCCCGGGTGGGCGCTGCTGGTGGACGCCCGCGTCGTCGGCGTACCGCTCGTGGTGGTCGGGTCGGGGCTGCGTCGTTCGAAGGTCGTGCTGCCCGGCGCTGCACTCGCGCTGCTGCCGGGCGCCGAGGTGCTCGACGACCTGGCGGCGCCCCCAACCCCGGCTGCCCAGGAACCTCTCAGGGCCGTGCCCGACGCTCAGGCGGACCGCACGGCGTAGCGTCCCGAGCGCAACCATGACCGTGCGCGCGCTTGCAGCGCCCCTGCTGGAGGACCTCGTGACGTACCGGCTGCTCGTCGTCGAGGACGAGCGGGCCCTCGCCGAGATGCTGGTGCGGCTGCTGCGCGAGGAGGGCTACCAGGCTGACGCCGTGTACGACGGGCAGGCCGGCCTGCACCGGGCGCTGGTCGGCAGGTACGACGCACTGGTGCTCGACCGCGGCCTGCCGGCCATCGAAGGCGTCGACCTGTTGCGCCGGCTGCGGCGCAGCGGGGTGACCGCGCCGGTGCTGATGCTCACGGCGTACGACACCGTGGCCGACCGGGTCGAAGGTCTCGACGCGGGGGCGCAGGACCACCTGGGCAAGCCCTTTGACGTCGACGAGCTGCTCGCGCGGGTCCGCGCGATGCTCCGTCGGACCGAAGCGCCGGCGGACGGCGACGTGGTGGAGCTGGGGACCCGCCGGCTCGAGGTCGCCTCGCGGCTCGTGGTGGGTGGCCCGGAGCCGGTGGGCCTCTCGGAGCGCGAGGCGACGCTGCTGCAGACCCTGGCCCGGCGACCGAGCCGGGTGTTCACGCGCGAGGAGCTGCGGGACCGGATCTTCGCCGACGCCGAGACCGAGGCCGTGGTGGAGACGTACGTGTCCTACCTGCGGCGCAAGCTGGGCGCGCAGGCCGTCCTCACCGTGCGCGGGGTCGGCTACCGGATGGGCTCCGCGTGAGCCGCCGCGGCGGGACGCCCCCCGAGGACCGCGTGCTTCGGAACGCGACCTGGCGCCTGACGGCGTTCACCGCTGCAGCCATCACCGCGATCCTGGTGGTGGTCGGCGTGGTCGCCGCCGGCGTGGTGTTGAGAGAGCAGCGCCACGAGGCACATGACGCGCTGGGAGCAGCCGTCGTCGACCTCGACGACGTGTCCGACGCCCCCACCGGCACCGCGGTGTGGGTCCACCAGCCAGGGCAACCAGTCCGCACCAGTCCCTCCGCCCCGACCTGGCTGCCCGTTCCGTCCGGGCTCGCGGCGGTGCCGGCCGCCGGCGACCGCGACGAACGAACCGTCCGGCGGGCGGGGGTGGACTACCGGGTCCTGTCCGTGCACCGCGGCTCGGTGCTGGCGCAGGCGGCCGTGACGACCAAGACGCAGTCCCTCGAGCGGGACCGGCTGGTGACCGGCCTGATCGTCGCCGAGGTGGCTGGTCTGCTGCTCAGCGTCCTGCTCGGCGGGCTCATCGCCCGACGCGCCATGCGACCGCTCGCTCTCGCGGTGGCCCGGCAGCGCCGGTTCGTCGCGGACGCGTCGCACGAGCTGCGGACGCCCATCACGTTGCTGTCGACCCGCGCCCAGCTCTTGGAGCGGTCCCTGCGCCGAACCGGTGCCACCGCACAGCAGGACGAGGCGGCGGCGCTGGTCGCGGACGCCCACCGGCTCTCAGATGTCGTAGAGGACCTGCTGCTGTCGGCCTCGCTCGGCGAGCACCCGGCCCGCAAGGAGCTCGTCGACCTCACCGAGCTGGCCCACGCCTCCACGGCGGCGGCCTCGGCGTACGCCGGTGGGCGGGGAGTCACGCTCGTCGTCGACGCGGCCGGTCCTGCTCCGGTCGAGGGCGCACCGGGCCCGCTGCGCCGGGTGCTCGACGCCCTCGTCGACAACGCCGTTGCGCACACTCCCCCCGGCGGCCACGTCGTGATCCGGGTGTCCGCCGGGCCGCCCGCACGGGTCCAGGTCGTCGACGACGGTGTGGGCATCGATCCCGACGTGGCGCCCCGGTTGTTCGACCGGTTCGCCCACGGGTCCAACACCGGCGACCGGCAGCACTTCGGGCTCGGCCTGGCTCTGGTCCGTGAGGTCGTCGAGGCCCACGACGGTGACGTGGCCGCCGCCCCCACTCCCGGGGGCGGGGCCACCTTCACCGTCACGCTGCCCGGGGGACCTTGACCGTTTGGTCGGTGTCGTCGGTGTCGCCGGCCCGCTCGCGCGCGGCCGGCCCGGCGATCCGCAGCGCGGTCCACCCGATGACCCCTGCGGAGGCGGCCGCGAGGGCCCCCACCACGAACGCGGCGTGGTAGCCGCCGGTCAGCGCGACGGCCTGCGCGGCTCCGGACCGCGCCAGGTCCCCGGTGCGGGCCGCGGCCACACTGGCGAGCACGGCCAGGCCGAGCGCGCCGCCCATCATGAACGAGGTGTTCACGACACCGGAGGCGAGACCGGCATCGGCCGGCTCTGCGTCGCTCATCGCCGCTAGCAGCACCGGGTTGAAGGCCATCCCGGCGCCGATACCGAGCAGCAGCATCGCGGGGAGGACGTCAGTCAGGTAGTCGCCACCCACCGGAGCCCGGGCGAAGAGCACCAGGCCGGCAGCGGCGAGCAGCAGCCCGATCCCGAGCGGTACCCGGATTCCGAACCGCATCACCAGCTTTGCGGAGAGTCCGAGCGAGAACGCACCCATCACCAGGTTCGCGGGCAGGAAGGACAGCCCGACCTGCAGGGGGCTGTAGCCCAGCACGAGCTGCAGGTAGAGCGCCGACAGGAAGAACCAGGCGAACATGGCGGCCGCCCACAGCACACCGACGATGTTGGAGACCGCGAGGTTGCGGCGGCGGAACAGGGCCAGGGGCACGAGCGGCGCTTCGACCGTGGACTCGATCCGCAGGAAGACAGCCAGCGTCACCGCCGACGCGAGCAGCACGCCCAGCGTCCGCGCCGAGGCCCAGCCGGCCGCGTTGCCGCCGACGATGCCGTAGACGGCGAGCATCAGCGCCACTGTCACCGTCACGGCACCCGCCAGGTCGATGGTGCCCCGCGGCCTCGTCTCGTCGGCGGTCGGCAGGATGCGGGTGGCGAACACGAGCACGGCGGCGCCGATCGGCACGTTGACCAGGAAGATCCAGTGCCAGTCGAGGCTGTCGGTGAGGACACCACCGAGCAGTACGCCGATGCTCCCGCCGCCCGCGGCGACGAACCCGATGAAGCCCATCGCCTTGGCGCGCTCGGTCGGCCCGGTGAACAGCGTCATCACCAGCGACAGCGCGACGGCGCTGACCACGGCGCCGCCGAGGCCCTGGACGGCCCGCGCCACGACGAGTGTCGCCGCCGAGCCGGCGAGTCCGCAGACCACCGAAGCGGCGGTGAAGCACGCGATCCCGGTGACGAACATCCGACGGTGCCCGAGCAGGTCACCGAGTCGGCCACCGAGCAGCAGGAAGCCGCCGAACGTCAGCAGGTAGGCGTTGACCACCCATGCCAGCGACGACTCGGAGAAGCCGAGGTCCTGACGGATCGACGGGAGCGCGACATTCACGATCGTCGTGTCCAGCACGATCATCAGGTTGCCGAGGCAGAGCACGCCGAGGGCGAGCCAGCGGGCGCGGCTCTCGATCGGTGTCGTGGTGTTCATCAGGTCCTCCGGGGCGGCATGTCCTTGCGGTCGCTGTCGGAGGGGTAGACCGTCGCACGGCCCGGGGCTCATCGGTCGCGCACAGATCGGTCGCGGCGCGACCTGAGGGCAAGGCGCTGCGAGGTCCGGTCAGGCGTCGATGTGCAGCGGCATCCCGAACATCGGGAAGAACGCCGCGGTGTCGAGGAAGAAGATGATGCCGCGGATGCGATCACCGTCCAAGTCGAGCACCTGCATCGACCATGCCGACTTGCCGCCGGCCGGGTCCGGCTTGTACTGCGCGAACGCCGGCGCACCATTGGCCCACGTCGGTACGAGGGTGGATCCCTCGCAGCCGTACCCCGGACCGAGGCACCACGTGACGATGTCGTCGTGGGTCTGCAGCCACAGCTCGTACGGCGGCATCGACCACGATGCGTCCTCGGCGAGCAACGCCGTCAGCTTGGCCATGTCGTAGGTCTCGAACGCCTCGACGTACCGCGACAGCAGAGCGCGCTGCTCGTCGTCCAGTGGAGCCGACGCGGGGACGTCCTCAGCGGTCCGCTCGTCGGTGGCGAGCGTCGCGCGGGCCCGTTGCAGCGCGCTGTTGACCGACGCGACCGTCGTGCCGAGCAGATCGGCGACGTCGGCGGCCGACCACTGCAGCACCTCGCGCAGGATGAGCACGGCTCGCTGGTTGGGCGGGAGCAGCTGCAGCGTCGTCACGAAGGCGAGCCGGATGGAGTCGCGCAGCTCCGTGACCGCCGCCGGGTCGGCGTCGGAGGGGACGACGCGCTCGTCGGGGATCGGCTGCAGCCAGGCGACCTCGGGCAGCGCCGGGCCCAGCGTGGTGTCCGCCGAGACGGCCGGCCCCATGTCCATCGGCAGCGCGCGCCGCTGGCGCCCGTCGAGGAGGTCGAAGCACACGTTGGTGGCGATCTTGTACAGCCAGGACCGCAGCGAGGACCGGCCCTCGAACTTGGCCATCGACTTCCAGGCCCGAACCATCGTGTCCTGGACGGCGTCCTCCGCCTCGAAGGACGATCCGAGCATGCGGTAGCAGTAGCCCGTGAGCTCGCGGCGATGTGCCTCGAGCTGGTCATCCAGGGCCGGGGCCAGGTCGGTCATGGTCCCCACCCTAAGCCGCCAACTGAAACCTTCGGCAGGCGAAATGTCCGAATCGGCCTGCCGAAGGTTTCAGTCGGCGGTGGTCGGCCTCGAGCCCCGCGTAGAGCTCGAGCGCCTGGTCGCTGAAACCGGTGAAGCCCGTCACGGCGACGCCTTCACACAGCGCTGCAGCGATCGCGAGCAGCAGGCGCGCCCCGTCGTCGTACCCTCGGCGCGAACGCGAGGAGGTGCCGGTGGGCCAGTTCGAGATCGGGCGCGACGGGCCGTCGCTGGTTGTCGCAGCGGTCGACGGCAGTCCCTCGTCGTTGCGTGCTGGGGCGTACGCGGCCGGCCTGGCCCGTCGCCAGCGGTCGATCCTGGTCGTCGCCCACGTCATCACCACACCGGCGCTGCTCGGAGTCGCGGGGGCCACGACGATCGGGGCGATCAGCTCGGTCGACGAGACCCTCGACGGGGTCGCCGACGACCTCCGCCGGCAGGTGGAGACGGAAGCGGCCCGGATCGGTCTGGATGCCCGCTTCCGCGCCGAGCGTGGTGACGCCTACACCGAGCTGGTCCGCATCGCCAACGACGAGCGGGCCGACCTCGTCGTCGTCGGCGCCTCGGCCCGCGCGGGACACCGGCTGGTCGGCTCGATCGCGGTGCGCCTGGTGCGCGCCGGCCGGTGGCCGGTGACCGTCGTCCCGTAGGTACTTAGGATCGCCGTCATGAGTGCAGCCGATGCGTTCCCCAACCCCTACCCGCTGCTCGGCGAGTTGCCCTCGTTCGAGGTGACCAGCGCCGACCTGACCGACGGTGGCGAGATGCCGCCCGCCCAGCGGTCCGGCATGTTCGGCGTCGAAGGCGGGGCCGACGTCTCGCCGCAGCTGTCGTGGTCGGGCTTCCCCGACGCGACCCAGAGCTTCGCGGTGACCATCTACGACCCGTGCGCGCCGACGGCCAGCGGCTTCTGGCACTGGGTGGTCGCCGACCTGCCGGTCGGTGTCACGTCGTTGCCCACCGGTGCCGGCAGCGAGGGCGGCTCACTGCCCGACGGTGCCTTCCACCTGCGCAACGACGCCGGCTTCCCCGGCTTCGTCGGTGCCGGTCCGCCGCCGGGCCATGGCGACCACCGCTACTACGTGGTCGTGCACGCGGTCGACGTACCGACTCTCGAGGTGCCGAAAGAGGCGAGCCCCGCCTTCCTGGGCTTCAACCTGTTCTCGCACTCGCTGGCCCGGGCGATCCTCGTGTCGACCTTCGGCCACTAGACCCAGAGCACCAGCACCAGCGCGAGCACCGCGGCGAGCACGATGCCGACGGTCACGGGCGTGATCGCCCATGATCGTGGCAGCACGTCGCCGCGGCGCATCGCGGCGTCGACCTCACGCCAGCGCAGCCGCGCCGTGACGGCCAGGAGCAGTCCCACGACGACGAGCAGGACACCGATCACCCGGCGCAACCCCTCGTGGCCGGCGTGCGGCAGTGCACCCACGACGGCCACGCCGCCGGCGAGCAACGCGAGCGCGGTGCGCACGTAGGCGAGATAGGTCCGCTCGGCAGCCAACGACATCCGGTAGTCGGGCTCGCTCTCGGGCTGTCGGTACGCCGGGTGCTCGGTCACGCGGTCATCGTGGCACCTCGGCGGGCGGGTACGCTCTGCGAGACTGGCCGGCGTGGTAATCGACGCCGTCGGCTACCTCGGCCCGCTCGAGGTGCGGGTCGACGGGCAGCAGGTCGGCGTCCCCGGCCAGCGGCTGCGCCTCCTCCTGCTGCGCCTGGCCGTCGCCGCGGGCCGCCCAGTGAGCTCCACGGACCTCGTGGACACGGTGTGGGAGGAAGAGCCGCCGGCCGACCCGGCCAACGCCCTGCAGTCCCTGGTGTCCCGGCTGCGGCGCACGCTCGGCGGCGCGGGCACGGTCGAGCAGGGACCTGGCGGCGGCTACCGCCTGGTGGTGGATCCAGGCGAGGTGGACGCGGTCCGGTTCGCCCGGCTCGCGGCCGAGGGCCGCGGACTGCTCCGTGACGGGGCGTACGACGACGGCGCCCGCGTCCTGAGCGAGGCGCTGGCCCTCTGGCGGGGAGAGCCGCTCGCCGATGACCCGTCGCCGGCCGCGGACTCCGAGCGCACCGGCCTGGCCGAGCTGCGGCTGCAGGTCCAGCGCGACCTGGCGGAGTCCGAGGTCCGGGTCGGCGGCGCCGCGGAGGTGCTCCCCCAGCTCGAGGCACTGGTCGCCGACCACCCGCTGCGCGAGGACCTCGTGCTGGTGCAGATGGAGGCGCTGGCTACCGACGGCCGCCCGGCCGAGGCACTGGCCGCTTACGAACGGCTGCGCCGCGAGCTGGCCGAGAGCCTCGGTGCCGACCCGTCACCTGCGCTGCGAGCCCGCCACCTCGAACTGCTGCGGCTGCCCGACGGCAGCCTCGTGCCGCCGACCAACCTGCGCGCGGCGGTCACGAGCTTCGTCGGCCGCGACGACGACGTCCGGGCCGTGGCCTCCCGGCTCGGCAGCGGCCGCCTCGTCACCGTGGTGGGTGCCGGCGGCGCCGGCAAGACCCGGCTGGCCACCGAGGTCGCCGCGGGTGTCGTCGCAGGCGGGCCGCCCACCGCGCCAGACGGCGTCTGGTTCGTCGAGCTGGCTCCGGTCAGCGACCCGGCCGACCTGCCGGCCGCCGTGCTGGGCGGCATGGACGTCCGCGACGTGGCCCTCTTCGAGCAGCACGCCGACAGGCCGCCGCGCGATCCGCGGACCCGCGTGATCGACGTCCTCACCGAGGCCCGCGCGCTGCTCGTCCTCGACAACTGCGAGCACCTGGTGGACGCGGCGGCGGACATCGTCGCCGAGGTGCTAGCCCGCTGCCCGGGCGTCCGGGTGCTCGCCACGAGCCGCGAGCCGTTGGGCATCGACGGTGAAGTGCTCTACCCCCTGGCCCCGCTCGCCGCCGACCCTGCCATCCGGCTGCTGCTCGACCGAGCCCTCGCCGCCGGCGCCGAGATCGTGCGGGACGAGTCGACAACCGGGCCGGTCACCGAGATCGTCCGCCGGCTGGACGGGCTGCCCCTCGCCATTGAGCTGGCGGCCGCCCGCCTGCGGGTGCTCTCCCCCGCTGAGGTCGCCGACCGGCTCTCGGACCGGTTCCGCCTTCTCACCGGCGGCCGACGGACCGCCGTACCCCGCCACCGCACGCTGCGTGCGGTCGTCGAGTGGAGCTGGGACCTGCTCTCCGACGTCGAGCGCGAGGTGGCGGAACACTTCACCGTCCTCGGCTCCGGCGCCGACATCGCGGCGGTCGCGGCGGTCTGCCCGACGTGGCGGGCGGCGGCCGGCACGACCGACGCGCCCGAGGTGACAGACGTCCTGCAGGCCTTGGTGGACAAGTCGATGCTGGTGGCCGAGCGTGACGGCGGGGCCACGCGCTACCGGATGCTGGAGACGCTGCGCGAGTACGGCGCGGAGCGGCTCGCCGAGCAAGGGACGCTCGACGTCGCCCGCGATGCGCACGCCCGGTACTACGCCGCGGTCACGGTGCGCGCCGACCGGGGGCTCCGGTCGGACCGCCAGACCGGCGCGCTGCGCCTCCTCGACCTTGAACGCGACAACGTGCTCACGGCGCTGGGCTGGCTGGGTGGCAGCGGCGACGCCGCGTCGGCTCTCGACCTGGCGGTGCATCTCGGCTGGTACTGGTTGCTGCGGGAGAACGGCGAGGACGCGCGCCGCTGGCTCGGCTTCGCCATGGCCGTGCCCGGGGCGGACGCCCTGGACGCCTACCCCCTCGCGGATGCGCTGCGCACCCTCGGTTCGATCGTCACGGTCGGCGACGACGACACCTCCGCGCAGGACCGCAGCGTCGAGCTCGTTGCGCTGGCGCAGGGTGTATCAGCCGTGCAGACGTCCTATCCGCTGGCGCGGGTGTTGGCGCCGCTGCTGCTGTTCTTCGCCGAGGCGCGCGTCGCTGCGCTGGCCGGCATGGAGATGGCGATGGCCGACCCGGACCCGTGGGTGCGGGCGGCGGCCCGGATGGTGCGTGTCGCCCTGGCCGAGAACGAGGGCGACCTGGGCACGGTACGCGCGGAGGTGGAGACCGCCCTGACCGAGTGGCGGACGATCGGTGACTCGTGGGGGCTCGCGGCGGTGCTCACCACCCGAGGCCAGCTGCGGACCTTCGAGGGCGACCTGCTCGGTGCGGCCGAGGACTACGAGGAGGCCAGCGCGAACACCAGGGCCCTCGGCGGGACCACCGACGACATGCTCGTCACGATGCGGATGGCCGACCTTCGGCTCCGGGCCGACGACGTCGCAGGCGCCAAGCGCCACCTCGCGACGATGCGCGCCAGTCGTGCCTACGCGGCCGGCCCGATGATGCGCAACGTCCTGATCGACGTCACCGCGGTCGCGATCGCGGTCGCCGAGCACGACGACGACACGTTGCGCGCCACTCAGGACACCCTGCTGGCGGCGATGGACACCGGCGCGGAACCGACCCATTTTCAGGCGCACGGCGCGGCCGTGGGCTGGGCCGCGGTGGCCGAGGTCGAGGTGCGCCTGGGCGACGTCGCGACCGCGCAGGGCTACGCCGCGACGGCCTACCGGATGGCAGTCATGACGAACGACCTGCCCATCGTCGCCGTCACCGGCATCGCGACGGCCGCGGTCGCCGCGGCGATGGGCCAGTACTCCGACGCGGCCGAGCTGATCGGGGCGGCGAGCCGGCTACGGGGCTCGGACGACCCGACCCAGCCGATGATCGCCCAGCTCGTCGAGCGGGTCCGCGAGCAGCTGGGGACCGCGGCCTACGAGAAGCCCCTTGCCGTCGGGCGCGCGATGGACCGGGCCGAGGCGGTCGCCCGCCTCGACCCCGCCACGTTGCGGGCAGCCGCGCCCGCTGGGCCCGCCGGTCAGGCGGGCCGGCGGTAGGCACGCAGCGCCAGCGGGAAGAACACCGCGAGCAGGCCGGCCATCCAGACCAGGGTCCACATCAGGTCCACGGCCACCGGCCCGCCGATCATCAGGCCGCGTACCGCGCCGACCAGGTGGGTGATCGGGTTCACCTTGACGAAGGCCTGCAGCCAGCCGGGCAGCGTCGAGGTCTGCACGAAGGTGTTGCTGCCGAAGCTGAGCGGCAGCACGATCAGGAACATGATGCCCTGCACCGAACCGGGGGTACGGGCCTTCATGCCGACGTAGACCGAGATCCAGCCGAAGCACAGCGCGAAGCCCATCGACAGGGCGAGCGCGGCGAGCACCGGAAGCAAGCCCGTGGTGATGTCGAAGCCCATCAGCAGGCCCACACCGACAGTGACGAAGAACAGGATCAGGTAGCGCACCAGGTCGGCCATGACGGCGCCGACCAGCGGCGCCGACCGGGCGATCGGCAGCGACCGGAACCGGTCGAAGACGCCCTTCTCGATGTCGGCGTTGAGGTTCTGGCCCAGCGAGACGCTGGCCATCGCGATGGTCTGACCGAGCAGGCCGGGCAGCAGGAACTGGAGGTACTCGTGCTGCGATCCGCCCGCGATCGCCCCGCCGAAGACGTAGGTGAACAGCCCCAGGAAGATGATCGGTTGCAGCGTGACGTCGATCAGAGCCTCGGGCGTCCGACGGAGCTTGATGAGGCTCCGCTGCGCCAGGGCCAGCGCGTGCCGCCAGATGGCGCCGGCCCGCCCCGTCCGGGACGGCGTGCGCGGCGGCTCACGGCGGGCGACCGGCGAGGGGGTCGTCTGGTCGACGACGGTGGTGCTCATGCCGCGGCTCCTTCGTCGTCGGTGAGTGTCCCGGGGTCGGCAGACCGGCCGGTGAGTGTCAGGAAGACCTCGTCGAGACTCGGCAGGTGCAGTGACAGCTCGTGCACGGTGATGCCGGCATCGCGAACGCGGGCGACGAGGTCGGGCAACGACGAGTCGTCGTCGACCCGCACCGTGAGCTCGCCGCGCAGCCCGGTCTCGGGAGTACGCCCGGTCAGGTCGGCGAGGATCGCGGCGACGTCTCCGGCCCGGCGTGGGTCGGTCGGCCGGACGCGCAGCCGCTGGCCCCCGACGAGGTGCTTGAGCCCGTCCGGGGTGTCGTGCGCGATGACCCGGCCTCGGTCGATGACGGTGATCTCGTCGGCCAGGGCGTCGGCCTCGTCGAGGTACTGCGTCGTGAGCAGGACTGTGGACCCTTCGGCCACCACCCGACGTACGACGTCCCACATCTCCTCGCGCTTGGCGGGGTCCAGGCCGGTGGTCGGTTCGTCCAGGAAGATCACCGAGGGGCGGCCGACGAGGCTGGCCGCGAGGTCCAGGCGCCGGCGCATCCCGCCGCTGTAGGTCTTGGCGGTCCGCTCGGCCGCCTCGGTGAGGTCGAACCACTCGAGCAGCTCGCCGGCGCGGGCCTTGGCTCCCCGGCTCGACAGGTCCAGCAGCTTGCCGATGAGGACGAGGTTCTGTGTGCCGGTGAGGTCCTCGTCGACGGAGGCGTACTGCCCCGTGAGTCCGATCATGGACCGGACGCGGGCAGCGTCACGGACCACGTCGTGGCCCGCCACCCGGGCCGAGCCGCTGTCGGCCTGCAGGAGGGTCGCCAGGATGCGGACGGCCGTGGTCTTGCCCGCCCCGTTCGGGCCGAGGACGCCGAGAACGCGCCCCTCGGTCACGGCCAGGCCGACCCCGGCAAGGGCCTGGGTCGCGCCGAAGCGCTTCGTAAGGCCGGAGGCCTCGATCGCGTAGGTCATGCCGGGAACACTGACGGCCCGCGCTGGCATGGCGCGCACACGCCGCTGGCACGGCCTGATACGAGACTGCGGACCCCCCGGCCGGTGTCCAGCCGGCCGGCGGGTCCTCGACGTAGCTAGGGGGTGAAGTCCAGGACCTGCGGGTCGTGGTCGCTGGTCTGGTCGTGGAACTCCGAGTTGACGTGCACGACCTGGTAGTCGATGTCGGAGATCGACGGCGACACCAGGATGTGGTCGAGCACCTGCGAGATGCCGTTGAACACGTACGTGTACTGCTGGTCCGTCGGCAGCGTCGTGATGAGGTCGGTGAGGATCGAGGGACCGGTCCCGTCCGACGTACCAGTGGTCAACGAGGCCAGCGGTGGGCTGAACTGGTAGTCGTTGAGGTCGCCCACCACGAGGACCTGCGCCTTCTTGTCGACGCCCAGGATGTTCTGGACGAAGTCGTGGACCACCTGCGCCTGGCCGGACCGCTGCACGCGCGACGACTGGTTCGGGAACTGGAACCTGCCGTCCGCGTTCTGGTCGCCGCCCTTGGAGTCGAAGTGGTTGGCGATGATGATGACCGGGGTGCCGGCGAAGATGAACTCACCCGCGAGCGGTTTGCGACTGGTCGACCAGACCGGGTTCTGCGGGTCGATCCGCCCCGGGGACAGGGTCAGCGCAGGGTTGCCCTTGATCTTCGTGACCTGAGTCCCGCTGGTCGACCGGTTCACGGTCGGGGCCCCGCGGTCGACGAAGCTGACCCGGTCGGGGTTGAAGAGGAAGACGTTGCGGATGTTGCCACCCGGCTGGCCGCCGTCCTTGTCGTCGACCGGGTCCACCGACCGCCACGCGTAGTGCGGGCCGCCCGCGGCCACGATGGCGTCGGTCAGCTTGATGATCGTCGTGTCCGCCGCGACGACGCCATCGTCGTTCGCACCGGTGTTGTCCTGGATCTCCTCCAGGGCGACGACGTCCGGCGTCGCGAGGTTGGTCACGACACCCTCGGCCAGGGCCTGGTACTTCGAGTCCGGGTCGCTGGGCGCCAGGTTCTCGACGTTGTAGGTCGCGACCGACAGCTGCCCGCCGGTCCCCGGGTGGGCCGTGACGGGAGCCAGGTGGTTGTTCTGCACGACCCCGAGGGTGGACGCCTCGAGGACGTAGCCACCGAAGGTCGACCAGTCGATCGGACCGACCGTCGGGCCGGTCAGGACGTCACCGACGTCCAGCGTGAGGTTCGACCCGTCCAGCGTCGCGATCTCCAGGCGACCGCTCGGCGTCTTGTTGTCGCCCAGCAGCTCCGCTCCACCCCGATACGTCGCAGCCTGGTCAGGCTTGGTCGTCACGTACTGCTCGCCGAAGTCGTTGGACGGGCCCACGACGCGGGCGTTGTCGACCTGGACGCGCATGCCCTCGACGGACTCGTAGTAGTCCAGGGCCGAGCGGGCCGGCGTGATCGGGGTCTTCTCGATGTTGGCGCCGCCGAGGTCGGGCGCGTAGGTGTCCGGGACCGTGGCCGGGCTGATCACGACTGGCGCGGGCAACGGGTTGCCCGTGGACACCACGGTCGCCGTCGCTGTCCCGATCTCGGTGACCGAGAGACTCGACGTGCTGCTCACGGTTTCACCGCTGGAGAGGGCGTAGAAGTCGCTGACCTTGCCCGAGACCAGCACCGAGTCGCCGACATTCACCGGCGAGTTCGAGCTGGTGAAGACGAAGACGCCCTCGCTGGTGGCCGGGTCGCTGTCGGGGTTCGGGTCCTGGATCCAGTAGCCCCTGCTCGAACCGGTGCGCTTCGCCGTGACGATGCCGGGGACGTTGGTCACGTTGCTGCCGACCTGCGGGGAGATCCAGGAGTCGCCCTGGATGTCGTGGATCCGCAGCGGGCCGGGCTCACCGTCACCGCCGCCGCCAGTCCCTGACGGCGTCGGTGTCGGCGCCACCGCGGTGAAGTCGGCCACGTTGTTGTCGGTGTCCGCGCCGCTGGCCGCGCGCTGGGCGGACGTCGTGTTCGACAGGCCGGGAGCGTCGGCCGCACCCTCGTGGATCAGAGCTGTTCCGTACCCGACCAGGTCGACGATGCTCGGGTCGGCCGCGCAGTCGGTGGCCGTCTTGCAGGTCAGCGCGCTCGTCGAGTGGACCAGCGCGACAGTGCCCGTCGTCCCACTCATGCCGATATTGCCGGTCGCGTCGGCCGCTGGCAGCGGGACGCCGTTCCCCGCCCCGGCACCCTCCTGGACCAGGTAGTGCCCACTCGCCGGCACCGAGCCGCTCAGCGTCGTGACCTGCCACGTCGTGGTCGGGCCTGGGGTGGCCGAGATGTACTGGACCGAGTAGCCGGTCAGGGTGGTGGCGGAGGCCGCGAGGTTCTGCAGCTCGATGAAGTCGTTCGTGAATTGGGCGCCGGTGTTGCCCCCACCCCCGTAGGCCTCGGAGACCACCAGCGTGGTGGACGGGGCCGCCTGGGCCGGCACCCCGGGGATCACGGCGGCCAGCCCGAAGGCGGCAACCGCGGCGACGGGGACGGCGATGCGGACGCGAGACGGGCGCACAAATACCTCCGAAAGGGGTGGTGGGCGCCGACAGTCTGCACGAAAGGCACCCAGGTGACCAGAACTTGGGGCAACCAGGAGGACAACGGGGCATGTCGCCTCCGGGCGAGCGCGTCCTAGGTTGGGGACGTGACCGAGACCCAGCGGGAGTTCGTCCCCCGCGAGGACGGCGGCGAGCTCGACACCGCGCTCGCATTCCTGCGCTTCGCCCGGCACTGCGTGCTGAAGAAGACCGGGGGCCTCGAGGAGGACCAGCTGCGCCGGGCGCTCGTCCCGTCGGGGACCTCCCTGCTCGGCTTGGTCCAGCACCTCGCCGAGAGCGAGCGTTACTGGTTCGGCTACCACGTCGCCGGGCACCCGGACACCGACATCACCTTCGGCATGGACCTCCCGACCGGCAGGGACGCGGCCACGGTGGTTGCCGACTACGAGGCCGCGTCGGCCGAGAGCGATGCGATCCTCACGGCGATCGGCGACCTCGAGACGCCGGTCAGCCGGCCGATCGACGACCAGCTGCTCAGCGTCCGCTGGGTGATGGCGCACATGACCGGCGAGACGGCCCGCCACGCCGGGCACGCCGACATCCTGCGCGAACAGCTGGACGGCGTGACGGGGCGCTGACCAAAGTCTTTGCCGGCACGCTCGATGGTCGGATCTCAGGTGATGTTCACCTCGGACGGAGCTGGGTAGCGACTTGGGAAGCCGGGCGTCTCACGGCCGGCTCCGACCGTCGGAGGGAGCACGCAATGCCGTCGTCGAGCATCAAGAACGAGAAGCAGTACGAGGCCCTGCGGGACAAGGGGATGTCGAAGGAGCGGGCAGCCCGGATCTCCAACGCGCCGGACTCCTCGAAGCACGGCGGGCAGAAATCCGGCTCCGGCGGCGACTCCAAGCAGGGCGGCACGACGGCGCAGAAGAAGGAGGCCGGCCGCAAGGGCGGTCGTGCCAGCGCGCGCAAGAAGTGAGCGCGCAAGAAGTGAGCTAGCCGGTCTGCCCGTCCGGGTCGCGGATGTCGATCGTGGAGCCGGTGACGCCGATGTCCGTGAGGGCCTGCTCCAGCGCGGCCCGGGCGTCCTGCTGGGCGCCTGTGACGTCGTCGGCGGGCAGCACGAGGGTCACGAGCAGGTCGGGATCGTCGTCGCCGGACACCTCGATCGTGGGCGCGCGCTCGAAGTCACGCACCTCGGGCAGGCTCTGGAGGAGCACGTCCCGCAACGACGTGACCGACCCGCTGCTGTGGACGTGCAGGGAGACCTGGAAGGTGTCGGGCACCCTGCTCACCGCTCCCAGGGCGCGGTGTCGCCCATCTTCGCGTAGTACTTCGCCAGGTGCGCCTTCACCCGGTCGACGTCGTCCTTCTTCAGGTCCACCCCGCCGCGTGAGCCGTCCATCACGGCCCCGGCGGCCATCACGCCGCGCGGCACCGCGCGCAGGTGGCCGTCGACGACGTCGGCGACCAGCAGCTTGTACGAGCCGAAGTTGTCGGGCTTGGTCTCGTCGTACCAGACGTGGACGTCGCGGTACTTCGCGTTCGGGCCGTCCTCGGCGCCGGCCCACTCGCGGACCCGGCGCTCGGCCGCGGCGCCGTCCCACTCGCGGTCCCGGTCGGCCATCGGCAGATCCTGGAAGTGCGGCACTGCCATCGTCGTCACCTCGATCACATTCACATTGCCTGGGGCAGATTGTCTGGTGGCACATTGTCTGTGGCGAGCAGTTGTCTGTGGCGAGCAGTTGTCTGTGGCGAGCAGTTCCCCTACCCCTGGTGCGGCCGGTGACACTCGCCGTGCGGCCACCGTCCGGCGTCGGGGCAGACTGACCCCGTGACCGACAAGACAGCTCAGGACCGCACGAGCACCCTCCAGCTGGTCGACGCCTGGTGGCGAGCCGCCAACTACCTCGCGGTCGGGCAGATCTACCTGCTGGACAACCCGCTGCTGCGGGAGCCGCTCGCGCCGGCGCACATCAAGCCGCGCCTGCTCGGCCACTGGGGGACGACGCCCGGGCTCAACCTCCTCTACGCCCACCTCAACCGGGTGATCGTCGAGCAGGACGTCGACATGATCTTCGTGACCGGACCGGGACACGGCGGCCCGGCCGTGGTCGCGTCGTCGTACCTCGAGGGGACCTACGCGGAGACCTACCCGCACGTCGGCGAGGACGAGGACGGCATGCGCGCGCTGTTCCGGCAGTTCAGCTTCCCCGGCGGGATCCCGAGCCACGCGGCGCCGGAGACCCCCGGCTCGATCAACGAGGGTGGCGAGCTCGGCTACTCGCTGGCGCACGCCTACGGCGCGGCGTTCGACAACCCCGACCTGGTCGTCACCTGCGTCATCGGTGACGGCGAGGCCGAGACGGGGGCACTGGCCGCGAGCTGGCACTCCAACAAGTTCCTCGACCCGCGCACCGACGGCGCCGTGCTCCCGGTCCTGCACCTCAACGGCTTCAAGATCGCGAACCCGACGGTCCTGGCACGGATCCCCGACGACGAGCTCACCAAGCTGTTCGAGGCCTACGGCTACCACCCCTACGTCGTCGCCGGCGACCATCCCGACTCCGTGCACGAGCAGCTGGCGGAGACCCTCGACACCGTCGTCACCGAGATCCGTGCGATCCAGCAGCGGGCCCGGGCGGACGACAGCGCCGTGCACCGGCCCACCTGGCCGATGGTGATCCTGCGCACCCCCAAGGGCTGGACCGGGCCTGCCGAGGTCGACGGGAAGCAGGTCGAGGGCACCTTCCGGGCCCACCAGGTGCCCCTCGACGAGACCCGCACCAACGACGAGCACCGAGCCCAGCTCGAGGCCTGGATGCGGTCCTACCGCCCCCAGGAGCTCTTCGACGAGCACGGCCGGCTGGTGCCGGCGCTGCGGGCGCTGGCGCCGAAGGGCGAGCGGCGGATGAGCGCCAACCCGCACAGCAACGGCGGACGGCTGCTGCGGGACCTGCGCCTGCCCGACTTCCGGGGGTACGCCGTCGACGTACCCCGGCCGGGCGGCTCGACCGCCTCCGCCACCACCGTCCTCGGCGGCTTCGTCCGTGACGTCATCGCCGCCAACCCCGACAACTTCCTGCTCTTCGGGCCGGACGAGACGGCGTCCAACCGCCTGCAGGCCGTGTTCGAGAAGACCAACCGCAAGTGGGTCGCGCAGACCCACGAGGCCGACGACCACCTCGCACCCGACGGCCGCGTGCTCGAGGTGCTGTCGGAGCACCTCTGCCAGGGCTGGCTGGAGGGCTACCTCCTGACCGGGAGACACGGTCTCTTCAACTGCTACGAGGCGTTCATCCACATCATCGACTCGATGCTCAACCAGCACGCGAAGTGGCTCAAGGTCACCCGCGACATCCCGTGGCGCGCGCCGGTCGCATCGTTGAACTACCTGCTGTCCTCCCACGTCTGGCGCCAGGACCACAACGGCTTCTCGCACCAGGACCCAGGGTTCATCGACCACGTCATCAACAAGAAGGCCGACATCGTGCGGGTGTACCTGCCGCCCGACGCGAACACCCTGCTGTCGGTCATGGACCACTGCCTGCGCAGCAAGCACTACGTGAACGTCGTTGTCGCCGGCAAGAACCCGTCCCCGAGCTGGCTGCCGATGGACCAGGCGATCGACCACTGCGCGCGCGGGCTGGGCATCTGGGACTGGGCCGGACACCACGACGAGGGCGACCCCGACGTCGTGCTGGCGTGCGCGGGGGACGTGCCGACCGTCGAGGTGCTGGCCGCCGCCGATGTGCTGCGCCGGCGTCTTCCCGAACTGCGGATCCGCGTCGTCAACGTCGTGGACCTGATGCGGCTGCAGGACGAGAGCGAGCACCCGCACGGGCTCTCGGCGGAGGAGTTCGACACCGTCTTCACGCCCGACAAGCCGGTGATCTTCGGCTACCACGGGTACCCGACCCTCGTGCACCGGCTGACCTACCGGCGTACCAACCACGACAACATCCACGTCCGCGGCTACAAGGAGGAGGGGACCACCACCACGCCGTTCGACATGGTGATGCTCAACGACCTCGACCGCTACCGGCTGGTCATGGACGTCATCGACCGCGTCCCGTCCCTCGGCTCGCACGCCGCGTCGTTGCGCCAGGAGATGGTCGACACGCGGACCCGGGCCCGGGCCTGGACGCGAGAGCACGGCGAGGACATGCCCGAGGTCGTCGACTGGGTGTGGCCCGACGACGATGCGAGCGCCTGACCGGGTCCCCGTGAACGTCCTCACCGTCAACGCCGGCTCGAGCAGCCTCAAGCTCTCCGTCCTCGACGCCGCCGACGCCGTGCTCGCGACCCGCGAGTCCGGCACCGACGACGTCGGTGACGAGATCGCTCGCCTGCTCGACGAGACCGGTCCGGTCGACGCCGTGGGCCACCGGGTGGTCCACGGCGGGCCGGCGCATGTCGGGCCGGAGCGGGTCACCCCGACCCTGGTCAGGGACCTGAGTGAGCTGGTGCCGCTCGCTCCCCTGCACCAGCCCAGCGCACTGGCAGGGATCCGGGCCGTCGCCGATGCGCTGCCCGACGTACCGTCGGTCGCCTGCTTCGACACCTCGTTCCACGCGGACCTGCCCGCCGCCGCGGCCACCTACGCGGTACCCGAGGAGTGGCGGCAGCGTTTCGCGGTACGCCGGTACGGCGCGCACGGCCTCTCGCACGCGTACGCATCGCGCCGCGCCGCCGAGCTCGTCGGTGACGGTGCCTCGCGGGTTGTTGTTGCGCACCTGGGGTCGGGCGCCTCGCTGTGCGCGGTCCACGACGGCCGGTCGGTGGACACCACCATGGGGTTCACTCCGATGGAGGGCCTGGTGATGGCGACCCGATCGGGGTCGGTGGACCCGGGGCTGGTGCTCTGGCTGCTGACCGAAGGCGGGTTGAGCGCGGACCAGGTGGCCGACGGGCTGGACCGCCGTGGTGGCCTGCTCGCACTGGCGGGGACCAAGGACATGGCGGAGGTCGTCGACCGGGCCGGCCGCGGCGACGCGGCCGCGCTGCTGGCCCTTGACGTCTATGTGCACCGGCTCGTCGGCCTGGTCGCCACGATGACGGCGGCGCTCGGTGGCCTGGACGTGCTGGTCTTCACCGGCGGGGTCGGCGAGCGGTCCGCCGAGGTACGCCGGCTGGCCGGGAAGCGGCTCCTGCACCTGGGCGTGCAGCTCGATGAGGGGGCCAACGCCGCTGCGCGTCCCGACGTGGACGTCTCGGCCGCGACCGCACCGGTGCGGACGCTCGTGATCGAGGCCCGCGAGGACCTCGAGATCGCCCGCGGCACCCGAACCGTCCTCAGCGGCTGAGCAGGCTCAGGACTCGAGGACGTTCAGCAGCGTCTCGCGGGCCTCGTGCAGGTTGCCCGAAACGCCGGCCGCGCCGCTGTGGCGCAGCTCGCTCGCGGAGAAGCCACCGGTGGTCAGCGCGTAGCAGGGGATCCCGAGCCGCCACGCGGCCTCGCAGTCCCAGGTCGAGTCGCCCAGTGCCACGGCGCCCGTCGCCCCGACCTTCTGCATCGCGATCGCGAAGACGTCGGGGTCCGGCTTGGTCCGCTCGGCGTCCGCCGACGTGGTCACAGCCTGCGCGAGGTCCCGGGCGTCGAGGAGCTCGATCCAGCGCTCGAGATGGTCCGCCCTGCCCGAGCTGGCCAGGACCACGGTCGCGCAGTGGTCGCACAGTGCCACCAGGAGCTCTCGGGCGCCGTCGATCGGGGTCACGTCGTCCAGCAGCGGCTCGACGTGCTTCCCCCAGGCCTCGCGCAGGTCGTCGCCGACCCGGCGGTCGGCTTCCTCGCCGACCAGCGCGGGGACGAGGTGGTCACCGCCCATCCCGATGTGGCGGTGGATCCGCCAGGTCCCTGGCACGAACCCGTGCTCCCGGAAGGCCCGCTGCCAGGCGATCACGTGCTGGTAGTTGGAGTCGACGAGCGTCCCGTCGACGTCGAGCAGCACGGTGGTCATGGCCCTACCGCTACCCCGGCTCCGGTCGGGGAACCGGTCTGGCCCGGTCTCCCGGCCGAGGGACTCCGTGGCGCCTGGATCGCAACTCTCCGCCTCATCGACTGGCGCGTTGAGGCTGGAAATTGGGCCCTTGAGTCAGCCGCAACGCGCCAGTCAACGACGGATCTGGCCGTCGTCTCACATGCCGAACCAGTGTCCTGTCGCACGACGGCGGGAGAGGTCAACACCCGCCGCCCTCCGCTCCCTCATCCCAAGCCTGCGCCGACCTGCACCACCACTGGCGGGAAGATATGCAGCCGACAGAAGCGGGTCTCACCGCCCGGGTGGGCGAGGGCTGAGGACCCCGGACCGCATCCGCAGCGGCCACACGACCCACGTCAGGATCACCGTCAGCGCCACCGCAGCGCCGACCACGAGTCCGAGGGGCCGGCCGGATGCGAAGGACAGCGCCAGGGTCACCGCTCCGGTCAGGGCGACCGCCAGCAGGGCCAGGCCGGCCAGCGCGAGCCGGTGTGAGGCCTGCACGAGCGGCTCCTTGAGGTGCTCGCGGAACAGGGCCCGGTGGAACGGCACCGGCGCGATCAGGAGCACGCCGGCGAGGACCGCCGAGGTCAAGGTGACCTCATAGACATGGCGCAGTGCCGGGCTCAGCTGCGGGAACCGCTGCTGGAAAGGGATCGTGAGCAGGAACGCCACCAGGATCTGCACGCCGGTCTGCGCGACCCGCAGCTCCTCGAGCAGGTCGGAGAAGTTGCGGTCGGCACGCTCGGCCCTGGTCTCCCCGTCCCGGTTCGAAGCGTCGTCGGAACCGTCGCCGGGACCGCTGCCCTTCGCCACGGCACCCTCCTACCCCGCCGGCGCCGAAACTCGCACGCAAGGTGAGCGGTCGGTAAACCCGGTTTGCCCAGGCGTCCAGCGGTCAAGTGACCGGCGGGATCCCATTCGCGAGGAGGCGCCGTGACGGCTGTCCACGTCGGCATGCCGCAGACCGGAGGCCACCGCCGTGACCAGGGCGCCTCGGACCCCGAGGGCCTGGTCACCGCGTTACGCGCCGCTATCGACGGCGAGGTCCGCTTCGACACCGGGTCCCGCGCGACGTATGCGACCGACTCCTCCAACTACCGCCAGGTCCCCCTCGGGGTGGTCGTGCCGCACACGGTGAACGACGTCGTGGCCACGGTTGCCATCTGCCGGAGGTACGGCGCACCGGTGCTGTCCCGTGGTGGCGGCACCAGCCTTGCCGGCCAGACGACGAACACCGCGGTAGTCCTCGACTGGACCAAGCGCTGCACCCGCGTGCTGTCCGTCGACGCCGATGCCCGCCGATGCGTCGTCGAACCTGGCATCGGGCTCGACGAGCTCAACCGTGAGCTGTCGTCGTACGGTCTGATGTTCGGGCCCAAGCCGTCGACCCACCGCAGCTGCACGATAGGCGGGATGGTCGGCAACAACTCGTGTGGTGCTTCGGCCCAGGCCTACGGCAAGACCGTCGACAACGTGCACCGGCTCGAAGTGCTCACCTACGACGGCGTGCGGATGTGGGTGGGACCCACCTCCGACGAGGAGTACGCCGAGATCGCCGCCGCCGAGGACCGTCGCGCGGAGATCTACCAGGCCCTGCGCGCACTTCGCGACGAGCACCTCTCGCTGGTCCGGACCCGCTACCCGGACATCCCGCGGCGGGTCTCCGGCTACAACCTCGACTCTCTCCTGCCCGAGTCCGGCTTCGACGTCGCGCGGGCACTCGTCGGATCGGAGGGGACGCTGGTCATCGTCCTGCACGCCGAGCTGGACCTGGTGCCCGTGCCGGCCGCCACCGCGATGGTGGTGCTCGGGTACGCCGACATCGCCACCGCGGCCGACGCCGTTCCCCAGGTCCTCGAGCACGACCCTTGGCAGCTCGAGGGCATGGACCAGGTGCTCGTCCAGCTCGAGGAGTCGGCGCACCTGGCCGGCGACGCGATCGCCCAGCTGCCGAGCGGCGGCGGCTGGCTGATGGTGCAGTTCGCCGGCGACAGCCAGGACGACGCGGACAAGAAGGCACAGGCGCTGCTCGACGACGTCGAGAGCAGCCCCCACAAGCCTGCGGTGAAGATGCTCGACGACCCGGCGCGCGAGCAGAAGCTCATCGAGGTGCGCGAGGCCGGCCTCGGCGCGACCGCCCACCCGACCGCGAAGCACGAGACGTGGGAGGGCTGGGAGGACGCCGCCGTGCCCCCCAACCGGCTCGGCGACTACCTGCGCGACTTCCGCGCCCTGCTGGACGACTGCGGCTACGAGAAGGACGAGACCTCGCTCTACGGGCACTTCGGGCAGGGCTGCGTACACACCCGCATCCCGTTCGAGCTGCGCACCGCCGAGGGGATCGCGCACTACCGGACGTTCGTGGAGCGCGCGGCCGACCTCGTCGTCTCGTACGGCGGGTCGCTGTCCGGCGAGCACGGCGACGGCCAGTCCCGGGGCGAGCTGCTGCCGAGGATGTTCGGCCCCGAGGTCGTCGAGCTGTTCCGCTCCGTCAAGGCGGTCTTCGACCCAGAGAACCGGATGAACCCGGGCAAGGTCGTCGACCCGAACCCGCTGGACTCGCACCTGCGGCTGGGCACCGACTACGCGCACGCCGAGCCCTCGACGTACTTCTCCTACCCGCAGGACGACCACCGGTTCGGCAAGGCCGCCCTGCGCTGCGTCGGGATCGGCAGCTGCCGGTCCACCAGCAGTGACGACCAAGTGATGTGCCCGTCCTACATGGTGACCCGTGAGGAGGAGCACTCCACCCGTGGCCGGGCCCGGCTGCTCTTCGAGATGGTCCGCGGCGAGGTCATCACCGACGGCTGGCGCTCGACCGAGGTCCGCGACGCACTTGACCTGTGCCTGGCCTGCAAGGGCTGCAAGTCCGACTGCCCGGTCAACGTGGACATGGCCACGTACAAGGCCGAGTTCCTTGCCCACCACTACATGGGCCGGCTGCGACCGACGTCCCACTACGCGATGGGATGGCTCCCGCTATGGGCCCACCTCGCGGCGTACGCGCCGGGGCTGGTCAACGCCGTAGGCCACCTTCCAGGTCTGTCCCGCCTGGTCAAGCGGCTCGGCGGCATCGCCCAGGAGCGCGACCTCCCGGTGTTCGCCGAGCAGCCGTTCACCCGCTGGTGGCGACGGCGTCGCAGTACCACCGCCAGTCACGGCACAGCGCCGCGCGGGCCGGTGATCCTGTGGCCCGATACCTTCGGCAACGCCTTCCACCCGTCGGTGCCTCGCGCCGCAGTGCGGGTGCTCGAGGACGCCGGCTTCGAGGTGCGGGTGCCGGACTCGCCCGTCTGCTGCGGACTCACCTGGATCTCGACGGGCCAGCTCGCCACCGCCCGCCGGATGCTGCGCCGGACCCTGCGGGTACTGCGCGACGACATCCGCGCGGGAGTCCCAGTAGTCGGGCTCGAGCCGTCGTGCACCGCCGTGTTCCGCGCGGACGGGCCGGAGCTGCTGGCCGGTGACGAGGACATGCGCCGGCTGTCGAAGCAGACCTACACCCTCGCGGGGCTGCTCGCGGAGAAGGCGCCCGACTGGTCGCCGCCGAAGGTCGACGCGCACGCGCTGGTCCAGACCCACTGCCACCAGCACGCCGTGCTGGGCAGCGATCCGGACGACGCGCTGCTGAAGAACGCCGGCGTCGACGCGGAGAACCTGTCCTCTGGCTGCTGCGGCCTCGCCGGGAACTTCGGCTTCGAGCGCGGCCACTACGGGGTCTCGCGGGCCGCCGGCGAACGGGTCCTGCTCCCCCGCGTGCGCGAAGCGGACGTCCGCGCCGTCGTGCTCGCTGACGGCTTTAGCTGCCGTACCCAGATCGAGCAGGGCGACACCGGGCGCACGGCCGTCCATCTCGCCGAGCTACTAGCCGCGGGCCTCGACGGCCGCCAACTCGGGGACCGGCCCGAACGTGTGATCGCCGACCGACCCGCCGTACCCGGACACCGACCAAGGAGCCACCGATGAGCCAGACCGTCGCCGACTACGTCCTGCAGCGCCTGCGTGACTGGGGCACCGAGTACGTCTTCGGCTACGCCGGCGACGGGATCAATGGCCTGCTCGCGGCGTGGCAGAAGGCCGGCGGCAAGCCGACCTTCGTGCAGGCCCGGCACGAGGAGATGGCCGCCTTCGAGGCCGTCGGCTACGCCAAGTTCAGCGGCCGGGTCGGCGTGTGCACCGCGACGAGCGGCCCGGGAGCGATCCATCTGCTCAACGGTCTCTACGACGCCAAGCTCGATCACGTCCCGGTGGTCGCGATCGTCGGGCAGACCAACCGGTCAGCGATGGGCGGTAACTACCAGCAGGAGGTCGACCTGCTGTCCCTCTACAAGGACGTCGCCGGCCAGTACTGCCAGATGGTCACCGTCCCCGAGCAGCTGCCCAATGTGCTCGACCGCGCGATCCGGATCGCCGCGAGCCAGCGGACCGTCACCGCGATCATCATCCCCGCGGACGTGCAGGAGCTCGAGTACTCGGCACCGACCCACGCATTCAAGATGGTGCCGTCGAGCAGCGACCTCACCTGGTCGGCGCCCGCGCCGGCTGAGGCCGACCTGCGCCGGGCGGCCGACGTGCTGAACTCCGGCGAGAAGGTGGCCGTCCTGGTCGGGCAGGGGGCGCGCGGCGCTGTCGCGGAGATCACGCAGGTCGCCGAGGCGCTCGGGGCCGGCGTGGCTAAGGCCTTGCTCGGCAAGGACGTGCTCTCCGACGAGTTGCCGTGGGTGACGGGCTCGATCGGGCTGCTGGGTACCCGGCCGTCGTACGAGCTGATGATGGACTGCGACACCCTGCTCGTCGTCGGGTCGAACTTCCCCTACACCCAGTTCCTGCCCACGTTCGACCAGGCACGTGCCGTCCAGATCGACATCGACCCGACGATGGTGGGCCTCCGCTACCCCTTCGAGGTCAACCTCGTCGGCGACTCTGGCGCGACGCTCGCCGCGCTCCTCCCGATGCTGCAGCGGAAGGCCGACCGGTCCTGGCGCGAGACGGTCGAGAAGAACGTCGCGCGCTGGTGGGAGGTCATGGACCGTCGCGCCCACGTCTCCGCGGACCCGGTCAATCCCGAGCAGGTCTTCGCGGAGCTGTCGCCGCGACTGCCGGACAACGCGATGATGACAGCCGACTCGGGATCCGGGACCAACTGGTACGCCCGCCACGTCAAGATGCGCGGCACCATGCGAGGCACCCTGTCCGGGAACCTCGCGACGATGGGCTGCGGGGTGCCGTATGCCATCGGCGCCAAGTACGCCCAGCCGGACCGGCCCGCCTACGCCCTCGTCGGTGACGGTGCGATGCAGATGAACGGCATCAACGAACTCATCACCATCGCGAAGTACTGGCAGGACTGGGCCGACCCGCGGCTCGTGGTCGCCGTCCTGCACAACAACGACCTCAACCAGGTCACCTGGGAGCTGCGCGCGATGGGTGGCTCACCGCAGTTCCTGCCCTCGCAGCACCTGCCGGACTTCCCGTACGCCGGTTACGCGCGCAGCCTCGGGCTGCGCGGCATCCTGGTGGAGAAGCCCGAGGACGTGACTCCCGCGTGGGACGAGGCGATGGCCGCCGACCGGCCGTGCGTCGTCGAGTTCGTCACCGACGCCGCGGTGCCGCCCATCCCGCCGCACGCCACCTGGGACCAGATGGAGAAGGCGTTGGAGTCCATCGTCCGCGGCGACGCCGACCGCGTCGACGTCGTCAAGGAAGGCATCAAGGCCAAGATGCAGGACTTCCTGCCGGGCGGCGCGAGCTGACCCGACGCGGTGCTGACCGAGAGGCTGGGCTGCGTCGAGTCCGTGGCGGCCTCGGCCTACACGGTGCCGACCGACCGGCCGGAGGCGGACGGAACCCTCACCTGGGACTCGACCACCCTGGTCCTGGTCCAGGTGCACTGCGACGGGCAGGTCGGCACGGGCTGGACCTACGGGTCGCCCGCCTGTGTCGAGGTGGTCATCGGCCTGCTCAGCCCCTTGCTCGTCGGCCGCGGTCCCCTCGACACCGGTGCGGCCTGGACCGCCATGGTGCAAGCGCTGCGCAACGTCGGGCGGCCGGGGATCGGCGGCATGGCCCTGTCGGCGGTCGACTGCGCACTGTGGGACCTCAAGGCGCGACTGCTCGGCGTACCCCTGCACCGGCTGCTCGGCGCCGTTCACGAGTCGGTCCCTCTCTACGGCTCGGGCGGCTTCACGACGTACGACGACGACGAGCTCGTCGCGGCGCTGACGGGCTGGACCGCACAAGGGCTGTCGCGAGTGAAGATCAAGGTCGGCGAGTCGTGGGGCGGACGCCCGGGTCGCGACCTCGCACGGGCAGCACTCAGCCGTGACGTCGTCGGTGCGGAGGTCGAGCTGTTCGTCGACGCCAACGGCGGCTACGACGTCGGCCAGGCGGTGCGGATGGCAGGCGCGTTCGACGAGCTCGACGTCCGGTGGTTCGAGGAGCCGGTGTCCTCCGACGACCTCGCCGGGCTGGCGACCGTCCAGGCCCGGGCCGGCGCCGACGTCACGGCCGGCGAGTACGGGTTCGACCTCGCCTACCTGGCCCGGATGGCCAGGTCGGGGGCGGTCGACTGCCTGCAGGTCGACGTGACCCGCTGCGGCGGGATCACCGAGCTCCTCCGCGTCGCGGCCGCGGCCGCCGGATGCGGGCTGGACGTGTCCGGGCACTGTGCCCCGCACCAGCACGTCGCGGCCCTCGCGGCGGTGCCCAACCTCCGCCATCTCGAGTGGTTCCACGACCACGTCCGGATCGAGACCCTGCTCTTCGACGGGGCGCTCGCTCCGGAGCGGGGCGCCCTGGTCCCCAACGACGACCGACCCGGCCACGGCCTGGCGTGGCGCCCCGAGGCGGCCGAGGAGTTCCGGGTCTCTCCGTGACGGCGGTGCGTAGGTCGCGGAGGGCCGGGCAGACGTACGCACATGAGGTACCTGGAGATCCGACGGCACACCGACAACGACGGTGACACCCTGACGGCCGACGGGATCATGACCGCCGAGGCCGTGGGCCGGACCGGCCTGCACCCGCCGTACGCCGTGTTCGCCTCGACGGGGGCGGCCCGCGCCAACCAGACCGTGGAGATCCTGCGCCACGCGGCCGGGCAGGACGACGAACCGGTGCTCGCTCTGCCCGCGCTGCGGTCCTCGGTGGAGGACCGGTGGAAGGCGGCGAGCAAAGCGGCCGGCCGAGGTGCGGACCTCGAGGCCATCCGAGAGGTCGACCCCGACCTGGTGGACTCGGAGACCCGCCTGCTGGGCCAGGCGCTGGGTCAGGTGCTCGACGCGTTGCCCGAGGAGGGTCGGGCCCTGGTCGTCGGCCACTCCCCCACGAACGAGGCCGCGGTGCTCGGCCTCACGGGCCGGCTCGTGGCGCCACTGGACACCGGTGACGGCGTGCTCATCACCCAGACCCGCGACGGGTTCGAGGTCGGCCGGCTCGACTGACCGGCCGGAGGCATCAGACCACGCCGGACGGGACAGACTGTTGGCATGACTGCCGTCCCCACCATCACCCTCAATGACAACACCCGGATCCCGCAGCTCGGGTTCGGCGTGTTCCAGATCCCGCCGGCGGAGACCCACGAGGCGGTGACCCGGGCCCTCGAGATCGGCTACCGGCACATCGACACCGCGGAGATGTACCAGAACGAGGAGCAGGTCGGCACCGCCGTCGCGGCCTCCGGTCTCGACCGGGACGAGGTGTTCCTCACCAGCAAGCTCAACAACGGCTTCCACCGGCCCGACGACGCCCGCCGCGCGTTCGACCGGACGCTGGCGGCGCTGGGCACCGACCATGTGGACCTGTTCCTGATCCACTGGCCGCTACCGACGCTGTACGACGGCGACTTCGTGTCGACCTGGCAGACGATGCTCGAGTTCCACCGGGACGGACGGGCTCGCTCGGTCGGTGTCTCGAACTTCCAGACCGCCCACCTCGACCGGCTGGCCGCCGAGACCGACCACGTGCCCTCGGTGAACCAGATCGAGGTGCACCCCTACCTGGCCAACGACACGGTGCGCGAGCACGCCCGCGCGATGGGCATCGTCATCGAGGCCTGGTCGCCGATCGCCCAGGGCGCGGTGCTCGACGACCCGGAGATCGGCAAGATCGCGGGCGCCCACGGGCGTACGCCGGCCCAGGTGGTCCTGCGCTGGCACCTGCAGCGCGGCGACGTGGTGTTCCCGAAGTCCGTGAACCCGGACCGGATGCGGGAGAACTTCGACCTGTTCTCCTTCGAGCTCGCCGACGACGAGACAGCAGCCATCACTGGCCTCGACCGCGGCGAGCGTGGGCGCACCGGCCCCAACCCGGACGTGTTCGCCTACGTCCCGGACTGAGGCTCGCGCATCCGGGCCCGACTCATCACTGGATCCGCACGGCCTCCAGAGTGACCGGCTGCCCGGCCGGCGTGGGGTCGAGCTCGGTGGCCTGAGAGACCCCGGACGGGGTGAGCACGTCCATCGCCTTGGGCACAGTGCTCGGGTCCACAGCGCAGATCGGGTCGGTGCCCGCGTCGTGCAACGCCTGGGTGCACACGCCGAACTGGAAGTCCTCCGGGGTCGCCTGGAAGCCTCGGGCCTGGTCCGGACTGAATCCGTCCTGTCCGGTCAGGACCACGGTGAAGCCCCAGCCGGCCCCCGGCGTACCGCCGAGAGCGTTCTTGGTCACCGTGAAGGTGATGTAGCGCGTCACGAAGTTGCCTCTGATGTTGACAGTCCCCACGGTCGTGTTCCCGGCGTCGATGAACCGTTGGCCGAAACCCTGGACCTCGATCAGGCGGTTCCACGCCGAGTCCGCAGCGATCGTGTAGTTGCGGGCCGGGAAGGACGCCTTCGTGCTCGTCGCGCCACCGGCGGGGTTGTCGACATACACGTCGACGAGCTGCGCGCCCAACGGACTGCCGAAGGTGTTGGTCAGGTCCTTGGTGCGGACCCGGAACGTCACCGAGTCGGGGCCGCTGTCGTAGACCTGGAACTGCTCGAGGTCGTAAGCGCCGGGCTTGAAATTGTCCGAGAGGGGATAGGCGTAGGTGCCCGGGCCGTTGTCGTCGCCGTCGGGGTCGTCGGTCGTGAAGAGGAGGGTGCCCGGCACGGTGTCGAACACCACGGTCCGCTGATCGAAGCCGGTGCTGCCGTCCGGGGCGGTCGCCACGGCGGTCAGGACGGCGGTGCCGGGCGGCACCGGGACGTCGACGGAGAACGAGCCGTCCTGGCCGGCAACGGTGCTGGCCGTTCTTGCATTGCCGTCGATGTCGATGTTGACCGCGTCGACGTCGACGGTGGCACCAGCCGTGGTCGTCCCGGTGACCGTGACGGTTCCGCCCACGGTGGAGTTGTTGTCCGGCGCCGTCAGGGTCAGGGGGATCTCGCCCTGGCGCCGGTCGAGGTAGCGCGACACCGTGTCGGTCGGACGCTCGGTGACGGCGCCCGCCGAGAGGTCGCGCGCCAGACGGGTGAACTGGGCGGCGGACCAGGTCAGCGGCGAGGCGCTCCCGGCCGCCTTCCCGTCCTGGAAGCCGATCGACGCGCACTCGGGCGCCGTGCCGTACGGCGAGGGCGCCTGATCCGGGTTCTCCCACGCCTGCTCCGGGACCAGCCCGATGCCGGAGGCGGTGGCCGCCATCTCACCCCACAGGGCGACTGCGTCCGAGGTGTCGCCGGTCGCGATGGCGTGCTCGGCCCGCTCGCCGGAGAGAGCCGGCCAGAGGTGGCCCGAGCCGATGTTCTGGCCCTGGTCGCCGCACGTGCCTGCCCACGGCTTCCCCTGCACGGCGCACGTCGTGGAGTCGCCGATGTTGCAGTCGCCGTACCCGTCCTCGGTGCCGTCGGCCGACGTGCCGTAGCGGTAGAAGCCGGTGCCGCTCGGCGTGGTGGCCTTGATCACCTTGTCGACGACCTGCACCGAGTTCGCGATGTCTGCGTCGTCCGCTGCGAGAACGCCGAGGCGTGGCAGCTCGAGGAAACCGGCGTCGACGACCGCCCGCTGGTCGGCGGTCGGACCACCGTTGCCGAGGTTGTAGGTCGTGTTCGCGTTGGGGTCGCCGTTCCTCGACAGCCGGATGAAGTACGGCTGGTCGCTGTACGGGCCGGTGGTCGTGACGTCCCACGCCTTGATGCTGCGCTGGTAATGGTCCGCGGTCCCCCGGTAGACCCTCGCTCGCACCGTATCGCCGTTGAGCTCGGCGATCGCGCCGGCGGCGGTGAGCCCGGCGATCTCGGCGGCGATGGTCGAGGGCGAGTAACCGCTCTGCTCCTCCCACCGCTCGTTGCCGAACGACGGCCCGTGGGCGACCAGGTAGTCCGCGGCCCGCTTGAGGTGGTCCTGGTAGAAGGCGGCGCCGGTCATGCCGACCGTGCGCGCCATCAGGATCGGGTAGGCCACCTCGTCGAGCTGGGTGCCGAACGAGTCGGGCGCCGTCTTGCCGTTCACCAGCGAGTTGCGCGGCATCGAGCCGTCCGCCAGCTGCTGGCGCTCGAAGAGGAACCGCACCGTGTCCTTCGCGGTGGCCAGGTCACCGGTCGCGACAAGGCCGGTGAACGTCTCGTAGAGGTCGCGGGCGAACACCTCGCGATAGGACCCGAAGTAGGTCTGCGCCGGGTCACCGGCGCTCACCGCCTGTCCCCACGGGCTGGCCAGTGACGCGACGATCGCACCGGGGAACGTCTTGTCCTCACTGGCCTTGAGCACGTTCGCGGACAGGTAGTAGGTCGCAGCGAGCCGCTCGCGCTGCGCCCGGGACGTGCCGGCCGGTGCCGGCGGAGCGTTGAGTCCCTTGTCGTAGGCCGACCAACCCTTCTGGTACGCCGACAGCGTGGCCGAGAAGGCCGCCTTCGCGCTGTGGCCGGCCGTCGCAACGGCGCCGGACTGGCTGGCGCCGAAGCCGAGGGCCAGCGTGACGGACTTGCCGTGCGCCGTGTCGAGCAGCGCGGTCTGCACGACGTTGCCGGCCGGCGCGTCCTCGTCGGTGGTGATGAGCCGTCGCTGAGCGTCCAGCTGGGTCAGTCCGTCGCTCGACGTCCCGACGTACCCGCTGCTCGCCGCGAGGAACGGGCGGTCCGCACGCAGGGCCGCGAACACGGGCTCGGCGTAGTCGCGGTTGGCGGCCGTCGTCGCCGTGTTCGTGTCGCTGGACACCGGGACCGGGCCGCCGGTGGAGTGGTCGATCACTGCGTCGTCGTGGCCGGCGTCGTCCGCGCCGCCGCCACCGTTGCCGTTCACGGTCGCGTCGAGCCGGGCGTAGAGCTGCAGCGCCCCGCCGCCGGAGAGGTTGTCGAGGCGGCTGTTCATGACGACGCTGGCGCGCGCCGGGTCGGTGACGTAGTCGGTGACGATCCGGTACCGGCCGCTCTTCGCCGTGCTGGTGACCCGGCAGGCCATGCCGGACGCGTCCAGGGCGCTGACCGTGTAGGTCATGTCGCGGGTCTGCAGGTCGGTGAACGTCTGGCCGTCGGTCACGACGTACTGCAAGGTCTCGACGTTGGTCGTGTCGATCGTCGGGTAGTAGGTGTCGGACAGCACGCCGTCGGCAACGGTGAACCACACCTTCGATGTCGTGTTCCGGGCCGTCCCGAGGCAGTCCTTGCGGGCCAGGTCGAAGTGCGACAGCGCGCCGGGGGCGCCGGCGGCGGTCCCGGCTGCGGCGACCGCCGCCGAGGGCACGAGCAGCCCACCGGCGACCAGTCCACCGGCAGCGATCGCGACCACGGCACGAGCCGGCAGGTGGGCGAGGGACTGGACCGACCTCATGCGGGCTCCCGTCGTCCGGGCCGCACGTCCTCGGCAGCGGGTGCGGCGGCTCCATCCATGTCGCTACGTCGTGACATGTCAAGAGATGTCTCGCAGGGGGCGTCCAACCCGCGTTTGACGGGGCGCGTGTTTGACCAGGCAGGCTCAGGGGAGCCACTCGTCATGCCTTCGCCGCGCCCGAACCGCATCGCACACGGCCTCGACGCCGTCGAGGGTTGGCAGGCCCTGGACCGGATCGCCTCCCCGCTGCGCGCCGCGGCGGCGCCGCTCACGGCCGGCCGCCGCCTGCGAAACCTGCTCTCCGGCGTGCTGCTCGGGCACCCGGTGCACCCGGCTCTCGCCCAGCTCACGGTCGGCTGCTTCCTTGGTGCGGGACTGCTCGACCTCCGCGGGCGGCGCGGCGACCGCGGCGCGTCCACCGCCCTGATCACGACGGGGATCACCACGGCTGTGCCGACTGCGCTGACGGGTCTCACCGACTGGTCCCACGGGCACGAGCAGCAGCAACGCACCGGGTTGGTCCACGCGGCCGGCAACAGCACTGCTCTCGTCCTGTACGCCGCGACCCTGCTGCGCCGTCGCCGCGGCGGGTCGGGCCGCCTGCTCTCGGTCGCCGCGCTCACCGTCTCCAGCGCCGCGGCGTACCTGGGAGGCCATCTCGCCTTCCGGCAGGCGCTGGGACCCAACCACGCCGAGCACGTGCCGCATCGGGTCCCGCCGGGCTGGTCCTCGCTCGGCCCTGTCGACGATCTCCCGGAGCGGACCCTGGTTCCGCGGACTCTCGGCGACCAGCCCCTCGTCGCCTACCGGGACGGCACCGGGGTCACGGTGCTGTCGGACGTGTGCCCGCATCTCTCCGGCCCCTTGCACGAGGGCGAGGTCCGCGACGGCTGCGTGACGTGCTCGTGGCACGGCTCATCGTTCCGGCTTGCTGACGGCGAGCCCGTCGTCGGTCCAGCGACCGCACCGGTCCCCACCTTCGAGGTCCGTGTCGAAGGCGGTCACGTGCAGGTGCTGCTGCCCGGCGCCGGCTGACCCCGGCCGCACGGCACTTGTCCTACCAGAGCGAGGAGATCAGCCATGTCGAGTGACGCCATCGTGTTCCTCAAGGAGGAGCACAAGCAGATACGACGCGTGTTCCGGGAGTTCGAGAAGAACAAGGAGGACGCGGCGCGGCGCGGCGAGATCGTGCGCCGGATGATCGAGCTGCTGACCATCCACACGTACCTCGAGAACGAGATCATGTATCCCGAGGTGCGCCGCCTGCTGCCAGATGTCGAGGACGACGTCCTCGAGTCCTACGAGGAGCACCACGTGGCCGATGTCCTCTGCCTCGAGCTGTGGTCGATGGACCCTGCCGACGAGCACTACCCGGCGAAGGCGACCGTGCTGGTCGAGAACGTGGAGCACCACATGGGCGAGGAGGAGCAGGAGTGGTTCCCCAAGGTCCGTGACGGCGTGGGCCGCAAGGAGCTGCGGGACATGGGTCAGCGCATGATCGACGAGAGGCGGGACGCCCCGCGCCACCCAACCGAACCCTCGGCGCTGAAGGAGGCCGTCGACGCCGTCCGCGCCTGAGCCACCGGGACATCAGGATTCACCGGCCCAGCACGGGGAACACGGCGAGACATGCGGATCGGTTACTTCCTCAGCTGCGAGGAGTTCGGCCCGGCCGACCTGGTCGAGCAGGCCAAGCTCGCCGAGGCGGCCGGCTTCGAGGCCCTCTGGATCAGCGACCACTACCACCCATGGAACGACAACCAGGGCCAGAGCCCGTTCGTGTGGGGCGTGATCGGCGCGATCTCGCAGGTCTGCCGGCTGCCGGTCGGTACGGCGGTGACTGCCCCGACGGTCCGGCTGCACCCGGCCGTCGTCGCGCAGGCGGCCGCCACGGCCGCCGTCCAGCTCGGGGGCCGGTTCACCCTCGGCGTCGGGACCGGGGAGGCCCTCAACGAGCACATCCTCGGTGATGCGTGGCCCTCCGAGCCGGTGCGCCTGCAGATGCTCGAGGAAGCCGTCGAGGTGATGCGCGCCCTGTGGTCCGGCGACTTCACCTACCACCGCGGAACGCACTACACCGTGGAGAACGCGCGGATCTACACCCGGCTCGACACGCCTCCGCCGGTTTTCGTCTCGGCGTTCGGCGACAGGTCCTTCGACCTCGCGCTGCGCATCGGAGACGGCTTCATCACCACGAGTCCCGAGGCGGAGCAGGTGTCGGCCTGGCACCAGAAGGCCGGCGACAAGCCGGCCCAGGCGGGATACAAGGTCTGCGTCGCGGACACCGAGGACGAAGGAGTCCGGATCGCCCACCGCCTCTGGGCGAATGCCGGCGTCCCCGGCGAGCTCGCCCAGGTGCTGCCCTCGCCGAAGCACTTCGAGCAGGCCAGCGAGCTGGTCACCGAGCAGATGACGCGGGAGTCCACCACCTGCGGTCGCGACGTCGAGGCACACGCCGCGGCATTCCAGCCGTACGCCGAGGCCGGCTTCGACGACGTCTTCATCGCGAACATGGGCCCGCACTACCGCGACTTCTTCGACCTGTACCGCGACGAGGTTCTGCCCCGCCTGCGACGTTGAGCCGAACGAGAGAGGAGCCAACCGATGGCGACCCAGAAGCAGCGTGCCGCCGCGAAGAAGAACATCTCCAAGGCGGCGGGCGGGGCCAAGGCCAAGAAGTCCATCGCCCACATGCCGGCGAAGACCCGGACGGCGCTCGGCAAGCAGGGAGCGGCGGTCGCCGCCCGCAAGCGGACCGGTGGGTCGACCCCACGGACCCGTGCGGAGCTCTACGAAGAGGCCAAGCGCCGCGACATCCCGGGCCGCTCCTCGATGGGCCGGGCCGAGCTGGCCCGGGCACTCGGGCGTCGGTGAGGAGGTCACGATGACTCACGGGACCCGGAACGAGGGTCCACACGCCGACCGCGGCCATGCCGCGGGTGGGCACCTCCCCCTCTCCGAGCACATCCCGCAGCGTCGGCAGTCGATCGCGCCGCCCCGGATGATGGTCATCATGCTGATGACCGTGCTCGCGCTCATCGCCGTGATCGGGGTCGCGGTCGGCCTGTCCGTCGCTCACGGCGGAAAGGCGTGCAACTCCTCGGGTCACACGGCGACCGAGACTCGCTGCCGCTGACCTGACGCTCACCCGATCCGGCCCGGGTGGCAGGGTTGTCCGCACCGGTGCGGGGGAACCGGTGCGTGGGCGGCGCGAAGGAGCGGTCATGAGTGTCCAGACCTGGCTGGGGAGGATCCCTCCGTTCGGCTCCTGGCCGGCGCTGCGCCAGCTCACGGGTGAGGACCGGCTCGGTCTGGGAGCGGCCTCCCGATCCCCGCACACAGCGGCTCTGCGGGCCCGTACGGCGACCGCCGACAGCGTGGTCAAGTCGATCTGCCCCTACTGCGCCGTCGGCTGCGGCCAGGACCTTTACGTCCGAGACGGCCGGGTCGTCCAGATCGAGGGAGACCCCGACTCCCCCATCAGTCGTGGCCGGCTCTGTCCGAAGGGTGCTGCCACGCTCCAGCTCACGACCGGCGACCAGAGGCGGCAGAAGGCGCTCTACCGGCCGCCGCACGCGGCCTACTGGCAGGAGATCGACCTGCGGCGCGCCATGGACATGCTCGCCGATCGAGTCGTCCGTACCCGCGAGGACACCTTCACCTGGGAGGAGGAGGGCAAGCGGGTCCGCCGCACGATGGGTATCGCCAGCCTCGGCGGCGCCGCCCTGGACAACGAGGAGAACTACCTCATCAAGAAGCTCTGGACGGCCCTCGGCGTGATCCAGGTCGAGAACCAGGCTCGGGTCTGCCACTCCTCCACCGTGGCCGGGCTGGGCACGTCATTCGGTCGCGGCGGGTCGACGATGTTCATGCAGGACCTGCAGAACTCGGACTGCATCGTCATCCAGGGCTCCAACTTCGCCGAGGCCCACCCGGTCGGCTTCCAGTGGGTGATGGAGGCCAAGGCACGGGGGGCGACGGTCATCCATGTAGACCCTCGGTTCACCAGAACCAGCGCCGTGGCAGACATCCACGTGCCGATCCGCGCCGGGACGGACATCGCGTTCCTGGGCGGGATCATCAACCACGTCCTGAGCAACGGGCTCGAGTTCCGCGAGTGGGTTCTCACCCACACCAACGCCTCGACGCTTGTGACCGAGGACTTCCGCGACACCGAGGACCTCGACGGCGTCTTCTCCGGCTTCGACACGGGGACGGGCCACTACGACATGTCCACCTGGCGCTACGAGGGGGTGGACACGAAGGGCGCCGCCGGCGCGGCTGCCCCCGCCGAGGAGAGCGGGACCTCGGAGGAGACGAGCTCGGTGAAGGGAGCCGGGCGGGGCGAGAGCCACGGCTCGGGCGGCCCGTCCGTCGGCACCGGCGAGCCGGTGCGCGACGAGACCCTTCAGCACCCGCGCTGCGTGTTCCAGGTGGTCAAGCGGCACTTCGCCCGGTATACCCCCGAGATGGTGCAGGACGTCTGCGGCATCCCGCCCGAGCTCTTCGCCAAGGTCTGCGACGCGCTGACGCAGAACTCCGGGCGGGACAAGACGAGCGCCTTCGCGTACGCCGTCGGGTGGACCCAGCACACCGTGGGCGCCCAGTACATCCGCGCGGCATGCGTCCTGCAGCTGCTGCTGGGGAATGTCGGCCGCCCGGGAGGCGGTATCCAGGCGCTGCGCGGGCACGCCAGCATCCAGGGCTCCAGCGACATCCCGACGCTGTACAACCTGCTGCCTGGCTACCTCCCGATGCCGCATGCGCACTCGACCCAGACACTGGACGAGTTCGTCGAGACCGAGGCGTCCGAGCGCGGCTTCTGGGGCAACATGCGCAGCTACCTGGTCAGCTTGCTCAAGGCCTACTGGGGGGACGCCGCGACGGCCGACAACGACTTCTGCTTCGACTACCTGCCGCGGGTCACCGGCAGCCACGCGACCTACGAGACTGCGAAGGCCATGAAGGACGGTGCCGTCAAGGGGTTCCTGCTGATGGGCGAGAACCCCGCCGTGGGAAACGCCGACGCCAAGCTGCAGCGGCAGGGCATGGCGAAGCTGGACTGGCTGGTCGTGCGCGACTTCACCCTCATCGAGTCCGCGACCTGGTGGCAGGACGGCCCGGAGGTCCAGACCGGCGAGCTGCGCACCGAGGACGTCGGCACCGAGGTCTTCTTCTTCCCCGCGGCGGCACACATCGAGAAGTCCGGATCATTCACAAACACCAACCGGTGGTTGCAGTGGCACCACGCAGCCCAGGAGCCGCAGGGTGACGCCCGCAGCGACCTGTGGTTCATGTACCACCTGGGTCGGCTCGTCCGGGACCGCCTCGCGGGATCCAGCAACGAGCGTGACCGTCCCGTGCTGGATCTCACCTGGGACTACCCGGTGGAGGGTCCGCTCGACGAGCCGTCCGCCGAGGCGGTGCTGGCCGAGATCAACGGGTACGACGCCGACGGGAAGCACCTTTCGGCGTACACCCAGCTGCGCGACGACGGCTCGACGAGCTGCGGCTGCTGGATCTACTGCGGCGTGTACGCCGACGGGGTCAACCAGGCGGCCCGACGCAAGCCGCACACCGAGCAGTCGTGGGTGGCGCCGGAGTGGGCCTGGGCCTGGCCCGCGAACCGGCGCACCCTCTACAACCGGGCCTCGGCAGACGCCGACGGCAAGCCGTGGAGCGAGCGCAAGGCCTACATCTGGTGGGACCCGGAGCAAGGCAGGTGGGCCGGGGAGGACGTCCCCGACATGCAGCCGGACAAGCCGCCGTCCTACCGGCCGCCGAAGGAAGCCCGCGGACCGGACGCGCTGTCCGGCACCGACGCATTCATCATGCAGGCCGACGGCCAGGGCTGGCTGTTCGCGCCGGCGGGACTGCTCGACGGGCCGCTGCCGACACATTACGAACCCCAGGACTCGCCCGTGGTCAACCCGCTCTACCCGCACCAGCAACGCAACCCGACCAGGTCGTTGCTCGACGACCCGCAGAACGTGCTTCATCCCGACCCCGGCACGCCGGGCGCAGAGACGTTCCCATTCGTGCTGACGACCTATCGCCTGGTGGAGCATTTCACCGGCGGCGGGATGAGCCGGACCGTCCCCTACCTGTCCGAGCTGCAACCAGAGCTGTTCGTCGAGGTGTCCCCGGAGCTGGCTGCCGAACGCGGTCTCGAGCACGGCGACTGGGCCACCGTCGTGACGGCGCGCAACGCCATCGAGGCGCGGGTCATGGTCACCCAGCGGATGACGCCGCTGCTCGTGGACGGCGGCGTCGTGCACCAGATCGGGCTGCCGTACCACTGGGGCCCCAACGGCTACTCGCGCGGCGACTCGGCCAACGAGCTGACCTCGGCCGCGATGGACCCCAACGTCCACATCCAGGAGACCAAGGCCCTCAGCGCGGACATCCGGCCTGGGCGGCGCCCACGGGGTCCGGAGCTGCCGAGGTACGTCGAGGAGTACCGCCAGCGGGCGGGGATCACCCGGGAGACCGGCCGGGGAACGCGAAGATGAGCGCGCTGCGCGGGGCCCGCCTCACCGACCCGGCCGCCGAGGCCGGCTGGGGCGCCCAGGAGCGGCCCCGGATGGGTTTCTTCACCGACACGAGCGTGTGCATCGGCTGCAAGGCGTGCGAGGTGGCGTGCAAGGAGTGGAACGCCATCCCCGAGGACGGACTCGACTTCACCGGGATGTCGTACGACAACACCGCAGCCCTGGGCGCGAGCACCTGGCGGCACGTCGCCTTCATCGAGCAGAACGCACCTGTCGGCAACCAGGAGGCAGGCGTCGCGCGGGCCAGGGAGCAGGTCGCTCAGGTCGAGGAGGCACAGGGAGCGCAGCGGGTCGACCTCGGCATGCCGGGCATCGGCCCTGACCCGGCCGGGGGCTCGCAGGACTTCCGTTGGCTGATGTCCTCGGACGTCTGCAAGCACTGCACTCACGCGGCGTGCCTCGACGTGTGCCCGACCGGTGCGCTCATCCGCACCGAGTTCGGGACGGTGGTCGTGCAGGAGGACGTCTGCAACGGCTGCGGCTACTGCGTACCGGCCTGCCCCTACGGCGTCATCGACCAACGGCCCGAGGACGGTCGGGTCTTCAAGTGCACCCTGTGCTACGACCGGCTCGGCGAGGGGATGGAGCCGGCCTGCGCCAAGTCGTGTCCCACCGAGTCGATCCAGTTCGGCGAGATCGACGAGCTACGGGAGCGCGCGCAGGCGCGGGTCGAGCAGCTGCACGGGGCGGGGGTCACCCAGGCCAGGCTGTACGGCGAGGACCCCGGCGACGGCGTCGGCGGGGCTGGCGCGTTCTTCCTCCTGCTCGACCAGCCGGAGGTCTACGGCCTGCCGCCGGACCCGGTCGTGACCACCCGGGACCTGCCGCGGATGTGGCGGACCGCAGGTATCGCCGCTCTCGGTCTCGCCGCCGGGTTCGCTGCGTGCTTCGCGGGGCGGCGGCGGTGAGCCCGGAGGTCACCCGCGAAGGCCCGCAGGACGATCGCCCGGGCCGTGAGGCGACAGTCGGGTCGGCGGGCGGGCGGGGGCCCGGCGGGGACGGGCGCTGGGGCGAGGGCCGGCGCAAGCGTCGCGGCCGGCGCGGCGAGGCACTGATGGTGCCGCGGGCCGAGTTCACGTCGTACTACGGCCGTCCCGTGATCAAGGAGCCGGTGTGGGAGGAGCGTGACATCGCCGGCTACTTCTTCCTCGGTGGGCTGGCCGGCGCCTCGTCGGTCCTTGCCGCCGGCGCGGACCTGACCCACCGGTCGACGCTAGCCCGGACCGCGAAGGTGGGTAGTGCCGTCGCGATCTCGGCGTCGCTGGTCGCCCTGGTGCACGACCTCGGTCGCCCGGAGCGTTTCCTCAACATGCTGCGCGTCGTGAAGCCCACGTCCCCGATGAGCGTCGGCACGTGGATCGTGTCGGCCTATGCGCCGGCGGCGCTCGTGGCGGCCGCGAGCACCGTGACGGGCAAGGCGCGTCCGGTCGGTGCCCTGGCCACGGCGGCGGCCGCCGCAGCCGGGCCGGCGGTGGCGGCGTACACCGCGGTCCTCGTATCGAACACCGCCGTGCCCGCATGGCACGACGGGCACCGCGAGATGCCGTTCGTCTTCGCCGGCTCCTCGACCTGCGCCGCCGCCGGGCTGGGGATGCTCGGCGCGTCACTGACCGACGCGGGGCCAGCCCGCCGGGCAGCGGTCGTCGGGGCGATGACCGAGGTGGTCGCCACCAGGCTGATGAAGGCGCGGATGGGCGTCGCCCGCGAGACGTACGAGACGGGATCCGCCGGCCGGCTGATGACCACGGCCGAGCGCCTGGTCGCCGGCGGAGCGCTGGTCGGCGCGATCGCCGGACGGCGCAGCCGCGTCGTGTCGGCCGCGGCCGGGGCCGCCCTGATGGCCGGCTCCGCGTGCACGCGGTTCGGGGTGTTCCGTGCCGGAGTCGCATCCGCGAAGGACCCGCGCTACACGGTCGAGCCGCAGCGCGCCCGGCTGGCGTCAGGCGCCGGGTCGACCCAGCAGTCCCACGCCTGAAGGCAGGCGAACCGTAGCCACCGTCTCGCCCTCGCGCGACTCGATGGCGATCTCGCCGGCGTGCCGGTCGACCACGATGCGCCGAGAGATGTCCAGCCCCAGGCCCGTCCCCTTGCCCACGCCCTTGGTCGTGAAGAACGGCTCGAACGCGTGGTCCCGGACGTCCTCGGCGAGGCCACCTCCCGTGTCCGCGACCTCGACGAGGACCCCTGTGCCATCGGCGCGCGTGGAGATGCGCAGGATGCCGGCACCGTCCATCGCGTCGAGCGCGTTGTCGACCAGGTTGGTCCAGACCTGGTTGAGCTCGCCGGGGATCGCCTCGATGGCGGGGACGTCGGCGCCGTAGTCGCGGACCACGGAGACCCCGGCCGGGGTCTTGTGCCGGAGCATCACCAGCGTGCTCTCGAGCCCCTCGACGACGTCGATGCGCTGCACCGAGGCACGGTCGAGCTGCGAGTAGGAGCGCACCGCGGAGACAAGGTCCGAGACCCGGCTGGTGGCGGACTTCAGCTCGGCGATGAGCGCGGCCGTCGACAGCGTGCCGGCCACCCACTGCAAGCCGGCCTCGAGCTCGACACCGTCGAGTACGCCGGCGACCTGGTCGCACCAGGAGACGTCGACCCCGGCCAGGGCCAGCGGTGGCGCGATGAGCCAGTCCGCCTCGATGCCTCGACGCGCGAGCCAGTCGGAAAGAACCTCCTCGCGCCGGGCCACCGCGGGTGGGTCGACCACGGCCGGCGGCAGCCCGATGTCGCGTCGCAGGGAGTCGAGAGCCAGGAACTGCTCGGCTGTGATCGATCCCGCGGCCAGACGGTTCAGGGCGGACAGCAGGAGCGTGCAGGTCTCCTCGAGCGCGTCGGCCGCACGGGTCGCCGCCGCCGCCGGGTTGTTGATCTCGTGGGCGAGGCCCGCGGCCAGGGTGCCGAGCGCGACCAGAGCCTCGCGCTGCCGGGTCACCGCCTCGAAGCCGCGCACGGTCCGGAAGACGCCCTCGACCAGGTGCTCGCCGAAGGGAAACCAGCGCTTCGTCCAGTCCCTCAGGGCCGGTGCGGGCACGCAGAGGAACCGACCGTCGCTGGTCGCCCGCCCGGTCGCGAGGTAGGCACCGTGCTCGTCCCAGGCCCGGAAGCCCCCGGCCCACCGGCCGGGGACGTCCATCACCCCCAGCACGGTCTCCTCTCGGCCGACGTGGCGGACCAGGTCGACCGAGCCCTCGAGCAGCACCCACCAGTCCTCGGCGGGGCCTCCTTCGCGGAACACCTCGTCGCCCGTCGTGAAGGCCACCTCACGACCTTGGTCGATCAGCTCGTGCAGCTGCGTGTCGTCCAGGCCGTCGAACAGGGTCAGCGGCCGGATCTCGTCGGTGTCCATGGCGGGTCGCCCGTCGCTCACATGGTCGCGAGGTAACGGTGCACGAGATAGACCGACATCGCGCCCTCGCCGACCGCGGACGCGACCCGCTTCATCGAGTCCCAGCGCACGTCGCCCGCCGCGAACACGCCCGGGACGCTCGTCTCGAGCGCGAACGGTGCCCTCGTCAGGGGCCACCGCCGCTGCGACAAGGCGAGCAGGTCGTGTCCGGTGACCACGAACCCGTGCTCGTCTCGCACCACGTCCTCCCCCAGCCACTCGGTGTGCGGGGAGGCACCGATGAAGACGAACAGCCAGCTGGTCGCGACCTCGTCGGTCCGTCCCGAGTTCCGGTCGAGGAGCGCCACCGCCTCGAGGTGCCCGTCGCCGCGGGCGCCGGCGACCTCGGTGCGCAGCCGCACCTCGATGTTGGGCGCCGCCAGGATCCGGGACACGAGGTAGAGCGACATGCTGTCCTCGAGGTGCGGACCGCGGGCGACCAGCACGACGCGCTTGGCGTAGCGGGCCAGGTTCAGCGCCGCCTGCCCAGCGGAGTTGGCCGCGCCGACGACGTACACCTCGTCGCCCTGGCACTGGATCGCCTCGCTCGCGGTGGCCCCGTAGTAGAGGCCGCGGCCGGTGAAGTCACTGACTCCCGGCGCAGTCAACCGGCGATAGGAGACGCCGGTCGCCACGAGCATGGCCCGCGCCTCGATGTCGTCACCGGTGGCAAGCTTCACCGCGCGGACCGGCCCGCGGCTCTCGAAGCCGACGACGTCGCGGGCCAGGACCATCTCGGCGCCGAACCGGGCTGCCTGGGCCACCGCGCGGTGCGTGAGGTCGGCACCCGAGAGCCCCTTGGGGAAGCCCAGGTAGTTCTCGATCGAGGCGCTCTGGCCCGCCTGCCCGCCGGGTGCCTCCCGCTCGAGCACCACGGTCCGCAGCCCCTCGGACGCGGCGTAGACGGCTGCGGCCAGCCCGGCGGGCCCGCCGCCGACGATGCACAGGTCGTAGAGCGGCTGCTCGGCCCGGGTCCGCAGGCCGAGCGCGTCGGCGAGGTCCAGCGTGCTCGGCGAGCGCAGCGGGTCGGCGTCGGGCACCAGGACCAGCGGCAGGTCGTCCACCGACGCCTGGGCGACCTCCAGCAGGCGACGGCCCTCGTCGTCGCGATCCACGTCGAGCCAGCGGTAGGGGACGTGGTTGCGGGTCAGGAACGTCTTGACCTCATGGCTGCGCTCGGACCAGCGGTGGCCCACGACCTGGACGTCGGCGGTGTCCTCGCGGTGCTCCTGGCGCCAGTCGTCCAGCAGGTCGTCGACCACCGGGTAGAGCCGCTCGTCCGGCGGGTCCCAGGGTTTGAGCAGGTAGTAGTCCAGCCCGATCTCGTTGATCGCCCGGATGGCGACGTCGGTGTCGGCGTACGCCGTCAGCAGCAGCGCCTTGGCGTCGGGGGTGGATTGCCTCGACTGTCCGAGCAGCTCGGTGCCCGTCATGTCCGGCATCCGCTGGTCGGTCACGATCAGTGCGACCTTGCGGCCCCGTAGCGCGAGGTCGGCCAACATCGCCAGCGCCTCGGCGCCGGACGTCGCGAAGACGACGCGGTACTCCGCGCCGTACTGCCGGCGCAGGTCGCGGGTGATCGCCTGGGAGACCGCGGGGTCGTCGTCGACGGTCAGGATCGTCGGTTTCGTCATCGCGTGCCGCAGCGTAATCGGGTCGACGTCAGTCAGGGCCCGCTCCCGGGCGACCCGGGACGATCTCCCGGGCGCGCGGCCGCCACGATGGGTCCGGTGACCGAGCCCTTCATCAAGCGACGCGAGCCGGCGGCGCGGGGATCCATCCCCGACGTGCTCGCGATGTTCGTCAACGAGGTCCTCTTCTACCGCGAGGTCGCACCCGTCATCGGCGTGCGTGTCCCTGCCTGTCTGACGGCGCAGGAGGACAACGGCTCGACCCTGCTGGAGCTGGAGAACCTCGCCGACTGGACGGAGGGCGCGGACCCGGTACAGGCCGCCAGGCTGCTGGCCGCGATGCACACCCGCTGGGCCGGGCGGGCAGCCGCCCGGTGGCCCTGGCTACGGGCACCGGAGACCGCGTCGGACCTCGTCGGGGAGCTTTTCGACGCCACCTGGCCCGACGTGACGGGCAGACCGGAACTCAGCCCCGCCGCCCGCGCCTTCGGCGAGCGATTGGTCGGCCGCGTTCCCGCTGTGGAGCGGCGCGCGGCCCGGGCCGGACCCGAGACCCTCGTCCACGGTGACGCGTCCGCCCGCAACATGCGGACAAGTCCGACGGGCGAGCTCGCGCTGCTCGACTGGGAGGACGTGGGGCGAGGGCCCGGCATGGCGGACCTGGCCTGGCTGCTGGTGTCGTCGGTGGACCCGGCCGAGTGGGACACGACGATCGACGCGTACGGCGGCTCTGCCGGCCTGCGCGACGGGCTGCCCTCGGCCACCGTTCAGGCGTTCCTGTCCTTCGCCGCCGAACCCCGCGGCTCCGAGCAGGCGCTGTCGTGGGTCGTGCGGATCGAAGCCGCCGCACGCAGGCTGGCCTGAGTCGCGCCGGTTGCCGCTACGCTCACGCCCATGTGGTACGTCGGCGGGTTCGCCATCGGGATCGTGCTCGTCATCGTGCTGGTCATGGCAGCCGTCAAGACCATGCGCAAACGGTAGTCATCGCCGTACGAGCGCGTTCGCGCTGAGGTGACGGCCCGAGCTGCGCGGCCGCTCATGGTCACGGGCATGTCTACAAGCGGGAGTACGTCGACGCGTGCGCGGCAGTCACGCGGCGGGCCGGGTGGACGGCGACCGACACTGCCCGACTACGCAAACTGATCCACCAACGGACTCGGACTGCCTTGACTTATCGGGCGATCTCCGTCGTTGTCTCGAGGATCGGGTGACACATACCGAACCGCTTCACGCGTTGGCCGACCAATCATCACTGGCGACGCTACCCTGGGCGCGCCTCGCGGTGGAGGCCCAGCGGATGGTGCGGAGTGCGTCGCCCAGCCTGGGCCAGGGTGGTTCGTCCCCTTTCAGGCAACTTCCCTCACGTGAGGCAGGCCGTGTCCCGTTCTCTGCTGCTCCAGGTCGCCGTTCTTGCCGCGAGTGCCACCGTCGCAACCACGGTGCTCGTGGCATCGCCCGCAGCCGCGACGCCGAACACCGACGTCGCGGTCTCGATGACCGCACCGTCAAGCACTCAGATCGACCAGGACATCTCGTTCGTCACGACCGTGCACAACAACGGCCCAGATCCCGCGACGTCGCTTCAGCTCACGCTGTCAGCGACCGGCGGCGACACGACGTTTGTCTCCCTGGTGACTCCGGTGGGGTGGACGTGCGACCCGCGCACCGTCGGGGGCGGAGTCGGCGCGATCGCGTGCTCATCGCCCGGGCCGCTTCCCAATACCGCCGATGCAGAGCTGACGCTGACGGTGCATGTGGAGCGCAACGCCGCTGGGCACACCGACCTTGAGGCGTCGGTCCTTGCAGCCGGGGAGTCGACGCCCGGCAACAACGACACGTCCAAGCAGGTGACGGTGGCTCCGCCGGCATCCGATCAGGCGATCACAGTCTCCGGGCCCGCCTTCGCGGCGAAAGGGGCTACGGCGACGTTCGTGTACACGGTGCGCAATCTCGGGCCGGTTGGTGAACAGGGCTCGCAGGTCATCTTCACTCCGCCGTCCGATTCGACGTTCGTGTCGCTGAGCGGGCCGCCGCTGTGGGTCTGCCCACTGCCCGTGGTCGGGACCTACGGGCAGATCACGTGCAACTACGGCACTGCGCCGGACCACCTCGAGATCTTCGGCAGTGGCGACGTCTCGACGCTGACGCTCGACGTGGTCGTCGGCGCGGCCGCGACCACGCCGTTCACGGCGGCCGGCAACATCTACGCCGGTTTCCCAAGTGACCCCGTCACCGCCAACAACGTCACGCACGTGGACGTGACGGTCGGTACGCCGCCTCCCCCGCCGGTTGTCACTCCTCTGCCGGTCGTGACTCCCCCGCCGGTTGTGACTCCCCCGCCGATCGTGCGGGTGGCGACGAAGGTCTCCGGGTGGCCGGCCAGCAAGATCGCGCGTACCGGTGCGGGGCGGACGAAGTCGGTGAAGGTGCCGGTGACGGTGACGCCGGCGCTCTCGCGGCACGGGACGGTGCAGCTGCGCTCCTGCCACGTGGTCCACACCAGGAGGGTCTGCTCGTGGGTGACGTACTCGTCCGTGGCCTGGTCGTCGGCGGCTTCCTCGACCGTGAAGGTTCGGCTGACGGCGCCCAAGGGCCGCAGCCGGCTCTATCGTCTGCTGCTGCCGGCCACAGCTATGGGCAAGGCGTACACCTCGGGCACGCTGAAGCTCACCGGGCGCTGAGCTCCCGGACCCGGAGCGACTGTTCGGCAAGGAGCAATTGCTCCTCGCCGAACAGCCGCTGGTCGAACGGGACAGGAACTTCCTCAGCTGCAGCCGCTGGTGCTTCCGCAGCCCTCGCAGACGTAGCAGGAGCCGGCGGGGCGCATCTTGATCCCGCAGGTCATGCACAGCGGGGCGTCCGACACCTGGCCGGTGATGGCCTCCATCAGCTCCGCTGACGAGTGCGCCTCGGCCGGAGCCGCCTTGGCGGCGCCCGCCGGCTCGGCCGGGTCCTCGGTCTTCGGCTGGGGGGTCTCGGTCACCGGCGCGGACTGCGCGAGGGTCTCGAGCTCCTCCTCGACGTCCTCGTCGGAACCCTCGTCCTGGTACGACCCGGTCTCGAGCTGACGCGACCGCTCGTCGGCGGAGTAGATGCCGTAGGCCGAGCGGGTCTCGAAGTCCAGGTAGTCCAGTGCCAGCCGGCGGAAGATGTAGTCCATCATCGACTGCGCCATCCGCACGTCCGGGTCGTCGGTGAGACCGGCCGGCTCGAAGCGCATGTTGACGAACTTCGAGACGAACGTCTCCAGCGGCACGCCGTACTGCAGGCCGATCGAGATCGCGATCGAGAACGCGTCCATGACGCCGGCCAGGGTCGAGCCCTGCTTCGACATCTTGAGGAAGATCTCGCCGAGCCCGTCGTCCGGGTACGACGACGCGGTCATGTAGCCCTCGGCACCACCCACCGCGAACGACGTCATCTGCGCCGGCCGCTGCTTGGGCAGCCGCTTGCGGGTCGGGCGGTACTCGATGACCTTCTCGACCACCGTGTCGTTGCTCGAGTCCTTGGCGTCCGACAGCGGCTGGCCGACCTTGGAGTTGTCGCGG
>DATBDW010000229.1:0-6788 GCA_036269735.1 Actinomycetes bacterium
GCAGCTCCGCCAGCTCGTCGGCCTGGTCGAGTACGACGCCACCGCCGACCCGTTCCCGGTCACCGGGTGGGACGCCGTGGTCTTCGTGGTCGGCAACGCCACCCAGAGCGCGCACTTCTACCAGTCGGCGTACGGCATGGAGCTGGTCGCCTACTCGGGGCCGGAGACCGGCAACCGCGACCACAAGGCCTTCGTCCTGCAGAGCGGCTCGTGCCGGTTCGTGATCAAGGGCGGCGTGGCGCCGGACAGCACCATGCTCGACCACCACCGGGCCCACGGCGATGGTGTGCTCGACATCGCGCTGGAGGTGCCCGACGTCGACACCTGCATCACGCAGGCTCGCTCGGCCGGCGCAACGGTGGTGCAGGAGCCGACCGACGTCACCGACGATCACGGCACCGTGCGGATGGCATCGATCCAGGCGTACGGCGACACGGTGCACTCGCTGGTCGACCGGTCCCGCTACACCGGCCCGTACCTGCCCGGGTACGTCGAGCGCAGGTCGGGCTACGTCAAGCGCGAGGGCTCGCCGAAGCGCCTGTTCCAGGCCCTCGACCACATGGTCGGCAACGTCGAGCTCGGCCAGATGGACGAGTGGGTCGGCTTCTACAACCGGGTCATGGGCTTCGTGAACATGGCCGAGTTCATCGGTGACGACATCGCGACCGACTACTCGGCGCTCATGTCCAAGGTGGTCGCCAATGGCAACCACCGGGTGAAGTTCCCGCTCAACGAGCCCGCTGTCGGTAAGCGCAAGTCGCAGATCGACGAGTTCCTCCAGTTCTACCGCGGCCCGGGCGCGCAGCACCTCGCGCTGGCGACCAACGACATCCTGCGCACCGTCGACCTGATGACGGCCGAGGGCGTGGAGTTCCTCGCGACGCCGGACTCCTACTACGAGGACCCCGAGCTGCGGGCGCGGATCGGTAACGTGCGCGCGCCGATCGAGGAGCTGCAGAAGCGCGGCATCCTGGTCGACCGCGACGAGGACGGCTACCTGCTGCAGATCTTCACCCGGCCGGTCGGCGACCGCCCGACGGTGTTCTTCGAGCTCATCGAGCGGCACGGCTCGCTCGGCTTCGGCAAGGGCAACTTCAAGGCGCTCTTCGAGGCGATCGAGCGCGAGCAGGAGCGCCGCGGCAACCTCTGACCCCCGCCCGGCCGCCCTTCGCCCGCCCGCTGGTCCGGCGCCCCGCGGTTGACCACGTATACGTGGTCGACCGGTGCTTGGCGGGGCATGCAGGGCCCGCCAGGCACTGCTAAGCCCCGCCAGGTGGCTCGGTGATCGGGCCGTCGGCCGGCTCGATACGGTGCCGGGCCAGCGCCGGTACGGCGAGGGCGATCACCCCGGCGCCCAGCATGGCCGCGATCCCGCCGACCGTCGCGCTGAACGCCGGCGAGGTCAGCGATCCGACGACGCCGGCCCGCAGGTTGCCCAGCTGCGGGCCACCGGCACCGACCACGTAGTCGGCCGCGGTGACCCGGCCGCGGTAGCGGTCCGGTGTGATCTGCTGCACCAGTGTCGCGCGCAGGACCACGCTGGTCGTGTCGGCGGCTCCCGCGACGGCCAGCGCCGCCAGGGTGACGGCGAGCCCGCCGGCCAGCCCGAACACGGTGACCGCGGCCCCCCACACGGCGACCGCGACGAGCATCGCGCGGCCGCGCCGCGCGACGTGCCCGAGCGGCCCGGACAGCGTCGATCCAACCAGGCCGCCGACGCCGGGTGCCGCGGCCAGCAGGCCGAGGGTGGCGGCGTGGCCGCCGAACCGGTCGGCGTTCACGGCGGGCAGCAGGGCGAACGGCATGGCCAGCACCATCGCGACGAGGTCGGCCAGGAAGGCCCCGACCAGCACCTGGTTGTGACCGATGTAGCGAATGCCCTCCACCACCGCGGCCAGCCCGGGACGTCCGATGTCCTCCAGCGGCGGCAGCGCGGGCAGTCGAGCGACGCCGTACAGCGCCGCAGCGAACGACACCGCGTCGATCGCGTAGCACCAGCGCAGCCCGGCCGTCGCGACCACCAGGCCGGCGAGCGCCGGCCCCACGACCATCACCACCTGGAAGGACAGCTGGTTGAGCGCCATCGCGGCGGGCAGCCGTTCGGCCGTGACGATGCGCGGGGTCAGGGCCCGCCGCGCCGGCCCGTCGACCGAGGCGAGCAGCGACTCCAGGCCCACCAGCACGTAGAGCAGCCACACCTGCTGTGCCCCGGCGAACGCCTGCACCGCGAACAGCACCGACACGGTCGCGAGCCCACTGCTTGTCACGAGGACGAGCCGCCGCCGGTCGACCGCGTCGGCCACCGTGCCGCCGACAAGCCCGACGACGATCGTCGGCACTGCGAGGAACAGCCCGATGGCGCCGACCGCCGCCGGCGAGTGGGTGATCCGGAAGACCTGCAGCGCGACGGCGAACGCCGTCATCGCGCCGCCCGCGGACGAGATCGTGCTGCCGATCCAGAGCCTGCGGTACGCCGGAAGCTCGCGTAGCGGCCTCGTGTCGGCGAGCAGCCGCACCGGCATCGAGAACGAGGGCACCTGCGGGGTCAGCCGACGGCCGGCAGTACCCGGCCGCGCACCTCGCCGAACCCGATCCGGTCGCCGTCCGGACCCGGGGCGGTGGCCGTGATGGTCACCTCGTCGCCGTCCTCCAGGAAGGACCTGGTCGACCCGTCGGACAGCGTGACCGGCTCGGTGCCGTTCCAGGTGAGTTCGAGGAACGAGCCGCGCTCGTCGACGGCAGAGCCCGACACGGTGCCCGAGGCGAACAGGTCACCGGTGCGCAGGGATGCGCCGTTCACGGTGAGGTGTGCGAGCTGCTGGTCCGGTGTCCAGTACATGCCCGCGAACGGCGGCCTGCTCACGACGGAGCCGTTCCACGACACCTCGAGGGTGAGATCCAGGCCCCAGTCGGAGTTTCGCTCGAGGTAGGGCAGCACGGCCGGCTCCTGCACCGGCCCCGGGACCCGGGCGGCGAGCAGCGCGTCCAGTGGCACCACCCACGGCGACACCGAGGTGGCGAAGGACTTGCCCAGGAACGGACCGAGCGGCACATACTCCCACGCCTGCAGGTCCCGCGCGCTCCAGTCGTTGAGCAGGCACGCGCCGAACACGTGCTGACGGAAGTCGTCGGTCGGCACGGAGGTGTACTGCGGCGACGGCACCCCCACGACGAAGCCGACCTCGGCCTCGATGTCGAGCCGGACCGACGGCCCGTACGTCGGGAGGTCCGCGCCAGCCGGCTTGCGCTGCCCACTGGGGCGGACCACGTCGGTGCCCGACACGACGACGGTGCCCGAACGGCCGTGGTAGCCGATGGGAAGGTGCTTCCAGTTGGGGGTCAGCGCGTCACCGTCCGGCCGGAAGATGCGACCGACGTTCTCGGCGTGCTGCTGCGAGGAGTAGAAGTCGACGTAGTCCGCGACGTCGAAGGGCATCTGCATCGACACCTCGGCCTGTGGCACCAGGTGTTCCTCGACGAGGTCGCGCTCGGCCTCGTGCTCGAGCAGCTCGACCAGCCACGCGCGCACTGCCGACCATGACGGCCGACCCATCGCGAGGAACGGGTTGAGCGTCGGCGACTCGAACACGTGTCCGCCGTCGAGGCCCTCCGCCGCGGCCAGCGGCGCCAGGTCGACGACCTGGTCGCCGAGCGCGACCCCGACCCGCGGCGACTCGTCGTCGTGGACGAACACGCCGTAGGGCAGGTTGCTGGCCGGGAACGGCGAGCCCTCGGGGACCTGGTACCAGCTGCTCATCGGTCCTCGTCGTCCTCGAGCACGCTCAGCGCGCTCAGCTCGTCGATGGGCTCGCGGACCCCGCAGCAGCCGAACGACCGGAAGGTGCGTCGCACCGCCGTGGCCTCGGCCCTCGTCCAGGACCGCACCTCCTTGGCCAGCCGGGCACCGTCGCGGTCGTCCAGCGTGTCCGCTGCCTCGTCCTGGTCGGCCGGGCGGCCGGCGCGCCGGTCGGCGATCGCTCCGTAGACGGCCACCAGGACGTTCAGCACCCCGTGCTGCTCGAAGCCTTCGGCGGTGGTGTTCCGGACGGCATGGTGCAGGCCGGCGGTCAGCTTGAAGGCTTTGCCCTGGTCAACGCAGGCCGCGATGAAACGGGCCAGCTCGTCCTCGGTGGGAAAGGCCTCCTGGACCTCGCCGCCGGTGCGGTACTTCGCGCAGTGCCAGCCGTCGGCGCCCACGAGGTCCAGCCCCGCCGCGATGTCGTCACGAGGGACCTCGAGGTAGCCCGTCAGGGGCAGAAGGGTCGGGTCCCGCACCTCGTGCGCGAGCGGCGCGGCGTCCGCGCCGAGCCGCGACAGGGGCGCCTCCAGTCCGAGCGGCAGCGATCGGCCAGCGGCCTTGAGCGTGCGGACCGCCGTCAATGCTGCCGCCGCCGTCGTGTCCGCCACCACCGACGCGAGCACGGAACCCCACGGCCTCCGGGTCGCCAGGAGCTCGTCGGCCCGGGAGGCGGGGCAGACGAACAGGCCCATCACCTCGGCCCAGGGCTCGTCCGACATCTCCTCGTGCTCGCGCAGGGCCTCGGCCATCGGGGCGTTTCCCGGAGGGAACAGGGCGGCGTCATCCACGAGCCCCCGCAGCAGGGGGTGGGAGGCTCCGGGCATGTCCTCGACCTTAGCGAGGGGGCCGGTCAGGGACCTCCGTGGCAGGGTTGGGGGTGCCAGGTCGACAACGCCGTCGGCCAGCAGCGACACAGAGGAAGCACGGAGGCAGCGATGGCCTACTACCGCCAGGTCGGCGAGGTCCCGCACAAGCGGCACACGCAGTTCCGCCAGCCCGACGGCAGCCTCTACGCCGAGGAGCTGATGGGCGTCGAGGGCTTCTCCTCGGACGCCTCGCTGCTCTACCACCGGAACATCCCGACGGCCATCGTGTCCAGCGAGGCGTACGACGGCCCCACGTTCGAGCGGCGCCCCAACCACCCGCTCAAGCCGCGGCACCTCAAGACCCACAAGCTCGACGGGGCAACCGGTGCCAAGGACCCCGTCCTCGGTCGCCAGCACCTGCTGGCCAACGGCGACGTGCGCATCTCCTACGCCGTCTCCGACCAGCCGTCGCCGCTGTACCGAAACGCGATCGGTGACGAGTGCGTCTACGTCGAGGGCGGCGCGGGCGTCGTCGAGACCGTGTTCGGCTCGCTCGATGTGAGCCAGGGCGACTACGTCGTGATCCCTACGTCGACCACGCACCGCTGGGTACCGCGCGGTGAGCTGCGCACGCTGGCGATCGAGGCGACCGGGCACATCGGCCCGCCGCGCCGCTACCTGTCGGGCAAGGGGCAGTTCCTCGAGCACTCGCCGTACTGCGAGCGCGACCTGCGCGGACCGGCCGAGCCGTTCTCGGGCGACGGCACGGACGTCGAGGTGCTCGTCCAGCACCGCGGCGCCGGACCTTCGACGCTGTGGACCAGCTACGTCTACGCGCACCACCCGTTCGACGTGGTCGGGTGGGACGGCTGCCTGTATCCCTACGTCTTCTCGATCCACGACTTCGAGCCCATCACGGGCCGGTTGCACCAGCCGCCGCCGGTGCACCAAACGTTCGAGGGGCCGAACTTCGTGGTCTGCTCGTTCGTACCGCGGCTCTTCGACTACCACCCGGAGGGGATCCCGGCGCCGTACAACCACGCCAACGTCGACTCCGACGAGGTCATCTTCTATACGGGCGGCGACTTCATGTCGCGCAAGGGTGCGGGCATCGAGCAGGGCTCGATCTCGCTGCATCCAAGCGGTTTCACCCACGGCCCGCAGCCGGGTTCGGTCGAGGCGTCGATCGGCAAGGCCGCCACCGACGAGCTGGCGGTGATGGTCGACACCTTCCGCCCGCTTGACCTGCTCGACCCGGCTCTCGCGTGTGAGGACACGTCCTACGCCTGGACGTGGGCCGGCCGGTCCATCGACCCGGACGCCGACTCGACGACCGGCTGAGGTCCCGTCAGGTACGCCGAGGGCCGCCCCGTCACGGGAGCGGGCCCTCGGTGCGTCGGTGCTGTGGTGACTAGAGGCGGCCGCGGCCGCGGATCCGCGGCAGCAGGAACAGCACGGCCAGGACGACGAGCACGATCACGATGATGAGCCAGAGCATGGAGCCTCCCTCGGGGACCGCGGCGGTCGCCGCGAGCGCTGGGCCACTTCTGCCCGTTCGGGGCCGGTCCACACGTGCGCACAGCGGGTCAGGGCTGCAGGCAGACCGCCGGGAGCTCGAACCAGCGCAGGTGCTCGAAGTCCTCGGACACGTGGCTGGGTACCTGGCCGGCCGCCGCGTCGTCGCGCGCCCCGGGCGCCTCGGCCAGCAGCGCGCGGGCCTCGTCGAGGTAGCCCGGTAGGGCCGACTCAGGCACCGGCTCGTCGTGGTGCGGGTAGGTCATCGATCCGTCGACGTCGTAGCGCACTTGGTCCAGGCGCAGCGGCGGCTCCACCGGCCCACCGCGGTGCCGCCACAGTCCGGTTGCCGGGTCGAACCGGTAGTCGGGGAGCAGCCGCCAGCCGTGCTCGGCGACCAGGTCGACTGCGGCGACGACGTAGTCCAGGACCGCCTCGGAAACGAAGTAGTTGAAGTTGATCCGCACCCAGCCGGGCTTGATGCCCTCGCAGCCGTGCGCGATCTCGCGCTCGAACTCGTGCGAGCGCTCGATGTCGATGCCGAGCAGCCGGTGGCCGTAGGGGCCGGCGCAGGAGCAACCGCCGCGGGACTGGATGCCGAACAGGTCGTTGAGCAGCGACACCACGAAGTTGTGATGCAGGTAGGCGCCCGGTCGACCGTCGGCGCC
>DATBDW010000230.1:0-17632 GCA_036269735.1 Actinomycetes bacterium
GGATATCCCCGACACCGACCTCGCCGATGACCGGCGCGCCCTCGGTCCGACCGAGCGCTGACGTGACACGGAATCGTGCAATACTCGGCGCAGCGATGCCGGGCGGCTCCCCCCGTGGCTGCCCGGCATCGCCCCTTGCCCTGAAGCGGTGCGACATCGCACGACGCTGGTACGCCGCCGCATGAGCGAGAACGACACCGCGTCGCCGATCTGCTCGGCCAAGGGTTGCCGCGAGCAAGCGACCTGGGTGCTGGCGTGGAACAACCCCAGGCTGCACACCCCCGGCCGGCGCAAGACGTGGACCGCGTGCGACGCGCACCGCGAGGGTCTCGCGACGTTCCTCGAGACGCGTGGCTTCCTGCGTCAGACGGTGGCCTACGCCGACTGGGTAGCCGACACCCCCGCCTGACTCGCTGCCGCGGGCTCTGGTGCCGAGCCGTCAGCCGCCGATGGCGGACATCGGCCGGGAGGGCTGCAGGAAGCCCGGGTCGTCGATCCCGTGCCCGGGCAGCTTGGTGGCCAGAGCGGCGCGCATCCGCACCGCCAGGTCCTCGTCGGTCGCACCGGCGCGCAGGGCCGTCCGCAGGTCGGACTCCTCGCGCGCGAACAGGCAGTTGCGCAGCTGACCGTCGGCGGTGAGCCGGACCCGGTCGCAGGCACCGCAGAACGGGCGGGTGACCGAGGCGATCACGCCCACCCGGCCCGAACCGCCGTCGACGACCCACTCCTCCGCGGGAGCGCTGCCACGCTCCACCGCGTCGACCGGTGCGAGGTCGAACTCGGCTGTCAGCCGGGCCAGCGTCTCCTCGGCAGTGACCATCGTGGCGCGGTCCCAGCCGTGCTGCGCGTCCAGCGGCATCTGCTCGATGAAGCGCAGGTGGTAGCCCTCACCGAGCGCCCAGCGCAACAGCGGCGCGGCCTCGTCGTCGTTCACGCCCCGCAGCAGTACGGCGTTGATCTTGACCGGCACCAGGCCGGCGTCGGCGGCTGCCGCCAGCCCGGCCAGCACGTCGGCCAGCCGGTCGCGCCGCGCGATCGTCTTGAACCGCTCGCGGTCGAGGGTGTCCAGCGAGACGTTGACCCGGTCCAGCCCGCCCGCCTTCAGGTCCGCGGCCGTGCGGGCGAGCCCGATGCCGTTGGTCGTGAGCGACGTGTGCGGGCGCGGCTCCAGCGCCGCCACCCGCGACACGATCGAGACCAGGCCCCGGCGCAGCAGTGGCTCGCCCCCGGTGAACCGCACCTCGGTCACGCCCTCCGCGACCGCGACCGAGACCAGCCGGACGACCTCGTCGTCGGTCAGCATCTCCGGCGCCGGCAGCCACTCCAGGCCCTCGGGCGGCATGCAGTAGGAGCAGCGCAGGTTGCACCGGTCGGTCAGGGAGACCCGCAGGTCGGTCGCGACGCGTCCGAAGGTGTCAACCAGCACCCCCCCAGCCTACGTCCCCGGGGTGACGGGTTGCCCTGTCCTCCGGCGGTTGGGGCGGTTACCGTCGGACGGTGTACCGGTTCCTGCTGACCCGCCGCTGGGTGGGTCTGCTGCTGGTCGCGCTGTGTGTGGCGTCCGCCTGCGTCTTCCTGGGCCGGTGGCAGATCCACCGCCTCGAGTACAAGATGTCGCGCAACCACCTGGTCTCCGGCAACGCGCACGCCCGGCCGGTGCCGCCATCCCGGTTCGTGGAGGTCAACCGCGGCCCGGACGACGCGCACCAGTGGCGCCGGGTCCACGCCTCCGGGCACTACGACGCGGCGCACACCATGCTGGTGCGCAACCGGAACCTGCAGGGTGCGAACGGCTTCGACGTCCTCGTGCCGCTCGTGACCGACGCGGGTCCCGCCCTGCTGGTGAACCGCGGCTGGGTGGCGGTGGACGAGAGCGTCGCCGGCGGCGTACCGAAGAAGATCCCGGCAGCGCCGCCGGGGCACGTCATCGTCCTGGCACTTCTGCGCCAGAGCGAACTGGCCTCCACCACCGGCACGCCTCCCGCCGGACAGGTCAACCGGATCGACGTGTCGACCATCCGCAAGGGGCTGCCCTACCCCGTCTACGGCGGGTACGCCGACTTGACCCGCGAGCGGCCACGGCCGGTGCATTCGCCCGTGGTCCTGCCGCTGCCGGAGCTCACCGAGGGCCTTCACATCGCCTACGCCGTGCAGTGGTTCCTCTTCGCCGTGATGGCGCTGGGCTACTTCGGGCTGCTCGCCCGTCGCGAGGCGCGCGAGCGCCAGGCGGTCGCAGAAGGCCGAGCCCCCGTGGTGGCCGTCCGGGTGTCGGGCTAGTCGCGCCATGCCCCGACGCATCGAGGACTACGCCCTCATCTCCGACCGGCTCTCGGCCGCCTTGGTAGGAACCGACGGCTCGATCGACTGGCTCTGTTTCCCACGGTTCGACTCGGAAGCCGTCTTCGCCCGACTGCTCGGTGGCGAAGACGACGGGCACTGGCGGATCGCGCCGCGGTCGGGAACCCAGTGCACCATCCGGCGCTACCGCGGCGAGACGATGGTGCTCGAGAGCGAGTGGGCAAGTGATCAAGGCGTCGTGCGCGTCATCGACTTCATGCCCGAGCGCGGCGAGGCTCCTGACGTCGTACGCATCGTGGAGTGCGTCACCGGCCGGGTGGACATGCGCAGCGAGCTGCGGCTGCGTTTCGGCTATGGCGACGTCGTCCCCTGGGTGCGCCACCTCGACGGGATGCTCGCCGCGGTGGCCGGACCGGACGCGGTCTGGCTGGCGAGCGACGTAGCGCACCACGGGCGTGACTTCGCGTCCTTCGCCGACTTCTCGGTCGAGGCCGGCCAACGTGAGGCGTTCGTGCTCACCTGGAACCCGTCGTACCAGCACCGTCCGCAGACGGTTGATCCCTACGAAGCGCTCGACCAGACCGAGCGCTTCTGGCAGGGCTGGGCCGCCGGCTGCACCTACGACGGGAAGTACCGCGACGCCGTGGTGCGCTCGCTGCTCACGCTCAAGGCGCTGACCTACGCGCCGACGGGCGGGATCGTCGCCGCGCCCACGACGTCCCTGCCCGAGGTGATCGGCGGTTCGCGCAACTGGGACTACCGCTATTGCTGGCTGCGCGACTCGACCTTCACGCTGCAAGCCCTGGTCCGCACCGGTTTCACAGAGGAGGCGAGCGACTGGCGGGAGTGGCTGCTGCGCGCCATCGCCGGCTCGCCAGAACGCCTGCAGATCCTCTACGGCGTTGCCGGCGAACGCCTCGTCCCCGAGCGCGAGCTGCCCTGGCTGCGCGGCTACGAGGGCTCGGCGCCGGTCCGGGTCGGCAACGGCGCCGTCGACCAGCTCCAGCTCGACGTCTACGGCGAGGTGATGGACACGCTCTGGATGGCGCGCGCCGTCGGCCTGGACCCCGACGAGGACGCCTGGCGGTTGCAGCGCGGCCTGATGCGCTGGCTCGAGTCGGGGTGGAAGCAGCCCGATGAGGGACTGTGGGAGGTGCGCGGCGACCGCCAGCACTTCGTGCACTCGAAGGTGCTCACCTGGGTGGCGGCCGACCGCGCGGTGCGCACCGTCGAGGGGATGAAACTGGACGGTCCGGTGGACCGCTACCGGGCGCTGCGCGACGAGATCCACCGCGACGTCTGCAGCAAGGGCTACGACACCGAGCGGCAGACGTTCACCCAGTCCTACGGTTCGAAGGGGCTGGACGCCGCGCTCCTGCTCATCCCGCAGGTCGGCTTCCTGCCGGCCGAGGACGAGCGCGTCCGCGGCACCCTGCGCGCCGTGATGAGCGAGCTGGCCGAGGACGGCATGGTGCGCCGCTACAGCGTCGACGAGACCGACGACGGCCAGACCGGCGAGGAGGGCGCCTTCCTGGCCTGCAGCTTCTGGCTGGCCGACGCCCTGGTGATGGACGGCCAGCGCGAAGCGGCCCGGGAGCGGTTCGAGAAGCTGCTCTCCCTGCGCAACGACGTCGGCCTGCTCGCCGAGGAGTACGACACCACCGCGGGCCGCCAGCTGGGCAACATGCCACAGGCCTACAGCCACGTCGCGCTCGTCAACACGGCGCTGAACCTCACCTCGAACGGCGTCCCCGAGCGCCACGACCCGGACCGACCCCCCGGCTAGCGCAGGGCAGGGCGGTCGAGCACCAGCGAGCCAGCGGTAGCGTCGAGCACGGCTTCGACACCGAGCGGAACGGTGACCTGCGGTCGGCCGTGGCCGAAGGCCAGACCCGACGCCACCGGGACGCCGAGCGTGAGCAGGCGCTCGACGACCACGGCGACGACGTCCGGCCCGCACCGCTCCCAGGTGCCCAGCACGACGCCGGCCACCCCGTCGAACCAGCCGGCTCGCAGCAGCTGGGTGAGCATCCCGTCGATCCGGTACGCCGGCTCGGCCACGTCCTCGAGCACGGCGATCCCTCCGGTGGCCGGGCGGTGCTCCGGCGTACCGACGCACTGCGCGAGCAACGCCAGGGTCCCGCCGACCAGCACGCCACTCGCCGTGCCATCCACCTCCGTGCGCAGCGTCCCCTCGGCCAGGACCTGGGCCGCGTCCGGCTCGAACAGCGCGGTCCGTAGCCCGTCCACGCTGGCGGAGTCGGGGTCCTCGCCGGCGAACACCTCGGTGGCCGCCATCGGTCCCATCAGGCCGACCAGCCCCAGGCGCTCGGCGACCGCCGCGTGCAGCACCGTCAGGTCGCTGAACCCGACCAGGATCCGCGGCCCTGCCGCGCGCATCGCCGCCCAGTCCAGCAGGTCGACCAGCCGGGCCGCCCCGGAGCCGCCGCGCGCCCCGATCACCGCCCGGGTCCGCGGGTCGCACCATGCGTCCTGCAGGTCCCGCGTCCGGTGCTCGTCGGTGCCGGCCAGGTGGCGCACCGAGTCGAGGGCATGGCGCCCCACGACCACTCGAAGGCCCCAGGACCGCAGGGTGGCGACACCACGGTCGAGCCGCTCGCGCAGCACCGGCCCGCTCGTCGCGACGACCGCGACCTGGTCACCCGGCGCGAGGCGGCGTGGCCGGGTCAGCTCCTGCAGCGGGCTCACGGCACCGGCGGTACGTGGACGGCGATCTCCCCGCCGAGGCGGGCGCCGGTCTCGAGCACGAGGTCGTCGCCGCTCCAGAAGCTGCCGGGGTCGTACCAGGCAGCCCGCCGGTGCCCCGGCAGCAGGCCCATCGCCTGGTAGGTGGTCGCGACGACCTCGGCGCAGTACGCCGTCTCGACGGCCATCTCCCCCACCGCCCCGCCGGCCGGGCCGACCCGCGGCAGCCGGCCCGCGACCCAGCGGCCGGCCATCCGGGCGGTCGACGGGAACGGCGTACCGTCCAGGCGAGCGATGGTCCGCAGCAGCGCGTCCTCCATCTCGACCGTGACCGGCCGGTCCAGCTGGCGCAGCCAGGCCCGCTGGCCGTAGCGGTGGACCCACTGCCGCACTGAGTCCCCGAGGTCGTGCAGCTGGACGCCGCGCTGGTGGGCACCGCTCCACACGTCCGGCAGCGACCGGCCCAGCTCGGCGTGCCACATCAGCGGGGGCAGGTCGTCGAGCACCGCCGCCATGCCGACGTGGTTGACGGGGCTGTTGGTGCTGATCTGGATCGCCCGGTCGGCGGGAGTGCGGCCCCGGAACAGCCACAGGTCGCCGGTGCGGCAGATGTCGAGCGCCGACTCGAGGGAGAGGTCGGCCGGCACCCTGCGTAGCCTAGGCAGGTGCGCTGGTGGAAGGTCCTCGGCCTGGCCGGGGTCGTCGGTGTGGCCGCGACGGGTGTCGTCGTCACCCGCGCGACCCGGCAGCGCAACGCTTACACCCCCGACGAGGTCCGCTCGCGCCTGCAGGCCCGGCATGCCGAGGCCGCGGCGCGCACCTCAGCCGCCGACGTCAGGCCCTCGACGCGACCCTGACCGAGCCCAGCGCCGGCGCCAGGACCCGGGTCACGACGACCACGGCCACGGACTCGGCGCACAGCAGCCCGACGAGGACCAGGAGCTGCAGCTTGCCGGCGTCCAGTGGGCTGGCACCGGCGAGCAGCAGGCCGACGTACGCCCCGGGCAGCGTGACGAGCCCGACGTTGCGGGTCTGGTCGAGGGCCGGGACCAGGGCCCGGGCGGCGGCGACCCGGCCCTGGGCCTCGACGGCCTGGCGCGCGGTGGCCCCGATCGCGAGCCAGCCCTCGATCTCGGCCCACTCGGTGGCCACCTGGTCGACGAACCGCTGGCCGGCGAGCGAGGTGGCCGTCATCGCCCCGCCGACGACCTGGGCCGCGAGCGGCACGACATGCCGTACGTCGAACGGGATCGCCCGGGTGAGCACGACCACGAGGACCGTGAGCGCCGACCCCGCGGCGATGGCCGCCCCTGCGGCGGGCCAGGACCGGCCCGGCACCCGGATCCGTCGGGCCGAGGTCGCGGTCGCGACGACGAGCATGACCGCGAGGTAGACCGGCGCGAGCGCCGGCGTGCGCAGCACCGCCGCGATGACCAGGCCGACGAGCAGGATCTGCACGATCGCGCGGACCGTGACGACCACGAGCTCGCGGCCGCGGCCCAGTCCCCCGAGACGGGTCGCGACGAGTGCGACGAGCAAGAGGGTGGCGAGGCCGGCCACGAGGCCGCCCAGGTCGTCCGGCACGGGGTCATCGTGGCGTACGGCGGGTGGGGCACCCCGCGGCAGCACCACCGGCGGCGTTCGACAGGATGGCCGACATGGACCTCGGAGTGCAGGACCACGTCTACGTCGTCACCGGAGCCAGCCGCGGACTCGGGCTCGCCACGGCCACCGTGCTCGCCCAGGAAGGCGCCCGGGTGCTGATGTGCGCCCGCGACGAGGGGTCGCTGCACACCGCGGCGGAGCGCCTCGGGGGCGGCGACCGGGTGATGGCGCTGCCCGGTGACCTCACCGACACGAGCCTGGGCGAGCGGCTCGCGGCCGCTGCGGTGGGCCGCTGGGGCCGGCTCGACGGCTGTCTCATCAGCGTCGGTGGTCCGCCTGCCGGGCCGACGCTCGCCCTCGACGACGACGCGTGGCGGGCCGGCTTCGAGTCGGTGTTCCTCGGGGCGCTGCGGATCGCGCGCGCGATGACGGCGGTCTTCGGCGACGAGGGCGGCTCGCTGGCGTTCGTCCTCTCGACCTCGGTCAAGGCCCCGATCGACGGGCTCGCGGTGTCCAACGGCCTGCGGCCCGGCCTGGGCATGCTCGCGAAGACGATGGCCGACGAGCTGGGTCCGCGCAACATCAGGGTCAACGGCATGATGCCCGGCCGGATCGACACCGACCGGATCAAGGAGCTCGACGGTGACGGCGCCAAGGGACGCAAGGCCCGCGAAGAGTGGGAGAAGCGCATCCCGCTGCGCCGCTACGGGACTCCGGAGGAGTTCGGCCGGATCGCCGCGTTCGTGCTCTCACCGGCTGCCTCGTTCCTCACCGGCGCGATGGTTCCGGTCGACGGCGGGATGCTGCGCGCCCTGTAGTAGTCCCGGTGTCGACCTCGGCTAGCGTGCCGCGGTGAACGTCTGGGACCCCGAGGTCACGCTGGACGAGGCAGGGGCGCGCAGACTGCTGGCCGAGCAGTTCCCCGACCTGGCCCTCGTGTCGGTGGTGCACCTGGCCGACGGGTTCGACAACACCGTCTTCGTCGTGGACGGCACCTGGGCGGTGCGTTTCCCGCGCCGCGAGGTCGCCGTGGCGCTGCTCGCCCGCGAGCTGCCGCTGCTCGAGCCGCTCGCCCCGCGCCTGCCTCTCCCGGTGCCTGTCCCCCAGCTGATCGGCCGGCCCGCCGGCGACTACCCGTGGCCGTTCTGGGGTGCTCGGCTGCTGCCCGGTGTGGACCTGGCGGACGCCGCGCTGCCCGAGGACGCCCGCGAACCGCTCGGTGCCGAGGTCGGCCGCTTCCTCGCGGCGCTACACGATCCCGCCGTGGTGCGCGACCTCGGCGGCGGGCTGCCGCCGGACCCGATGCGCCGGGGTCAGCCGGCGGTGCGCGGCCCGCTGGCCCGCGAGACGTTGGACCGGCTCGCGTCCCGCGGCGGGTGGGAGACCGGCAGTGCGGTGGACCGTGCCGTCGACGCGCTCCTCGCGGCGGGCGCCTCGCTGCCCGCGCCCGCCGCCGAGCCGGTCCTCGTGCACGGCGACTTCCACCTGCGCCACCTACTGGTGACGGCCAACGGTGCCGCAACCGGCGTCATCGACTGGGGCGACGCCTGCCTCGCCGACCCGGCGGTGGACCTTTCGATGGCTTACGGCGGCTTCGCCGGCCCGGCCCGGGCGGCCCTGCTCTCGGCGTACGGCGGCATGGTCGACGAGGAGCGCGAGCTGCGCGCCCGCGTGCTGGCCATCGGGCTGTGCGCCGCCCTGGCCGACTACGCCGACGACGTCGGGATGCCCGCGCTGCTGGCGGAGTCCCGCGCCGGCATCGCCCGCGCCGTCTCCTGACCGCGCGGACGCCCGGTCGCGCTGGTCAGGCCTGGGGTGCGGCGAACCAGACGGTGCGCTTGGTCCACACGCCGGGACCGAGGCGCTGGCCAGAACAGACGACGATCGCCAGCTGCGGTGGCCCGGTCCGGTTGTAGTAGCTGGCGAGGCCCTTGCTCGCGAGTACCTCGACGCGCTGGGTGACGTGGTAACAGAGCCGCGTGTCCGAGCCGACCACGACGATGCGGTCGCCGACCTGCAACCCGCTGAGCAGGTGGTTGCCCAGCGCTGTGCCGTCGGGCCAGGTGTGCGCGTTCAGCAAGACGTTGCCCGCCGGGTCCCCCGGTTGCACGCGCTGACCGCGGTCGTAGGCGAACTCTGTCTTCCCGGCCGCGGTCAACGGGGGCGTCCCGGGGACGCCGCCCGCGTCGCGCGGGGGCATGACGACGGTGGCTGCGCGGGTGACACCGGGCACGCTGATCTGCCGAGGGTCGAACCCACCCGACCCGGGCGAGCACGTGAGCCTGGCCTTCGTCGGGGTCACGGTAGGTGTCGGCGCGGCCGGTGTCGTCGATGCCCCCGACGACGGAGTCACGGCGCCGGGAAGCGACGACGATGGTGCCGACGTCGCGCCAGCGACGGCTTGCGGTGCGCTGCCGTTGTCGTTGCCCAGCAGCAGGACCACGCCGGCGACGAGAGCGAGGACCAGAACGGCTACGGCTCCGACGATCGCCGGTCGGCGCCAGCCCGGGCCGCCTGACTCCGGCGTCGTCATCGCGTCCCTGCCCCGTCAAGGGCCGGCCGGACCGTCCCGACCGTCCGCAGAGCATCCGGCACGGCCCACCACTCGTCGGGTCGGTCGACCACCGGCGCGGTCAGGCCCTCGTCGAGGACGCGCGCGATCCTGAAGAGGTACGCCGCGATGCCCGCCGCGCCCTGCATCCAGGACGTGCCCGGCGCCAGCAGCGGCGGGTCGTCGCGGTACTCGATGAATCGCCAGTAGGCGCTGTCACCGTCGCGCAGGGCGCGCTCCACGAGAGCATCGGCCATCGTCACCGTGCCGGCGAGCCAGCGCCCGGCCCGGGCCGGGTCGTCGTCGTCCTGCGCCGCGTCGAGCAGGACGTCGCCGACGCCGGCCGTACCGCAGCATCGACCGTCGTTGTCCCAGAAGCCGGGGCGCAGCCGTTGCGGAACGCCCGACGTCAGGACGGCGTGCAGGCACCGCTCGCGCAGGTCGTCCACGGTCAGGCCGCCGACCTCCTCGACCCCGGCCCGGGCAAGGGCCGCGAACAGCTGTGACGTCCCGGCCGGGCCGTGGCACCAGGTGTAGGTCAGCGGCTCGACGTCCCGTCGGGCCGGCGGGATGGTGTGCGGTACGACAAAGCCGCCGTCGTCCAGCGAGCCGACGTCCAGCAGGTGCTGGGCGCCGAGGACGGCCGCGGCCACGAAGTCAGCCCGGTCGAGCGCGGTCCCGGCAACCGCGAGTGCCGCGGAGACACCCGCGGTGCCGTGCGAGAAGTTCGGCCCGCGCGACGGCGACCCGGGCACCATGCCCCAGTCCAGCCCCGCGGGGGTGCGGTCGGCCGCGGCGAGCAGCGCGTCGCCCCCGGCAGTCGCGACCCGGGCCGACAGGTCACTCCCGCTCCAGACCGCCGTCATCACGATGCCGGCGCTACCACCGATGACATCGGTCAGCGGTACGCCGGTGGGGCCGGTCGTGGTGGGCCACCCGTCCGGCGCCTGCAGCTCGGCGATGCGCGACAGCGAGCCGGTCTCGGTGCCGGGAGCGAGCATCCGCAATGCGGCAACCTGGCCGGCGAGCCCTTCGTAGAGGCCCGACTCCGTGGCGGTCTCCGCGAGCCGCGACAGCCGGGCCACGATCGCGTCCGCCAGCCGCGCCTCGGCGTCGGAGAGGCTGCGGTGCAACCCGATCTCGGCCAGGACGGGCGCGAGGCCGGCGACCCCGTCGTACAGGCAGTCACGGTACGGGCCCGGCGCCGGGTCCGGCGCGCCCGTCGGCTCGCCGACGCCGACGGAAACGGGCAGCCACGGGCCGTCGTCGTCCCGCACCTGGCCCAGCACCCACGCCCAGGCGGCCTCGGCCAGGGATCGGTAGCCCTCGCTCGCCCCCACCCAGCCAGGTTACGGCCCGACGGGCCGGCTGGTGGGTGGACGTCAGGCGACCGTGACGCGCGCGTCGACGAGGTGCTGCATGGCCGCCGTGTGGGCAGTCACCGCGTCGGGGCGACCGTGGTACTGGGCCGGCGTCGTCTGCAGGGACGCCAGCCGCCAGACCCCGTCCGATCTCCGCTGCCCGACGATCACCTGGAGCGCGTTCACCGCAGGGTTCACGGCGGCTCCATCCGGCGGGACCATCCCCACGGTCGCGCGCAGCAGCGCGACGTCCGGGGTGAGCGCGCGGATCTCGTCGACGCGGGCCACGTAGGAGGCTGTCGGGTGGTCGGCGAACACCGGAGCCAGGTGATCCCTGACATCGTCCGGCCCGACGGCTTGGCTGCCGTCGAACCCGACCATGCTGCCGCCATCGGTGAAGGCGGCGGCGAACGCGTCGGCGTCCCTTGCGTTCCATGCTGCGATCACGGCTTCGAACAGGGCGCGCACCGCGTCGGTGGCGTCGGGGCTCATCCTGGATCTCCCTCCGGGGGTGGGCCGGACTCGCTGTCAGCGTGCCACGAGGGTGGCCCTGGGCGCCGTCGGAGGGGCCACCTACAGTCCCGAGAGTGACGCTGCGCTTCGCCGGAGACCTGGACCGTGACCTGGTGGTCCACGCGACCGACCTCGTGGCCGGCCTGGTCGCACGGCCCGAGGTGTCCGCCGCCTGGACCGTCGAGTCGAGCTGCGCAGGCATGAGCGTCGGGGGCCTGACCCGGCACCTGGTCAGCCAGCCGGTGAACGTGGTTCGGCTGCTGACATCCGAGATCCCCGAAGGCGTCGAGACCATCGACGTCCTCGAGCACTACGCGCGCGCGGCGTGGACCCGGGAGGACCTCGGCGGGACCAGCAACACCTCGATCCGCGCCATCTCCGACGAGCAGGCGGCCGAGGGCCCGGGGGTCGCGCAGGAGCTCGCGTCCGAGGCGCGCGCGCAGCTCGCGACCGTGCTGGCGGGCGCACGGCCCTCGGTCTACATCCCGTGGCAGGGGTGGGCGGTGGACACCGACGACTTCCTCGTGACCCGGCTGATGGAGATGGTCGTGCACGCCGACGACCTCGCCGCCAGCGTTGCGGTTCCTGTGCCGGAGTTCGGACCCGGCGTCCTCGACCCCGTCTTGCGCCTGCTCACCGCCCTGTCGGTACGCCGGCACGGTCAGGACGCCCTGGTCCGCGCCCTCACCCGGCCGCAGCGCGCGCCCGCCACGGTCGCCGCGTTCTGAGCCGAGGAAGACGTGGCTTCACCTTCGTTCGCGGGTGTTTCCCCGTGTGCCCAGATCGGCTGTGGATCATCCTTCACCAAGATCCACAGGGGATCTGCTGGAGAAAATGCCACGGGTCCGCTGTGGATCACGCAAGGATCCGCTGTGGATCACAGGGGCACAAGAACAGCGACGGTCAGGCGACGCCGAGCGGGTCCTCGGCGAGCTCCGCCGGGTCCTCCTGGTTCGCGAACTGCGTCTCGTAGAGGTCGGCGTAGAGGCCGCCGGCGGCGAGCAGCTCGCGGTGGCGGCCGCGCTGCACGATCCGCCCGTCCGCGACCACCAGGATCTGGTCGGCCTCGCGGACGGTCGACAGGCGGTGCGCGATGACCAGCGAGGTGCGGCCCTCGAGCGCGGTCTTGAGCGCGCGCTGAACAGCCACCTCGGACTCGGAGTCGAGGTGGGCGGTGGCCTCGTCGAGCACGACGACGTCGGGTGCCTTGAGCAGCAGCCGGGCGAGGGCCAGGCGCTGCTTCTCCCCACCGGAGAGCCGGTAGCCGCGGTCGCCGACGGTGGTGTCGAGCCCGTCGGGCAGTGACAGCACGAGGTCCCAGATGTGCGCGGCCTGTAGCGCCGCGACGAGCTCGTCGTCGGTCGCTTCCGGCCGGGCGTACAGCAGGTTGGTGCGGATCGTCTCGTGGAACATGTGGGCGTCCTGCGTGACGACGCCGACGACCTCGTGCAGCGAGGCCAGCGTCACGTCGCGCACGTCGCGGCCACCGACGAGGACCTCGCCGGAGATGGTGTCGTAGAGCCGCCCGACCAGGCTGGTGATGGTGGTCTTGCCGGCCCCCGAGGGGCCGACGAGCGCGGTCATCGTGCCGGCTGGTACGACGAAGGAGACGTCGTAGAGGACCTGCTGGCTCGGTGCCTGGTCCAGCACGGCGACCGACTCCAGGGACGCCAGCGACACCTCGTCGGCCGTCGGGTAGCGGAACGACACGTCGCGCAGCTCGACCTCGGTCGTCCCCCGCGGCAGGGTGACGGCGTCGGGCTTCTCGTCGATCATCGGCGGCAGGTCGAGGACCTCGAAGACCCGCTCGAAGCTGACCAGCGCCGTCATCACGTCGACCTGGACGTTGGACAGGGCCGTGAGCGGGCCGTAGAGCCGGCCGAGCAGCGCGGTGAGCGCGACCAGGGTGCCGACCTCGATAGCGCCGTCGATCGCCAGAATCCCGCCGAGCCCGTAGACCAAGGCCGTGGCCAGGGACGCCACGAGGGCCAGCGCAGTGAAGAACACCCGGCCGTACATGGCCTGGGTGATGCCGATGTCGCGGACCCGGCCGGCCTTGACGCCGAAGGACTCCGACTCCTCGGGCAGCCGGCCGAACAGCTTGACCAGCAGGGCGCCGGACACGTTGAACCGCTCGGTCATCGTGGTGCCCATGCCCGCGTTGAGCTGCATCGCCTCGCGGGTGATGGTCTGCAGGCGGCGCCCCACCCATCGGGCGGGGAACAGGAACAGCGGTGTGAGCAGCAGCGCCGCGAGGGTGATCTGCCACGACAGCAGGATCATCGTCGCGATGACGAGGGCCAGCCCGACGATGTTGGAGACCACCGAGGACAGCGTCGAGGTGAACGCCTGCTGGGCGCCGATGACGTCGGTGTTGAGCCGGCTGACGAGGGCGCCGGTCTGGGTTCGGGTGAAGAAGGCGATCGGCATCCGCTGGACGTGGGCGAACACCCGGGTCCGCAGGTCGAAGATCAGTCCCTCACCGACCCGGGAGGACAGCAGCCGTTGCAGAAGGGTGAGCAACGCGTCGATGACGGCGAGCCCGGCGATCCCGACCGCCACCCAGACGACGACGCTCTTGTTGCCGACCACCTGGCCGCTGGCGTCCTTGGCCAGGACACCGTCGTCGATGATGACCTTGAAGAGCAGCGGGAGCGCCACCGTGAGCATGGCGTCGAGAACGACCAGCACGAGGAAGAAGCCGATCTCGCGCTTGTACGGCCGGGCGAAGTCGACGATCCGCGGGATCGTCCCCGGCGCGAGCTTGCGCTTGGCCACCTCACCGTCGCGGGTGAGGGACCGCATCGCGGTCCAGGGCCCGTGCATCGACACCCGGTTGCCTCCTGTAATGACAATTACAACTAGCCGGGTCAACGCATGCAGCCCGCTGTTGCTTCCCGGCCCCACGGTACGGCGGGGCACCGACACAGGCGGCGTTGTGCCAGGAGTGGCTCAGAACGCGCTGATCCCCGTGAGCGCGCGGCCGATGAGCAGCTTCTGCACCTGGCTGGTGCCCTCGTAGAGGGTGGTGACCCGGGCGTCGCGCAGCAGCTTGGCAGCTGGGTACTCGTCGACGTACCCGTAGCCGCCGTGCACCTGGATGCAGGCGTTGGCCACCCGGATGGAAGCCTCGGTCGCGAACAGCTTGGCCTTGGAGGCCGCCAGCGAGTAGCGCTCGCCGCGGGCCTTGAGGTCGGCGACCGCCCAGGTCAGCAGCCGGGAGGCGTCCACGTCGACGGCGGAGTCCGCGATGAGCTCCTGGACGAGCTGGTGCCCGGCGATCGGCTTGCCGAACTGCTCGCGCTGACCGGCGTACGCCGTCATGATCTCCAGCGCGGACGCGCTGATGCCGGTGCATGAGGCCGCGATCGACATCCGGCCGTCGTCGAGCGCGGACAGTGCCACCTTGAGCCCGTCACCCTCCGCACCGAGCAGGGCCACGGGCCCGACCTGCACACCGTCGAGGACGAGCTCGGCGGTGTCGCACGAGCGCAGCCCCAGCTTGCCGTGCAGCGGGGTCGCGGTGAAGCCCGGCCGGTCGGTCGGCACCAGGAACGCCGACACCCCGGTGGCCCCGGCTCCCCCGGTGCGCGCCATCACCAGCGCCACGCCGGCGATCGACCCGTTGGTGATGAACACCTTGCGGCCGCTGATCCGCCAGCCACCGCCGGGCAGCGCCTCGGCCGTGGCCCGCAGGTCGGCGGGGTTCGAGCCGTGGTCGGGCTCGGTGAGCCCGAAGCAGCCGAGCACCTCGCCGGTGGCCATCCGCGGCAGCCACTCCTGCTTCTGCTCCTCGGTCCCCCACCGGTCGACCGATCCGGCGACCAGGCCGAGGTGCACCGACATGATGGAGCGCACGTTGGCGTCGCCCCGGCTGAGCTCCTCGATGAACAGGCAGTAGGTCAGGGGGTCGGCGCCCCCTCCGCCGTACTCCTCGGGGATCGTCATGCCGACGAAGCCGGTCTTCCTGAGTCCGTCCAGGGCCTCTTGCGGGAACCGCTCCTCGCGGTCGTTGCGCAGCGCGTCCGGGGTGACCACCTCGGCGACCCACTCGCGCACCGCCAGCTGCACGGCACGCTGGTCGTCGTTCAGGACGAGGTCCACTCAGGCCCCCTTCGAGAGGGCCCGCAGGCGGCCGGCCTGGGCGGCCCGCTCCGCGGCCCGTTGCTCGTCGTAGGACTGCGACCCGGCCTGCGCGAGGAGGCCCTTGGTCGCGCGCAGCGCCTCGGTGGGTGCTGCCAGCAGGGCGGCGACCAGGTCGCCGGTGGCGGACGCAAGCTGGTCGAGAGGTACGGCGAGGGAGGCGAGCCCCCACGCCACCGCCTCCTGCGCGCCGACCCGACGTCCGGTGGCGCACACCTCCAGGGCCCGGGAGTAGCCGACCAGCGCGACGAGCGGTGCGGTGCCGCCGAGATCGGGTACCAGCCCGAGGCTGGTCTCCTTCATCGAGAAGGCCACGTCGGCGGCGACCAGCCGCAGGTCGCAGGCGAGCGCGAGCTGGAAGCCGGCACCGACCGCGTGCCCCTGCACGGCGGCGATCGACACGATCCGCTCCTCGCGCCACCATCGGAACGCCTGCTGGAAGCCGTCGATGCTGGCATCGAGCGCCGGCCCGTCGAGGGCCGCGAGCTCGGCCAGTCCCGGCTCCCCGGGGACGCCCCCGGCGAACATCGCGCGGTCCAGGCCCGCGGAGAACGACGGGCCTTCCGCGCGCAGCACGACGATGCGGACATCGGGGTCGGCGAGCAGCCGGGCACCGGCTGCGGTGAGCGCCCGCCAGGTGGCCGGGGTCTGCGCGTTGCGGGTGGCCGGCCGGTCCAGGACGACGGTGGCAACGGGTTCTCCCGGGGCATGCAGCAACAGCACACCGTCCACGGACGCCGCTGCCCGCGTACCGGCGTCAGCCGGCGCGCCCTGCGGGTCCGGGGTCAGGACTTCTTGCCGCGCGTCGCGCCGCCACGGCCGCGCAGCGTCACGCCCGACTCCGAGAGCATCCGGTGGACGAACCCGTATGAACGGCCGGTGTCCTTGGCCAGGTCCCGGATGCTCACGCCCGACGCGTACTTGCGCTTGAGGTCCGCGGCGAGCTTGGTGCGGTCGCCTCCAGTGATGCGCGCGCCCTTCTTGAGCTCGGCCACGGCAGCCTCCTAGGTCCGAGTGCCCGAGGCCCCATGATCGTCGGCCGGGCCGGTTCGCGCTAGATCCGATTCCGGGCACTTGGACCGGTCAGCCCCGTCCACTGGCGCGTTGCGGCTGACTTTCCGCTCCGGGACCCGGCCGCAACGCGCCGGTGGATGACAGCCGGTCAGGCGAGGGCCACGAGGTCGGCGTACTCCTCGTTCCAGAGGTCCTCGACGCCGTCGGGCAGCAGGATCAGCCGCTCCGGTGCCAGTGCCTCGACCGCCCCCTCGTCGTGGGTGACCAGCACGACTGCGCCGGCGTAGGTGCGCAGCGCACCGAGGATCTCCTCGCGGCTGGCCGGGTCCAGGTTGTTGGTGGGCTCGTCCAGCATCAGGACGTTCGCGCTCGAGACGACCAGGGTGGCCAGCGCCAGCCGGGTCTTCTCGCCGCCGGAGAGCACCGCCGCCGGCTTGTCGACGTCCTCGCCGGTGAACAGGAACGAGCCGAGGATCCGGCGCAGCTCCACCTCCGGGGTCTCCGGTGCGGCGCTGCGCATGTTCTCCAGCACCGTCCGGGCCGGGTCCAGCGTCTCGTGCTCCTGCGCGTAGTAGCCGATCTTCAGGCCGTGCCCCGGTACGACGGCGCCGGTGTCGGGCGCCTCGATGCCGGCCAGCAGTCGCATCAGGGTCGTCTTCCCGGCCCCGTTGAGGCCGAGGATGACGACCCGGCTGCCGCGGTCGATCGCGAGGTCGACGTCGGTGAAGACCTCCAGCGACCCGTAGGACTTGGACAGGCCTTCGGCCGTGAGCGGCGTCCTGCCGCATGGCGCGGGGTCCGGGAAGCGCAGCTTGGCGACCCGGTCGTGCCGCCGGACCTCCTCGAGGCCGCTGAGCAGCCTGGCGGCGCGCTTGTCCATGCTCTGTGCCGCGCGCGCCTTGGTCGCCTTGTACCGCATCCGGTCGGCCTGCGCCTTGAGGACCGAGGCCTGCTTCTCGACGTTCGCCCGCTCGCGCTTGCGGCGGCGCTCGTCGGTCTCGCGCTGGGTGAGGTAGGCCTTCCACCCGACGTTGTAGAGGTCGAGCTCGGCCCGGTTGGCGTCCAGGTGGAAGACCCGCGTGACCACCTGCTCGAGCAGGCCGACGTCATGGCTGATCACGACCAGGCCGCCCTTGTAGGTCTTGAGGTAGTCGCGCAGCCAGTTGATCGAGTCGGCGTCGAGGTGGTTGGTCGGCTCGTCGAGCAGCAGGGTGGCGCTGTCGGCTCCGGTGCCGGCCCCGGAGAACAGGATCCGGGCCAGCTCGACCCGGCGGCGCTGACCGCCGGAGAGCGTGCGCAGCGGCTGCTCCATGACGCGCTCCGGAAGGCCGAGGCTGGAGGCCATTGCGGCGGCCTCGCTCTCGGCGGCGTACCCGCCGGCGGCCTGGAACTCCGACTCGAGCCGCGGCCAGCGCGACATCGCCCGCTCGTGGGTCTCCAC
>DATBDW010000231.1:0-2859 GCA_036269735.1 Actinomycetes bacterium
ACGACCCCAGGCCGATGCCGCACTCGTAGCCCTCGCGCACCTCGGTCGCGTCGTCCTTGAACCGCTTGAGCGACTCGACGGTGAGGTTGTCCGCGACCACGGCGCCGTCGCGGATGAGTCGTGCCTTGGCGTTGCGGCGGATCTCTCCGCTGCGCACCAGGCACCCCGCGATGTTGCCGAACTTGCTGGACCGGTAGACCTCGCGGATCTCGGCGGTGCCGAGCTGCGCCTCCTCGTACTCGGGCTTGAGCATGCCCTTGAGCGCAGCCTCGACCTCGTCGATCGCCTGGTAGATCACCGAGTAGTAGCGGACGTCGACACCCTCGCGCTCGATCAGGTCGGTGACCCGCTCGGCCGGCCGGACGTTGAAGCCGATGATGACGGCCTCCGAGGCGACGGCGAGGTTGACGTCGTTCTGCGTGATGGCACCGACCCCACGGTCGATGACGCGCAGCTCGACCTCTTCGCCCACCTCGATGTTCATCAGGGCGTCCTCGAGCGCCTCGACAGCACCCGAGCCGTCACCCTTGAGGATGAGGTTGAGCGTGTCGACCTTGCTCTGCTCCAACCAGTCCTCGAGCGAGACCCGCTTGCGTGCCTTGGCCAGCGCAGCGTTGCGCTGCATGGCCGCGCGCTTCTCGGCGATCTGCCGAGCGATGCGGTCCTCGTCGGCGACGAGGAACTTGTCGCCGGCGCCGGGGACGGACGTGAAGCCGAGCACCTGGACCGGACGCGACGGAAGCGCCACGTCGAGGTTCTCGCCGTGCTCGTCGAGCATGGCGCGGACCCGGCCGTAGGCGTCACCGGCGACGATCGAGTCGCCGACCGCGAGCGTTCCGCGCTGGACCAGGACGGTGGCCACCGGGCCACGGCCGCGGTCGAGGTGAGCCTCGATCGCGACACCACGAGCCGGAGCGTCGGCCACCGCGCGCAGGTCGAGCGCGGCGTCGGCGGTCAGCAGGATCGACTCGAGCAGCTGGTCGATGTTGGTGCCCTGCTTGGCCGACACGTCGACGAAGATCGTCGTGCCGCCGTACTCCTCGGCCACCAGGTTGTACTCGGTGAGCTGCTGGCGGACCTTCGCCGGGTTGGCGCCGTCGCTGTCGATCTTGTTGACCGCGACCACGATCGGTACGTCGGCGGCCTGGGCGTGGTTGAGCGCCTCGATCGTCTGAGGCATCACGCCGTCGTCCGCCGCCACCACGAGCACCGCGATGTCGGTGACCTTGGCACCACGGGCACGCATGGCCGTGAAGGCCTCGTGACCCGGGGTGTCGATGAAGGTGATCGCCCGCTCCACACCCTCGTGCGTGGTGTGGACCTGGTAGGCACCGATCGACTGGGTGATGCCGCCGGCCTCGCCCGAGAGGACGTCGGTCTTGCGGATCGCGTCCAGCAGGCGGGTCTTGCCGTGGTCGACGTGACCCATGACGGTGACGACCGGAGGCCGGGCCTCGAGGTCGTCGTCGTCCCAGTCCTCACCGAGGAAGTCGATGTCGAACGAGTCGAGGATCTCGCGGTCCTCGTCCTCCGGGCTGACGATCTGGATCGCGAAGCCGAGCTCGGCGCCGAGCAGCTGGAAGGTGTCCTCGTCCAGCGACTGGGTCGCGGTGGCCATCTCACCGAGGTGGAACAGCACCGTCACCAGCGACGCCGGGTTGGCGTCGATCTTCTCGGCGAAGTCGGTCAGGGACGAGCCGCGGGCCAGCCGGACGACCGTCGTGCCGTCGCCGCGAGGGACGGAGACGCCGCCCAGCGACGGCGCCGCCATGTTGTCGAACTCCTGACGGCGCTGCTTCTTCGACTTGCGCTGGCGTCCGCGCGGGCCACCGGGGCGCCCGAAGGCACCCGCGGTACCACCACGGCGCGGACCGCCGCCGCGACCACCGCCGAAGCCGCCACCGGGGCGACCGCCGCCGGGGGGGCCGCCGCCGAAGCCGCCGCCACCGCCGCCGGCACCGGGACGACCGGCGCCGCCGGGGGCACCGGGCCGGCCGCGGCCGGCGCCTGGGGCACCGGTACGACCGCCGGGGCCGCCGGGCCCGCCGGGCCCGCCGCCGGGACGGCCGACGCCGGGAGCGGGCCGGGCCGGCATCATGCCGGGGTTCGGGCGCGGGCCACCGGGACCACCGCTGCCACCAGGACGGGACGCGGGACGCGGGGCGGCACCGGGCCGCGGCATGCCGGTCGAGCCGCCGGTCGAGTAGGGGTTGTTGCCCGGACGCGGCGCAGCAGCGGGCCGGCCCATGCCGGTCGAGCTGCCCGAGGAGAACGGGTTGTTGCCCGGCCGGGGACCAGCCGGGCGCGGAGCCGCCGGGCGCGCCGGGGCGTCGGCGGCCGAGGCCGCCGCTGCAGCCGGGCGCTGCTCGGGAGCGGGCTCCGGGGTCGGCGCGGGCGCCGGCGTCGGAGCCGGGGTGACCGGGGGGGCGGGTGCCTCGGCCGCGGGCGCCGGCACCTCGGCGGGTGCCGGCGGGGGCGTGGGGGCGGGCGCCGCGGGGGCCGGTGCGGCCTTCTTCGCGGCAGCCTTCTTGGCGGGCGCACTCGTCGCGCCGTCCGCCGGAGCGGCCGGGGCCGCGGGGGCGGCGGCGGCGGGGAGGGCGTCCCGGAGCTTGCGGACGACGGGAGGCTCGACCGTCGAGGAGGCCGAGCGGACGAACTCACCGAGTTCGTTCAGCTTGGCCATGACGGTCTTGCTCTCTACACCGAGCTCTTTCGCGAGCTCGTAGACCCGGACCTTAGCCACATCTCTCCTGTCTCGGTCCGGGGCCGGTTGTTCGGCGGCGGACCGTCGTTACTGCACGGGGGCACTCATCGGTGCTGGCTCATCGGGTGCTCATGGCGTCTCGACTCGCTTCCGGA
>DATBDW010000232.1:0-2779 GCA_036269735.1 Actinomycetes bacterium
CCCCATGGATCTGCTGTGGATCATGCACGGATCCGCTGTGGATCACCGCGGGCGGGGTCAGCCGACCTTGGTGAGCGTCGTCGTCAGGCTCGCGGTCCCGACGAGCGCCGAACGGACGACGACCAGCGTGTGCGCGGCCGCGATCGGCCCGACGTCCGGCGCGTCGACGTACGGCGGCGTCGGCGCGGCGTCCGAGACGGTGACCGACGTCCCCTCCGGCGGGACCAGCTGCCACACCGACCCGTCGGGCATCGTGATCCGCAGCGAGCCGTCGGCCTGCTGGGCGACGTCGGCGGGTGCCGCCCCGACCAGCCAGGACATCGAGAGCGGCACGGTGCTTCCGGCCGGCGCGGAGAGAAGGTCGTCGACCTGCACCCGGCCGGGCTGGGTGCTGACGCGTCGTTGCCAGTCGTCGACGCCCGGGAGCGCGGTGCCCGTGGACATCACGAGGTCGGTGCCCTCGACCGTCACCGCACCCGAACCGGACCTGCGCTGCAGGACGCTGCCGTCCGGCTGGCCGACACCGATGGTGCTGTGTGCCTTGGTCGACGCCCGCCAGACCGGGCCGCCTGTGAACGAGTAGGTGCGCTGGCCCAGGTCGTCGAGGACGGTCTGCTCGCCGTCCTTGACGACCACGTTGCCGATGTCCTGGTGCGCATGCGGCGCGTCGTTGGGCACCGCGGAGAGGAAGGCGTAGGTGTCCGCGGCGGTCGCGCACCCGTAGTAGCGACCGGTCGACGGGCCACCCGCGACGTAGGCCTGCGGCTGCGGCGGCCCCGACGTACCGGGTGACACCTGCCCGAGCACCAGCTCCGCGATCCCGTCCGGCACCGCCCAGACGCCCTCACCCGGGATGGTGAGGCGGGCCTGGGACTGCAGGGTGGCGATCAGCGCCGTCACCCGAGGGCCGGCGTTGGCGGAGGCAGCCATCGCGGCCAGCGCGGTCGTGCGGTCCACCCACGGGTAGATGCCCCAGCCGTCCTGCACGGCCGGATCGGCGACCCGGCCGCACCGCTCGTTCCACGCGGCGAGGGCGTCAAGCGACGGCAGGGAGCCACGCAGCGGGCCCGCCACCACCGGGTCATGCGGGTCGGCACCGACGGTGGCCTGCAGCAGGGCGACGTCGGCGGCCTCGTAGTTCGTGTACATCAGACCCTCGACGGTCGGCCCGTCGGCGAGCGAGTGCCCGGAGCCGTCGGCAGCTGCGTGCCGGGACAACGCGACACTGCCGGCAAGGACCGCGGCCGACCCCCAGGCCGGCTGGTCGGGGCGCACCGCGAGGCCGGCCAGCACTGCAGCGGTCCCGACGACGGTCGCCTGGTTGCCGCCGGCAGTCCGGCGGGCGGCGATCCCTGGCCCGGTGCCGCACACGTAGAAGCGCAGGAAGCGGTCGACCAGGGCGGCGGCGACCTCCCGCTGCTCCTCCGGGGTCATCCGGGTCCGCGACCAGGCGAAGCCCAGCGCCACGGCGGTCGCGACCTGGGCGGTGTCGAGCGGGTGGCCGTGCTCAGGCGACTGGTTCCAGTCCGGCCAGCGGGCCGCGCGCACGGTCTGGGCCGCGAGTGCGTCGAGGTACGTCCGCTCGTGGGTCGCGGCGTAGGCGTACCCGAGCAGGCCGGTGACCCGCCGCAGCGCCACCCCGTCGTCGTACAGGTAGCGCAGCGGGTCGGTTCCGTCGCCAGCGATCGGCCGTACCACGGGGATCGCGCCGTCGACGTACTGCTGGGCGGCCGCGAGCAGGGCCGGCTTGGCCGCGTCGTCGGGCAGGTGCACCTGGTCCAGGTCCGCCACCAGGCGCACGGGCGTGAGGACCGGTACGGCGGGCGCAGCCGGGCACTCCGGCGCGGTGCGCACCCGCGGGGCGGCCCGCCGGTCGGGCGACCCGTCCGGGGCGGTGACCAGCCGGGTCACCACGAGGGCCGAGGCGACGATGAGCACGGCAAGCGCCGCGACGACCCGAAGCCGGACGGGCAGGGGGCGGCGGTGCATCGGACCTATGGTGCGTGACTGAGGGCGCCGGACGCGAACCCGCGACTACATTGCCGCCATGACCCAGACACCGGTGGCCTCGCCCGGCGGGGCGGGCGTCCCGGCCGTCGGTGCCGACACCGAGGTCGGCCGGCTGCGGACGGTGATGTTGCACCGGCCCGGCCCGGAGCTCAAGCGGCTGACGCCGCGCAACAACGACAAGCTGCTCTTCGACGGCATCCCCTGGGTCGGCCGCGCGCAGGACGAGCACGACGCGTTCGCGGCCGCGCTGCGCGAGCACGGGGTCGAGGTGCTCTACCTGGCCGACCTGCTCACCACCGCGCTGGAGACCGAGGCGGCCCGCGACGAGACCATCGCGATGGTGCTCGCCGACGCGCGGCTGGGCTCGTCCCTGCGGGAGGCGACGGAGGGCTACCTGCGCGGCCTGCACCCCGAAGACCTCGCGACCACACTGATGGCGGGGCTGGCGCACGAGGAGATGACGCCGGTCGGCGGGCTGGTCTACCGGTTCATGGACCGGCACGACTTCGTCGTGGACCCGCTGCCCAACCTGCTGTTCACCCGCGACTCGAGCGTCTGGGTCCGCGACCGGGTGGTGGTCACCAGCCTGGCGATGCCGGCCCGGATGCGGGAGACCTCGCTGACCGGGGCGATCTATCGCCACCACCCGCGGTTCGCGGGCACCGAGCTGGTGCATGGCCCCGACCACGAGCCGGTCGAGGGCGGGGACGTGCTGCTCCTGGCCCCGGGCGTGGTCGCCGTCGGCGTCGGGGAGCGGACCTCGCCCGCG
>DATBDW010000233.1:0-6534 GCA_036269735.1 Actinomycetes bacterium
GACCGGTCCACGCACGACGTCGTCCTTCTCGAACCCTCCGACTGCGGCTTCGGCTACCGGACCAGCGTCTTCAAGGCGCAGCCCGACCGCTACGTCGTGCTCGCGGTCGCGTTCGCCCTCGAGCACTCGCGCGACGGAGCACCGGTCCGGTACGCCGAGCTCGCGCGAGCCCTGGGGGTGGAGGTCGGCGCGCGGGTCCCGTCGTCGGAGGTACGCGCCGCCGTGCTCGCGCTGCGGCGCGCGAAGGGGATGGTGCTCGACCCCGGGGATCCCGACACGTGCAGCGCGGGCTCGTTCTTCACCAACCCGCTGCTCGATCCCGCCGACGCAGACCGGCTGCCCGCCGACGCGCCCCGCTGGCCGGAGCGCGACGGCCGGGTCAAGACGTCGGCGGCGTGGTTGATCGAGCGCGCCGGCTTCACCAAGGGCTACGGCACCGGCCCGGTCAGGATCTCCACCAAGCACACGCTCGCGCTGACCAACCGGGGCGGGGCCACCACCGCGGACCTGCTAGCGCTGGCCCGCGAGGTCCGTGACGGTGTGCGTGCCCGCTTCGATGTCGATCTCGTCAACGAACCGGTGCTCCTCGGCGACAGCCTCTAGAGGCGCCGCGGCCCGGCGCCGCGCCCGGTCGGCCCGCTGCTCGCGTCGGTAGCCGCCGTTGGCCTCGAGGTTGCGCCGCGCCTGCGCGGCCACGAAACGGTCGAAGTCCTCGTCGGAGATCGCGCCGAGGCCCTCGTGCACCACGGCGCCGGCCATCGTGGCTGGCTGGTAGGCGACGTCCGGGACCGCCTGGATGCAGGCGAGCGGCATCTCCCGGTGGATGCGCACCACACGTCCGGGCTCGGTCAGCTTGAGCACGATGGGCAGGAGGTTGTGGTACCAGGACGTCTCGATGATCCCCTCCAGCAGCCGCAGCCCGGTGATCGGCTTGCGGTTCGGGAGGTTGCGCACCAGCAGTGACCAGCCCGCCGAGGTCTTGGCGAAGATGTTCGGGATGAACTCGACCTGGGACATCTCCCGGGGGTCCGCGTTGAGGAAGGCGAGCTGGGTGCGGCCGGCGGCCGCCAGCTGCTCCCGCCGCACCGGGTCGGCGGCCAGGATCTCCTCGCCGCCTGGAAGGGGTACGTCGATGCCGCCGGACAGCGACAGCCAGCCGCTCGGCTCGTTGTCGGCCAGTGGGGACCACTCGGTGTCGTCGCCGTCCCAGCGCAGCGCGAAGTCCAGCGGCGCGAAGACGTACCAGCCGTAGCCGGACGCGGACACGACCGGGCCGCACAGCTGCATGGCCCGGACCGGGAGCGAGCCGCCGACGCTCGGCGAGGCGGGGGAGACGGCGTGGTGACCCGGGATCAGGGAGAACAGCTCGACCTTCGGTGCGATCACCGGGTCAGCGGGGAAGGGGCCGTGCGGGGTGGGGCCGTCAAAGGTCGAGCCGTCAGGCATGAGTTCTCCTCGGTCGCAGACGGGCGGCAACCCACACTGCGGGAAGGCAGCCCAGGATGCACGCCGCGATGAGCACGTCCTCGACCGGCACGACGGTGGCGATCGCGCCGGCCAGCGCGGCGGACCCCGCTTGAGCGGTGATGACGGAGGCCTGCAGCAGTCCCGCCGCGGCCGCGCGCGACGTGTCCGGGAGCCGGGAGAACGCGACCACCCCGGTCGGGACCATCGTCAGGCCGACCAGCCCGGCTGTCGCGAAGGCCGCGGTGGCGAGTGGCACCTGGAGCAGCACGGGTCCGCTGGCGGAGCCCGCGAGCAGCACCGCGGTCAAGGCCCCGCCACCGGCGAGCAGCAGCATCGACGTACGGAGTAGCCGCACCGGTGTGCCTCGCAGCGGTACGCCGAGGGCGCCGAGCGCCATCCCGGCGGCGAGCACCGCGCACAGCACCCCGGAGGTGAGCGCGCCGTCGAGCAGCACCTCGCGGGAGTAGACGACAGCCAGGGACTCGAGGGCGGTCACCGGGATCTGCGAGGCGGCGGCCAGCACGACGGCGGCCAGGACCAGCCGGTCACCGGTCAGGGCCCGCGCCGCGGTCCGCATCCGGCGCAGCGTCCCGGCGGACTCCACTCCCGGCGAGCCGCCCGCCGGCTCGGCCGGCTGCCCGCCGGTGGACATCCGCGCGAGCAGCACGGCGGAGAGCAGGAAGCTGACCGAGTTCGCGGCCAGCGCGCCACGGGCGCCCAGCAGAGCGATCCCGACCCCGCCGGCCAGGTAGCCGACCATGACCGCCAGCTGGCTGGTGGTGGCGAGCAGGCTCGCACCGTGCGGGTAGCGCTCCGGCCCCAGCAGCTCGGGCATCATCGCGCTGCGCGCGGCGGTAAAGACGGGTGTCGCGGCACCGGCGATGGCGACGCCCACGAGCAGCACCGCGGACGGCAGGTGCAGCAGCAGGAGCGCGAACACGACCGCGCGCAGCAGGTCGGCCGCGACCATCACCCGTCGTCTGGGGAGCCGGTCCGCGAGCGTTGCCAGCAGCGGTCCGCCGACGACCCAGGGCAGCAGCGAGGCTGTCACGACGGCGGCCGACCACACGGGCGAGCCGGTCCGCTGGTAGACGACCACCAGCAGGGCCAGGCGGGCCGCCCAGTCCCCGACGTCACTGACGAGCGCGGCCCCCCACAGCAGCCGGAAGTCCCGCACGCGCAGCACGTCGCGCAGCTCGTCGCGGCGGCGCGCGGCCTGAACCGCCGTCCCCGTTCCCGTCCCCGTCACCCGGTCGCCCCCGTTCCCTTCCTTGCGCGGCGTGCGCAGGCATCGTGGCCCATCCCACCGGATCCCGGGGCCAACTTTCCGTGCCGATGGCCCGAAAGGAACGGCTTCCTGACCCAGACGCTCGGCTCAGGCCGCGAGCCAGGCGTCGATACCCATGAGAAGGCGGTCGCGGACCTCGGCCGGGGCGAGCGACCCCCGGACCGAGCAGCGCGCCAGCTCGGCGACCTCGGCGTCGGACATCCCGTGGACCTCCCGGGCCTGGACGTACTGGTCCAGCAGCCGTGACCGGAACAGGAGCGGGTCGTCCGCCCCGAGCGCCACCGGCACCCCGGCCGCGCGCAGGGCCGCCAGCGGCACGTCGGCCGCTGTGGGGTAGACCCCGAGGCGGACGTTGGAGGACGGGCAGACCTCGAGCGTGACCCCGGCAGCGGCCAGCCGGTCGAGCAGATGCGGGTCCTCGACGGAGCGCACGCCGTGCCCGATCCGGTCCGCGCCCAGCACGTCGAGGCAGGCCGAGACGTTCTCCGGGCCGCCCAGCTCGCCGCCGTGCGGCGCAAGCAGCAGCCCGGCCCGATCAGCGATCCGGAAGGCGGCCGCGAAGTCCTCGGTGCGCCCCCGCCGCTCGTCGTTGGACAAGCCGAACCCCACGACGCCGCGGCCAGCGTACTGCCCCGCCAGCCGGGCGAGGGTACGGGCGTCGAGCGGGTGCCGGGTCCGGTTGGCCGCGATGATCACGCCGACGCCCACGCCGGTCCGCTGCGTCGCGGCCCGGGCAGCGTCGACCACCACGTCCACCGCAGGGGTCAGACCACCGAGGTAGGGCGCGTACGACGTGGGGTCGACCTGGATCTCGAGCCACCCCGACCCCTCGGCGGCATCGTCCTCGGCGGCCTCGAGTACCAGCCGGTGGACGTCGACCGGGCCGCGCACGACCGAGCGAGCCGCGTCATAGAGGCGCTGGAAGCGGAACCAGCCGCGCTCGTCGGTCGCCCGCAGCTCGGGCGGGTGCGCGCTGTCGACCTCCGAGAGGATCTCGGGCAGCCGGACCTGGTGCTCGGCCGCCATCTCGCGCAACGAGGCCGGTCGCAGCGACCCGGTGAAGTGCAGGTGCAGGTGGGCCTTGGGCAGCGCGCGGAGGTCCCGCAACTAGCGGGCCTCGGCAAGCAGCTCGTGCAGGCGGGTCACGCCCTCGACGAGGTCGTCGTCGCCGAGTGCGTAGGACATCCGTACGTAGCCCGGCGTACCGAAGGCCTCGCCCGGGACGATCGCGACCTCGGCCTCGTCGAGGACGAGCTCGCACAGCTGCGCGCTGGAGAGCGGCGTCCGGCCACGGATCTCCTTGCCGAGTGCCCCCTTGACCGAGGGGTAGGCGTAGAACGCGCCGAACGGTTCCGGGCACTCGACGCCGGGGATGTCGCGCAGCATCTTCACGATGGTCTGCCGGCGCCGGTCGTAGACCTCGCGCATCGCTGCTACCGCCGACAGGTCGCCGCGCACCGCGGTGAGGGCGGCCACCTGGCTGACGTTGGCCACGTTGGAGGTGGCGTGCGACTGGAGGTTCGTGGCCGCCTTCACCACGTCGACCGGCCCGATCAGCCAGCCGACCCGCCACCCGGTCATTGCGTAGGTCTTGGCCACGCCGTTGACCACGACGCAGGTGTCGGCCAGCTCCGGCACCAGCGTGGGCATCGAGGCGAACCGCGCGTCGCCGTACACGAGGTGCTCGTAGATCTCGTCGGTGACGACCCAGATGCCGCGCTCGACCGCCCAGCGTCCGATCGCCGCCACCTGGTCGGGCGGGTAGACCGCACCGGTCGGGTTGGAGGGCGAGACGAACAGCAGCACCTTGGTGCGCTCGGTGCTGGCCGTGTCGAGCTGCTCCACGGTGGCGAGGTAGCCGCTGCTCTCGTCGGTCATGACCTCGACCGGGACGCCCCCCGCCAGCCGGATCGACTCGGGGTACGTCGTCCAGTACGGCGCCGGCAGCAGCACCTCGTCGCCCGGGTCGAGCAGGGTGGCGAACGCCTCGTAGACCGCCTGCTTGCCGCCGTTGGTGACCAGCACCTGCGAGGAGGTCACCTCGAGACCGGAGTCGCGCGCGGTCTTGGCCGCGATGGCCTCCTTGAGCTCGGGGAGGCCGCCGGCCGGGGTGTAGTGGTGCCAGCGCGGGTCGTGGCAGGCCGCGGCTGCCGCCTCCACGATGTAGTCCGGGGTCGGGAAGTCCGGCTCGCCGGCGCCGAACCCGATCACCGGCCGGCCGGCCGCCTTCAGCGCCTTGGCCCGCGCGTCGACGGCCAGGGTGGCGGACTCGGTGATGGCGGCGATCCGGTGGGACACCCGGTTGCGCTGCTGCGTCATGGCGCCATCGTCGCACTCAGGGCGGTGGCCGGTCCGCTGCGGTTCGACCGTCCCCCCAAGCTGTGCGTAGAATCGGCCCTTCGGAGGCCAGGAGCCCCTCGCGCCAGCGAGCCCGGAAACGAGCCGGCGTCACGCGTGCAGGTCGGTTGCCGGGCCCCGAAGGGTCGTAGCTCAATTGGTAGAGTTCCGGTCTCCAAAACCGGCGGTTGGGGGTTCGAGTCCCTCCGGCCCTGCGCATGTGAGTGCGCGACGAACCGACCGACAGGTGGACGACAGATGGCGGACGCGAGATGACAGACACGCGGGAGACCCCCCGGCCCGCGCGCGACCGCGAGGAGCGCAAGCCGCTGCTCGCGCGCATCTCGCTGTTCTACCGCCAGGTGATCGCCGAGCTGCGCAAGGTCATCTGGCCGACGCGCAAGGAGCTGATGACCTACACCTCGGTCGTGATCGTCTTCGTGCTGATCGTGATCGCCTACGTCACGGTGCTCGACTACGGCTTCAGCAAGGCCATGTTCGCCGTCTTCGGCTAGGACCCAGACCCGTCCCCCAGCCCGCTCGTTCCTCCCGTACCAACCCCCGACCCACCAGGAAGTGACCTGCACCGTGTCCGAGACCCCCAGCACCGTCGAGGCGACCGAGGTCGCCGAGCCGACCCTCGACCACGGCGTCGAGCCGGCGGCGGAACCGGTCGCGGTCGAGGACCCGGTCGAGGCGGCCCCGCCCTCCGAGAACACCGACGCCGAGGAGCCCACCGAGGCGGCTGAATCGCCCGAGGCAGCCACGGAGGAGGCGGTCGCGGATGAGGCGGCCACGGACGAACCAGGCGAGGACGAGCCGGTCGAGGACCAGCCGGTCGAGGACCCGGTTGCCGAGATGCGGGAGGCCCTGCGCCGCGCGCCCGGCGAGTGGTACGTCGTGCACTCCTACGCCGGCTACGAGAACCGGGTGAAGACCAATCTCGAGACGCGGACCGGCTCGCTGAACATGGAGGACTTCATCTTCCAGGTGGAGGTCCCCCAGCGCGAGGAGACGGTCATCAAGAACGGCCAGCGCAAGCTGGTCAAGGCCAACCTCCTGCCGGGCTACGTCCTGGTCCGGATGGATCTCACCGACGAGTCGTGGGGCGCCGTCCGCAACACCCCGGGCGTGACCGGCTTCGTCGGGCACACCCACCGCCCGTCCCCCCTGTCGATCGACGAGGTCCTGCAGTTCCTCGCGCCCGAGCAGGAGAAGAAAGAGAAGGTCGTCGAGGCCCGCCCCGCGGACTTCGAGATCGGCGAGTCGGTCACCGTCATGGACGGTCCGTTCGCCACCCTCCCGGCCTCGATCAGCGAGATCCACGCGGACTCGCAGAAGCTCAAGGTCCTCGTGTCGATCTTCGGCCGCGAGACGCCCGTCGAGCTCTCGTTCAACCAGGTGCAGAAGATCTGACGTCGGGCGTGCGCCAGCGCACCCGA
>DATBDW010000234.1:0-2121 GCA_036269735.1 Actinomycetes bacterium
CTCGGGCACCTGCCCTACCAGCTCGGCCAGGATCTGGTCGAGCCGGCCGGACCGGCTGAGCCCGTCTGCGGCGTGCTCGCCGCGGGAGTCGCCGTACGCTTCGCTCATCGTCCACCTCGTGCCGCTGCTCCGCGGGTCGGCCATCTCCGACCGCTCCGTCCATGACCCATCGGCGGGACCCGACGATTGCTTGAGCAGCGTCCGGCGGAGCCGAGGTCAGCCGGTCGGGCGACCCGCCGTCGACGGCGGACGGGTGCGCAGTGCGGTCTCCCCGGCGACGCGCATCGGCACCACCAGCCGCTCCGCGGCGACCGTCGCCCCGGTCATGAGGAGGACCTGTAGGACCGCCTGGTGGACCAGCAGCTCGAGGCCGCCGATCACCTGTCCGCCGCGGGCCGCCCAGCCGGCCGCGATCGGGGTCGGCCAGGGGTCGTACAGCACGTCGAAGAGGGCTCCCGGACGGCCCGGCAATCCCGCGGTGAGGTGATCGGTGGCACCCGACGGCGTCGTCGCGACCACCAGCGCAGCCGACAGGCCGTCGGTGGCGCGGTCCCACGCGCGAACGGCGAGGTCCACCCCGGAGCGCTCGGCCGCCACCTCGAGACCGGGCGTCCGTCGCGGGTCGCGCACGTAGACGACCACGCGCCTGGTCACCGACCCGAGGGCGACGACCGCCGAGCGAGCGGTCGCGCCACCACCCAGCACCGCGGCCTCCGACACGTCCGTCACGCCGTGCGCCGCCAGCGCCGCGACCATGCCCGGCACGTCGGTGTTGTCCCCGGCCCGGCGGCCCTCCCGCAGCAGCACGGTGTTGGCTCCGCCAGCGGCCTCGACCACCGCGGTCGAGCTGTCCAGATGAACCAGCACGGCCGCCTTGAGGGGCATGGTCAGGGACAGGCCCACCCAGCGGTCGTCCAGGCCGCCGAGGAAGCCGGGCAGACCGGTCGCGTCGACGTCGTACGCCTCGTAGGTCCAGTCCAGCCCGAGCTCAGCGTACGCCGCCCGATGCAGTGCCGGGGAGAGCGAGTGGCCGATCGGCGACCCGAGGACCGCTGCCCGCCAGCCCCGATCAGCTCGCCCGGTCACTGGTTCGACTTCAGCTCGTTCCGGAACTTGAGGAACTCCTGGTAGCTGTTGGTGAACCTCGTCGTGCCGGCCTGCGGGTCGGTCGTGACGAAGTACAGCCAGTTGCCCGGAGTCGGGTTGACGGCGGCCGTCATCGCGGCCAGCCCGGGCGAGTTGATCGGGGCCGGCGGGAGGCCGGTGTGCTTGTACGTGTTGTACGGCGAGTTCACGCCCAGATCCTGGTAGGTCACGATCGTCTTGTCCGCGTGCAACGCGTAGTTGACCGTCGAGTCGAACTGCAGGGGCATCCCCTGCTGGAGGCGGTTGTAGACGACGCGGGCGACCTTCCCGTAGTCGTCGGGGTTGCGGGCCTCCGCCTCGACGAGGCTGGCGATGGTGACGATCTCCTCCGGGGTGCGGTTGGTCCGCGTGACGCCGGCCTGGTCGGAGTTGGTCTTGTAGGCCTTGAAGAGCTGGGTCAGCACCGAGGACGCGCTGGCATTGGGTTCCACGTTGTAGGTGGCCGGGAACAGGAAGCCCTCGGGGTTCTTCTTCGCGTACGTCGGCAGCCCGAGCCGCTCGGCGTCGGTCCGGAGGGCCTTCTCGTAGGCCTTGAGCGGGATCTTGCTGCCGGCGGCCAGCCGCTTGAGGGTCTCGTCGAGCCGCAGGCCCTCGGGCAGCGTGACCCGGGCCTCGATGCGGGCCGACGGGTCGAGCACGGCGCTGAGGGCGTCGGCCGCGGCCATCTTGTGCTGCAGCTGGTAGAAGCCCGGCTGGAGCTTGGAGGCGTCGGGATCGGCGTACGCCGCCTGGATGAAGGCCGTGGTGCTCTTGACCACATCGGCGGCCTTCAGCGTCTTGGCGACGTCGGCCGAGGTCTGGCCGGTCTTGACCTCGATGACGACCGACCCGGTCCCCGGGCCCGGGTAGTCAGCCGCGTCGGAGGAGGAGAACGCGTCCTTGACCCGGCTCAGGCCGCCCATCGCCAGGACGGCGCCGCCGCCGAGCACGCCGAACACGAGAAGCAGCGCGATGACCACCGCCAGCGCGCCCTTG
>DATBDW010000235.1:0-7001 GCA_036269735.1 Actinomycetes bacterium
CGCGCACGGTGATGACCGGTGCGTAGCCGTTGCCGAGGAGGAACACCTTGACGCCGTCCACGACCAGCGGGTGGTTCACCCGCAGGTCGTAGCTCCGCGCGCGGGCACTCGGGTCGCTCGTGTCGCGGAGCGCGCCCTGGAAGTCGCGCGGGGCCCCGCTCTGCTGGCCGCCTTGCTGGAACCGGACCGCCAGGTGCTTGAGAGTCACCGTGAACGGCGCGAGCTTCGTCTCGTCGGCGAGGGCGCCCGGCGTCCACGTGTCGTAGGTCGACACCGTGTTGGAGAACGACGCGCCCTCGACGAGGAGCACGTTGGCCTTGTAGCCGAACAGGTGCCCCAGCGCGACGGACAGCAGCAGGAGGAGCAGGGCCAGGTGGAAGAGCAGGTTGCCGGTCTCGCGCAGGTAGCCCTTCTCGGCGGCGACGTAGTCGTCCGCCACATCGACGCGGAACCTTCGGTCGCGCAGCGCCACACGGGCCCGGTCAAGCACGTCCGGCCCCGTCCCGGACACCGGTACGGCGACGTGCGCCGGCAGCCGGTCGAGGTGTCGCGGTGCGCGCGGCGGCCGGGCGAGCGAGGCCGCGAGGTGCAGTCGGCTGCGCGGCAGCACGCAGCCCACCAGCGAGATGAAGAGCAGCAGATAGATCGCGGCGAACCAGGGCGACGAGTACACGGCGTACAGCGAGAACCGTTGGTACCAGGGGTCGAGGTGCGGGTGCTGCTGGGCGAACTGTGCGGCCCGCGCGGCGCTGATGCTGCGCTGCGGCACGAGCGAACCAGGGACGGCAGCCAGCGCGAGCAGGAACAGCAGCACCAGCGCGGTCCGCATTGAGGTCAGCTGTCGCCAGCCCCACCGCGCCAGCTCGAGCGGCCGCATCGCGGGTGGCCGCGGCTCCGGCGGGCGGTCGCGGGACGGCGCCGTGCTCAGCGTGTGCACCATCAGACGGCCACCGTGAAGCCGTTGACCCAGACCTGCAGCTGCTGGACAAGCTGGTCCCACGCACCAGTGACGAGCAGCAGGCCGATGACGACGAGCAGCCCGCCGCCGGTGCGCATCACCGCCAGGTAGTGGCGCTTCACCCAGCCGAACGCCGTCATCGCCCGGCCGAACGCCAGTGCGGTCACGACGAACGGGAGCCCGAGGCCGAGACAGTAGGCCACCGCGAGCAGGCCGCCGCGCAGCGCCGTTCCTTGGTCCAGTCCGAGGGCCATCACGGCGCCGAGCGTCGGCCCGAGGCACGGCGACCAGCCCAGACCGAACGCCGCGCCGAGCAACGGCGCGCCGGCCAGCCCGACCGCCGGTCGCTTGTCGATCCGTACGTCGCGCTGCAACCAGGGCAGCACACCGATGAACGCCAGGCCCATCACGATCGTGAATGCGCCGAGCCAGCGCTGCAACGCGTCCTGGTGGTCCAGCAAGAAGCTGCCGAAGCTGCCGAGCAGGACGCCCGCGCTGACGAAGACGACGGTGAACCCCGCGACGAACAGCAGCGCGCCGAGAACCAGCCGGCCGCGGCGACGTCCGGCATCGTCGAAGACCTCGGCGGCGGACAGGCCGGTGGTGTAGGCGAGGTAGCCCGGCACCAACGGCAGGACGCACGGCGAGAGGAAGGACACCAGACCGGCCGCCGCCGCGAGGGGCAGCGCGAGCAGCAGTGAGCCGTCGGTGATGGTCGTCGACGCGCTCATGACGACGTCTCGCGACCGGTGCGGACGTCGTCGATCAACCCGGACAGGGTGTCGGCGCTGACCCGGCCGAGCACCCGCGCCGCTACCCGGCCCTGCCGGTCGAGCACCAGTGTCGACGGTGTCGCCTTGGGTGACAGCGTGCCGCGCAGCGACAGGAGCACCCGGCCTCCGTCGGACCCGATGCTCGGGTAGGTGACGCCGAACCGGCGCTCGTGCGCCGTGGCCGCGGCCACGTCGCTCTCGTTGTCGATGCCGACGAACGCGACTCCCTCGGCCTGGGTCTGCTCGTGGACCTGCTGGAGGGCGGGCGCCTCGGCGATGCACGGCGGGCACCAGGAGGCCCACACGTTGACCACGGTCACGCGTCCACGCAGGGACCTCAGGTCGAACCGCTGACCGGTCAGTGTCTTTCCGTGCAGCTCCACCGGCCCGTGCCGTGAGGACGGAGCCAGCCACCGCACGGTCCCGTCACCGGACCGGTAGTTCTGACCTGCGACCGCGTCACCGGTGCCCGAGCAGCCGGCCAGCAACAGCGCCGCCGCGGCCACGGCCACCGTCGTGAGCAACGCGGGACGGAATGCCATCAGGCCCCGGCGACGAACTTCTTGCCGCCTGTCGCGGGGGCCGGCAGGAGGTCGCGGGCCGGCTCCTCGTAGGAAACCGACACGAGGGCGTCACCGTCGTAGGTGAACGACGTCAGCGACGCGAGGGAGCACTGCCGCTTGCGAGGGTCGTGCCAGAGCCGCCGGCCGGTGGCGAAGGATCGGGCGGTCCAGATCGGCAGCTGGTGCGAGACGGCGAGCGCGTGGTGGCCGCGCGCCGCGTCGCGGGCCGACTCGGCGGCAGCGAGCATCCGCCGGGCGATCTCGACGTACGGCTCGCCCCACGACGGCCGGATCGGGTTGCGCAGGTACTTCCAGTGGGCCGGCCGGCGCAGCGACCCGTCGCCGACTCCGAACGTCTTGCCCTCGAAGACGTTGCCGGCCTCGATCAGCCGCTCGTCCAGGACGACGTCGAGGCCGTGTGCCGCCGCGGACGGCGCCGCGGTCTCCTGGGCGCGCTCCAGCGGTGAGGAGACGATGTAGGTGATGTCCTCGCCCGCGAGGTGCTTCGCGATCCGGTCGGCCATCGCCCGCCCCAGGTCGGAGAGCTGGTAGCCCGGCAGCCGGCCGTACAGCACCTTGCCGGGGTTGTGCACCTCGCCGTGGCGCAACAGGTGCACGGTGGTGAGCTCGCTCATGCGGCAGCCTCGGCTGCGGCGCGTGCCGCGAGCGGGAGCGCGTCGGCAACGCGGCCCAGCGCGCCGTCGTCGTGGGCGGCGGAGAGGAACCACGCCTCGAACGCCGACGGCGGCAGGTAGACACCCTGCTCGAGCATCGCGTGGAAGAACGCCCGGAACGCCGACGCGTCCTGGCGGCGCGCACTGTCGTAGTCGGTCACCGCGTCGGAAGTGAAGAACACCGAGAACATGCTGCCTGCGTGCTGCACGACATGAGGTACGCCGGCGGTCGCGAGCGCGTCGCCGGCGAGGCCGGACAGCTCGGCGGCGGCCTTGTCGACGTACGTGTAGACCTCGTCGGTCGCACCACGAAGCGTCGCGAGCCCGGCCGCGGTCGCGACCGGGTTCCCGGACAGGGTGCCGGCCTGGTAGACCGGGCCGGCCGGCGCGAGCCGGGCCATGACGTCCGCGCGACCGCCGAACGCGGCGGCGGGGAAGCCGCCGCCCATGACCTTGCCGAAGGTCATCAGGTCCGGCCGGACGCCCTCGAGGCCGTACCAGCCCGCCCTGCTCACGCGGAACCCCGTCATCACCTCGTCGCTGATCAGCAGCGCACCGTGGTCGGTGCACAGCCGGGCCAGCCCGGCGGTGAAGCCGGGAAGCGGCGCGACGACTCCCATGTTGCCCGCCGCGGCCTCGGTGATGACGCAGGCGATCTGGCCCTCGTGGACGCGGAACGCCTCGGCGACCGCGTCAAGGTCGTTGTAGGGCAGCACCACGGTGTCCGCGGCGGCGGCACCGGTGACGCCCGGGGTGTCCGGCAGTCCCAAGGTCGCGACGCCGGAGCCGGCCGCTGCCAGCAGGGCGTCGACGTGGCCGTGGTAGCAGCCGGCGAACTTGACCACCTTGCTGCGCCCGGTGAACCCGCGGGCCAGCCGGACCGCGGACATCGTGGCTTCGGTGCCACTGGAGACGAGGCGCACCTGCTCGACGGGGTCGACCCGCGCGACGATCTCCTCGGCCAGCGCGACCTCGCCCTCGGTCGGCGTACCGAACGACGTGCCGCGCGACACCGCCGCCTGCACGGCCTCGATGACGTCCGGGTGCGCGTGGCCGAGCAGCAGCGGCCCCCAGGAGCACACGAGGTCGACGTACTCCCGGCCGTCGGCGTCGACGAGGTAGGGACCGTGGCCGCTGACCATGAACCGCGGCGTGCCACCGACCGAACGGAACGCGCGGACCGGCGAGTTGACGCCGCCGGGTGTGACGATCTCGGCGCGCGCGAACAGGGCGGCCGACGCGGGAGCGTCGAACGGGTAGGACGGGTGGCTCATCGCCCGGCCCGCAGAAGACGCGCGGCCTCGACGGCCCAATAGGTCAGGACGATGCCGGCGCCGGCGCGACGCACCGACGTGAGCGTCTCGATGATGGTCCGCTCGCGGTCCAGCCAGCCCTGGGCGAAGGCCGCCTCCGCCATCGAGTACTCCCCCGACACGTGGTACGCCGCGACGGGTACGCCGTGCCGCGCGGCCTCGTCGGCGACGCGGCGCAACACATCGAGGTAGGGCAGCGCCGGCTTGACCATGACGATGTCCGCGCCCTCCGCGAGGTCGAGCGCCAGCTCGCGCATGGCCTCGTCGCCGTTAGCGGGGTCCTGCTGGTAGCTGCGCCGGTCGCCCTGCAGGGTCGACTCGACGGCCTCGCGGAACGGACCGAAGAACGCCGAGGCGTACTTCGCGGTATAGCCAAGGATCGCGGTGCTCGTGTACCGATCCGCGTCCAGGGCCGCGCGAACGACACCGACCTGGCCGTCCATCATCCCGGACAGGCCGAGCACGTGCGCGCCGGACGCTGCTTGGGCGAGCCCCATCTCGGCGTACCGCACGAGGGTCGCATCGTTGTCGACGCTGCCGTCAGCTGCCAGCACACCGCAGTGCCCATGGTCGGTGAACTCGTCGAGGCACAGGTCGCTCATGACGACCGTCGCGTCACCGACCTCGGCGACCACGTCGCGGATCGCGACGTTGAGCACCCCGTCGTCGTCGGTGGCGCCGGACCCGGTGGGGTCGCGCTGCTCCGGTACGCCGAAGAGCATCACGCCGCCCACCCCGGCCTCGACCGCGTCCACGACCGCCTTGCGCAGCGAGTCGCGGGTGTGCTGGACGACTCCCGGCATCGACCCGATCGCGGTGGGCTCGGCGAGCCCCTCGCGGACGAACATCGGCAGCACCAGGTCGGCCGGGGCCGGCCGGGTCTGCGCCACGAGTGCGCGCATCGCCGGCGTGGTGCGCAACCGCCGCGGGCGGGCGGCCGGGAAGCGAGCGTCGGTCATCGCGGTGCTCAGGTCGCCTTGCGGCGCGCCGTGGTGCGCTTCTGGGACGGGCGCAGCACCGGCTCGCCGGCAGCGACCGCCGACGCGCGCAGGGTGGCGCCGTACTCGGACAGCGCGCAGGCGAGGTCGGCGACCGACGGGCTCGGGGCGAGGACGTCGACCCGCAGCCCGTGCTCCTCCGCCGTCTTCGCGGTCGCCGGCCCGATGCAGGCGATGACCGTCGAGGGGTGCGGCTTGCCCGCGATGCCGACCAGGTTGCGCACCGTCGAGGACGACGTGAACACGACGGCGTCGTAGCCGCCGCTCTTGATGGCCTCGCGGATCGGTGCGGCCGGCGGAGCGGCGCGCACGGTCCGGTACGCCGTCACGTCGTCGACCTCCCAGCCGCGCTCGACCAGCCCGGCGACCAGGTTCTCGGTCGCGATGTCGGCCCGCGGCAGGAACACCCGGTCGATCGGGTCGAAGACCGGATCGTAGGGCGGCCAGTCCTCGAGCAGGCCGGCGGCCGACTGCTCGCCGCTAGGAACGAGGTCCGGCTTGATCCCCCAGGCCAGCAGGTCCGCCGCGGTCTGCTCGCCCACGGCCGCGACCTTGATGCCGGCGAACGCCCGCGCGTCCAGGCCGTACTCCTCGAAGCGCTCGCGGACCGCCTTGACGGCGTTGCGCGACGTCAGTGCGATCCACTCGTAGCGGCCCGTCACCAGGCCCTTGATCGCGCGCTCCATCTGCTGCGGCGTGCGAGGCGGCTCGACCGCGATGGTCGGGACCTCCTCGGACACGGCACCGAACGCGCGCAGCCGGTCGGAGAGTGCGCCCGCCTGCTCCTTGGTGCGCGGCACGAGCACCCGCCAGCCGAACAGCGGCTTGGTCTCGAACCACGAGAGCGAATCACGCAGCCCCACCGTGTCACCGACGACGGTGATCGTGGGCGGCGCCAGCTTGGCAGCCTTGATGTCCGCGGCGACCCGCTCCAGCGTGGAGACGACGGTGCGCTGGGCGGTCGTGGTCCCGGACTGGGTCAGGGCCACCGGGGTCTCCGGCGCACGACCGGCGGCGATCAGGGACTTCGCGACGTCGCCCATCACCGCTGTCGCGGCAAGGAGCACCAATGTCGCCGTACCGGCACCGAGGTCGCTCCAGTCCACCGAGCCCTCGGCGACGTTGACCACCCGCACCTCGCGGTGCTTGGCCGACGTGAGCGGGATGCCGGCGTACGCCGGGACCGCAGTGATCGAGGACACGCCGGGCACGACCTCGAACGGGATCCCGGCCTTCGCGCACGCGGCCGCTTCCTCGGAGCCGGTGGCGTAGAGGAACGGGTCGCCGTCAAGGAGCCGGACCACGAGCCCGCCGCCCTTGGCCGCCTTCGCGACGAGCCGGGCACGGACGGCGTGGCTCAGCGGCTGGCCGTCGTCGCCGAGCGAACCGTCGACGACCTCGACGCCCTCGCGGCAGTAGCGACGGACGAACTCGGCGTCCTGCGACTCGGTGACGACGACGTCGGCCTTGGCGAGCAGCTCGACCGCTCGCACGGTCAACAGCTGCGGGTCGCCGGGGCCGGCGCCGACGAAGGCGACGCTGCCGAGCGGCTTGACGGTCTTCTTCCGGGCGGCACTGGCGGGCCTGCTCGAACTGGTTGGGCGGGTCACGTGACGCGCTCCCACATGAGATCGGCCGCACCCTCGGCGAGCAGGTCGGCCGCGAGGTCGCGGCCGATCCGGTCAGCCTCGTCGAGAGGTCCGGTAGCGGACAGCCGCACCT
>DATBDW010000236.1:0-2082 GCA_036269735.1 Actinomycetes bacterium
GCACGGCCACCTCGGCCAGGACGACGAGGGCCGGATGGCGACCTTCCTGTCGATGCCGCTGCGCGCCGGCGGCCGGGTCGTGGGCTGCCTGGCCCTGTCCAGCGCCACCAAGAACGCGTTCGGCGAGACCTCGCTGAACACGCTGCGCCTGGTCGAGCAGCCCAGCGCCGTCGTGATCAGCAACGCCCGCCTGGCGGGCAGCACCGTCAACGCCTGACGACCGCGACGGACCTGTGGTCGGCTGCGGGGGCTAGGTAGGGTCGGCGGCGATGTCCGTGCCTGCCTCGCAGCCCCCCCCGGACCCCGCCGCGCCCGCGGCCGGGGCGCCGGACGCTGTCGTCGACGAGGACCTCTTCCGGCGTGCCGTCGGCCACTTCGCGTCCGGCGTCACCGTCGTCACGAGCCGGGTGGGCGGGCTCGACCACGCCATGACGGCCAGCGCCTTCACCTCGGTGTCGCTGGACCCGTTGCTCGTGCTGGTCTGCGTCGACACCGAGGCCCGGTTCCGCGACGCGGTCCTCGAGGCCGGCTTCTGGGGCGTGTCGGTGCTCGCAGCGGCCGACCGCCGCGCGGCCGACTGGTTCGCCACCAAGGGACGCCCGCTGGTCGGCCAGCTGGACTCGTTCCCGCACCACACCGGCAGCACGGGTGCGCCGCTGCTGGACGCAGCGATCTCCTGGCTGGAGTGCCGGACCGAGGCCGTGTACGGCGGCGGGGACCACGACATCGTGCTCGGCCGGGTCGTGCGCGCCGCAGAAGGCGCCCGCGACGCTCCGGCGTTGCTGTACCACCGCAGCCGCTACGGCCGCACCAGCTGACCGCGGCAGCCCGGGGTCACTCGACCAGCGACCGGTAGCAGTAGGGGTGATGCGTGACATAGCCGAGCGCGTCGTAGAGCCGCAGCGCGGCGGGGTTGCCCGCGCGCACCTGAAGGTACGACGACACCGCGCCCTGCTCGCGCGCCCAGCCCAGCAGCGCGGCCATCACGGCGGACCCGACACCGCGTCGTCGGCCGGCCGGTGCCACGTCGACCGAGGTGACGCCGGCCCACCTGCCCTCGACCGACACCCGCCCGATGCCGACCGGTTCGCCGCCGGCGCCGTCGTCGTACACCGTGCCGAACCCGACCACCCGCGGCCCGGTGAGGATCGCTACGTGCGCGTCGGGGTCGCGGGCGTCGAGGTCGTGCATGAGTGAGAGCCACTCCTGCGACGGGGTGGGCGCCACGGCGGCTCGCAGCCCGGCGGGCGCGGCCAGCGATGCGAGGACCGGGTCGATGGGCGCGACCTGCACGACGGTCACGTGGGCGCGCACCCAACCAGCGTCGGCCATGGGCTGGTTGGCCGGGTCGGCCAGCGGGAGCTGCAGGAGCGGCGGGAGCCCGCGGCCGGCGTACCACTCGGCGGTCCGGGCCAGAGCCTCCGCGAGCGGCGCCCCAGGGTCGCCCACGGCCATCGCGGAGTTGGCCCGGCCGGTGACGCCGCCGTGCGCCCGCAGCACCCAGTCACCGATCGGCTGCTGGTCGCGGGCCGGCCAGCCGGCCCAGCACACCCGTTGCAGGTCGTCGGGGGAGATCGCCGGCACCGCCCAGCCGCGACGCGGCGTCGCCGGCGGCACGATCCGTGCCGCCGTCACGGCCGCCCGCGGGATGGTCATCACGGCGCCCCGGGTCAGTACCTCGAAGTGGTCCGGCGTGACGTCGAGCAGATATCCGAGGGCGTCGGTCTGCTTGCCGGGGGCTCCCTCGGCGAGCCGGCGCACCGACACGCGGCGCCCCAGCGCTGTGGCGGTCAGCACATCGGGCCCCCTCTGCTGTGTCAGGACCGGTGGACAAGGGATACTAGGAAGGCCGGTCGCACCACTGCGGGGCGCGACCGTACCGTGACCTCAGTACCCCGACCGTTCCACGCTCCCGGGAGGGACCCGACAGTGACCTACGTGATCGCGCAGCCGTGCGTCGACCTGCTCGACAGGGCGTGCATCGAGGAGTGCCCTGTCGACTGCATCTACGAGGGCAACCGGATGCTGTACATCCACCCGGACGAGTGCGTCGACTGCGGCGCCTGCGAGCCCGTCTGCCCC
>DATBDW010000237.1:0-23018 GCA_036269735.1 Actinomycetes bacterium
GGATGTCGCGTGGGCGGGCCAGCGCCGAACTCCGCGACGGGGAGCCGGCCCTTCTAGCGGGTCCCGCCGCGGCGACGAAGTACGAGGATCTGCCGCTGCATGCTCATCACGGTAGGTGCGGTGTCACAGGGTTGTCTCGCCCCTTGTCCGGCGTTCCCGGATGCTGGGACGGCCATCTCACTCCGTGAGGTCGACCTGGCGGGCTTTCTCGGCGCCGATCTCACGCACGATGTCGTCGAGCACCGCCGGCGGGATCGCCCCGTCAACGGTCATCGCGACCAGTGCGTGGCCTCCGCGCCGGTCGCGGCTCACCTGCATGCCGGCGATGTTGACCGAGGCCTCACCGAGAACGCGACCCACCGTGCCGACGATGCCGGGCCGGTCCACGTAGCGGAACACGGCCATGTGGTCGGAGAGTGCGACGTCGACGTCGAAGCCGTCGATCTCTACGATCTTCTCGACGAACCGCGTGCCGGTCAACGTCCCCGACACCGAGACCTGGGTGCCGTCGGCCAGCGTCCCGCGCAGGGCGATCACGTTGCGGTAGTCGGGCGACTCCGGATCGGTGGTGAGCCGGACCTGCACGTCGCGCTGCGCGGCGAGGACCGGTGCGTTGACGTAGGACACCGGGTCCTCGACGACGTCGGTGAACAGCCCCTTGAGGGCTGCGAGCTCGAGCACCCGCACGTCGTGGGCGGTGATCTCGCCGCGCACCTCGATGTCGAGCTGCGCGGGTACGGCTGCCGCCATCGCGGTGAGGAAACGTCCCAGGTGCTCGGCGAGCGGGATGCCGGGGCGCACGTCCTCGGCGATGACGCCGCCCTGCACGTTCACGGCGTCCGGCACGAGGTCGCCGTTGAGAGCGAGGCGCACCGAGCGGGCCACCGAGACGCCGGCTTTCTCCTGGGCCTCGTCGGTGCTCGCGCCCAGGTGCGGGGTGGCCACGACGTTCTCCAGCTCGAACAGCGGCGAGTCCGTGCACGGCTCCTTGGCGAAGACGTCCAGGCCGGCGGCCGCGACCCGCCCCTCCTTGAGAGCGGAGTAGAGCGCGTCCTCGTCGACGATGCCACCTCGGGCGGCGTTGACGAGGATCAGCGAGGGCTTCACGGTCGCGAGCTGCTCGGTGCCGACCAACCCGACCGTCTCCGGGGTCTTGGGCAGGTGCACGGAGAGCACGTCGGAGGTGCGCAGCAGCTCGTCGAGCGAGACCAGCCGCACCCCCATCTGCGCGGCCCGGCCGGCGGCGACGAACGGGTCGTAGGCAATGACCTTCATCCCGAACGCCGAGAGCCGCTGGGCCACCAGTGCGCCGATCCGGCCGAGACCAAGGATGCCGGCGGTCTTCTCGTAGAGCTCGATCCCGGTGTACTTGCTGCGCTTCCACTCACCCTGCTTCAGGGCGGCGTGCGCGGGCGCGATGTTGCGGGCTGCGGCGAGCAGCAGGCCGACGGCGAGCTCGGCGGCGCTGACGATGTTGGACTGCGGGGCGTTCACGACCATCACGCCCGCGTGGGTGGCAGCCTTGACGTCGACGTTGTCCAGTCCGACGCCGGCCCGGGCCACGACCCTCAGCCGGCGCGCTGCCGAGATCACTTCGGTGTCCACGGTGGTCGCGCTTCGCACCAGGAGGGCGTCGGCGTCCGCGACAGCGGCCAGCAGGGCCGGCCGGTCGGTGCCGTCGACGTCGCGTACGTCGAAGTCCGGACCCAGGGCCGCCACGGTGGCTGGCGACAGCTCCTCGGCGATCAGTACGACCGGGCGGGTCGACACGGTGCCGGGCGCAGTCGGGGTCAGGCCGGGCTGTCCGTCCTCGGGGGCGTCCACGGGAGTCGTCACGAGGTCCATCGTAGGCAAGGCCTTGTGAACCGATTCACAACCGTCCCAGCACCCGGACCGGTGCGCGAGTGCCGGCGCGGAGCCCTACTCGTGCCCGGCGCGTCCGTCGTCGTCGTGCTGCACTGGCACGGGAGGGCTCGGGCGAAGGACCAACCAGAGCAGCATGAGCAGGCCGAAGGCCAGCATCGCCATGCCGGTCCACAGGTTGATGTCGATGCCGGCGGCCTTCTTGCTCGCCGCGGATCCGTCGACGATCCCGGCGACGAGCACCAGCACGCCGTACAGCGTGAACAGGCCGCCGATGACGCGGCGGATGTCGAAGAGGCGGGCCGCCGAGGACCGGGCCTCGTCGGTCTCCTCGATCTCGCGGTCGCGGTCGGCGACGGAGTCAGGGTTCTCGGACATCTCGGTGTCTCCTCGCGTCCGTCACCAGAAGGGGATGTAGAGCAGGAAGGCGATCGTCAGCGCGGCCACACCCAGCACGATCGGGTTGCGGTACCACGAGCGGTCACCGACCAGCTCGCCTGCGCTCAGGTCCGTCGCGCCGACGCCGCGCACGAGGCCTTGCAGCTCGTCCTCGGGTTTCGGCTGGCCGAACATGCTGATGACGACCGCGGCCACCAGGCTGACGGCGAACGCGACACCGGAACCCCAGAAGGTCTCCTCGAGGTCCGTCTTGAAGCTGATCACGTCGGTCTTGTAGAGGACGTAGGTGACGACCGCGCCGATCGTGCCGCCGAGCAGTGCGTAGAAGCCGGCCCACGCCGTCATCCGCTTCCAGAAGATGCCGATGAGGAAGGTGACGAACAGCGGCACGTTGAAGAACGAGAACAGCGTCTGGACGTAGTTCATGATGTTGCTGTAGCCCGAGGCGATGAACGCGGTCCCGATGCCGATCAGGATGCCGATGACGGTGACCACCCGACCGGTGCGCAGGTAGTAGGCGTCCTCGCGGTCCTTGCGCAGGTAGGTCTGCCAGATGTCGTAGGTGAAGACCGTGTTGAAGCTGGAGATGTTCGCAGCCATGCCGGCCATGAACGCGGCCATCAGGCCGGTGACGGCGATGCCGAGCACGCCGTTGGGCAGGTACTTCTCGATGAGCAGTGGGATCGCGTTGGTGTAGGTGTACGTGCCGGTGTCCGCCCCCAGCTTCGGGAACGACACCAGGGCGATCAGGCCCGGGATGACGGTCAGCGCGGGGATGAACAGCTTGGGAAAGGCGCCGATGAGCGGCGTACGCCGGGCAGCGCTCATGTTGCGCGCCGACATCGCCCGCTGCACCTCGGCGAAGTTCGTCGTCCAGTAACCGAAGGAGAGCAGGAAGCCGAGCCCGAACACGATCCCGAACCAGCTCGACCCGATCGGGTTGGTCACGTGACCGATCTGGGTCCCCTGCCATGCGTGCAGGAAGCCCTCGCCGCCGTTCTTGTTCGCACGGACCTTGTCCTCGAGGCCGCTCCAGCCACCCATGGCGTGCAGTCCGACGACGACCAGCGGGATGAGTCCGGCCAGGATGACGAAGAACTGCAGCACCTCGTTGTAGATGGCGGAGGACAGGCCGCCGAGGGTGATGTAGACGAGCACGAGGGCCGCCGCGACGACGATCGCGACGACGAGCGGCCAGCCGAGCAGGGCCTCGATCACGATGGCCAGGGCGTAGAGGTTGACGCCGGCGATGAGCACTGCCGACACGGCGAAGATGATCGCGTTGAGCAGGTGCGTCTGGACGTTGAAGCGCAGCCGGAGGAACTCCGGGACGCTGCGCACCTTGGAGCCGTAGTAGAAGGGCATCATCACGATGCCGAGGAACACCATCGCGGGGACGGCACCGACCCAGTAGTAGTGCACGGTCGCGACGCCGTACTGCGCGCCGTTGGCAGCCATCCCGAGGATCTCGAGCGCGCCGAGGTTGGCGGCGATGAACGCCAGCCCGGTGACCCAGGCAGGCAGCGCCCGACCGGACATCAGGAAGTCGAGGCTCGAGCTGATGCTGCGCCGGGCCAGGACGCCGATGCCCAGCACTGTCAGGAAGTAGCAGCCGAGGATGACGTAGTCGAGGGCGTTCAGGTCGAGCCGCAGACTGTTCATCCGACACCTCGCGCGAGAAGGGGCAACGCCCCTCGACCTTGCTCGCGATGATCAGCGCTCAAACATCCACGCGGCCGCACGTTTCAGCCCGGCATCGCAGCCGCATACTCGCTTCGAGGTCGACCGCTCGCGGGCGCAACCTTGTCAGCCGCTCGTCGCCATATGTGGCGACGAGCGGCTGACGGTGCGGTCACTCGTCCTCGGTGATCCAGCTCATCAGCGGGCGCAGCTTGCGGCCGGTCTGCTCGACCCGGTGCTCTGTGTTCTCCTGGTAGTAACGCTTGTAGTTGGGCAACCCGGCGTCGTACTCGGCCATCCATTCCTTCGCGAAGGACCCGTCGGTGATCTCGCCGAGCACCTTTTTCATCTCGGCCCGGGTGGCGTCGGTCACGATCCGCGGGCCGCGGGTGTAGCCGCCGTACTCAGCGGTCTCGGAGACCGACCAGTACATCTTCGAGATGCCGCCCTCGTACATGAGGTCGACGATGAGCTTCACCTCGTGCAAGCACTCGAAGTAGGCGATCTCCGGCTGATAGCCGGCGTCGACGAGGGTGTCGAAGCCGGACTTGATGAGCTCGGACAGGCCGCCGCAGAGCACCACCTGCTCGCCGAACAGGTCGGTCTCGGTCTCCTCGGTGAACGTCGTCTTGATGGCGCCGGCCCGGGTGCCGCCGATGCCCTTCGCGTAGGACTTCACGAGGTCCCACGCCGTCCCGGTGGCGTCCTGCTCGACCGCGACGAGGACCGGCACGCCGCGCCCGTCGACGAACTGTCGGCGTACCAGGTGACCCGGTCCCTTGGGCGCAACCATGCAGACGTCGACGCCGGCCGGGGGCCTGATGAGGTCGTAGCGGATGTTGAGCCCGTGGCCGAAGAACAACGCATCGCCGTCGACCAGGTTGGGTGCGATCGCGTCGGCGTACAGCGAGCGCTGCACCGGGTCCGGCGCGAGCACCATCACCAGGTCGGCCTCCTCGCAGGCCTCGAACGGCGTCACGACGCGCAGCCCCTCGGCGTCGGCCCGCTCCCTGCTCTTCGACCCCTCCGGGAGTCCGACGCGCACGTCGACGCCGGAGTCGCGCAGGGACAGGGCATGTGCGTGGCCCTGGCTGCCGTAGCCGAGCACCGCCACGTTGCGGCCCTGGATCACGGACAGATCGGCGTCGTCGTCGTAGTACAGCTCGGCCACGGTTCTCGGCTCTCCTCGATGGGTGGTGGGTCAGAGTGCGGTGGGGACCGCGGTGACGGTGCTGGTGCGCGACGAGCGGTCGGTCATCGAGCGCGATCCCCGCGCGACCGCGACCATGCCTGACTGGACGAGCTCGCGGACACCGTAGGGCTCGAGCACGCGCAGCAACGCCTCGAGCTTGTCGGTGCTCCCGGTGGCTTCCACGGTGACCGCGTCGGGTGCGACGTCGACGACCTTGGCCCGGAACAGCTGCACCGTCTCCAGTACGTGCGAGCGGGTTGCCCGGTCCGCCGCAACCTTCACGAGCAGCAGCTCGCGCTGGACCGACGACGCCGGTTCCATCTCGACGATCTTGAGGACCTCGACGAGCTTGTTGAGCTGCTTGGTCACCTGCTCGAGCGGGAGCTCCTCGACGTTGACCACGATCGTCATCCGCGAGACGTCGTCGTGCTCGGTCGGGCCTACGGCCAGCGAGTCGATGTTGAAGCCGCGCCGCGAGAAGAGCCCTGCGATCCGGGCCAGGACGCCAGGTTTGTTCTCCACCAGCACCGAGAGCGTGTGTCTGCTCATGTCAGGCCTCCTCTCCGGTCTCGCCGGTGTCGGTGTCCCACTGCGGAGCCATGTCGCGCGCGACCTGGATCTCGTCGTTGCTCATGCCGGCAGCGACCATCGGCCACACCATCGCGTCCTGGTGCACGGTGAAGTCGACCACGACGGGACGGTCCTCGACGCCCATCGCCCGCTCGATGGTCGCGTCGACGTCCTCGGCCTTCTCGCAGCGCAGCCCGATGCAGCCGTAGGCCTCGGCGAGCTTGACGAAGTCCGGGATGTGCTCGACCCGGCTGCCCGCCGCGGCCGCGCTGCGGCCGGCGCCGCCGAGGTCGGTGTTGGAGTATCGCTGGTTGTAGAAGAGCGTCTGCCACTGCCGGACCATGCCGAGGCTGCCGTTGTTGATGATGGCGACCTTGATGGGGATGTCGTTGATCGCGCAGGTCGCGAGCTCCTGGTTGGTCATCTGGAAGCACCCGTCGCCGTCGATCGCCCACACGGTGGCCTCCGGCCGGCCGGCCTTCGCTCCCATGGCCGCGGGAACGGCGTACCCCATGGTGCCGAGGCCGCCGGAGTTGAGCCAGGTGCCGGGGTTCTCGTAGCCGATGAACTGGGCGGCCCACATCTGGTGCTGCCCGACCCCGGCGACGTACAGCGCGTCGGGACCCGCGATCTTGCCGAGTCGCTCGATGACGTACTGCGGTGCCAGGGAACCGTCGGCCGGCTGCTCGTAACCGAGGGGGTACGTCGACCGCCATCTGTTGAGCTGCTCCCACCACCCGGCGAAGTCACCCACCTCGCCGGCCGCGTGCTCGGCCTGGATGGCCACCACGAGGTCGGCGATCACCTCGCGGGCGTCGCCCACGATCGGCACGTCGGCCGTGCGGTTCTTGGAGATCTCGGCCGGGTCGATGTCAGCATGGATCACCGTCGCGTCCGGCGCGAAGCTCGACAGCTTGCCGGTCACCCGGTCGTCGAAGCGAGCACCCAGGGAGATGAGCAGGTCTGACTTCTGCAGCGCGGTGACGGCAGCGACCGTGCCGTGCATCCCCGGCATGCCGAGGTGCTGCGGGTGGCTGTCCGGGAAGGCGCCACGGGCCATCAGCGTCGTCACCACCGGGATGCCCGTCAGATCCGCGAGCGCCCGCAGCTCGGCCCAGGCACCGGCCTTGAGCACCCCACCGCCGACGTAGAGCACCGGCCGGCGCGCGGACACCATCAGCCGGGCAGCCTCCCGGATCTGCTTGCTGTGCGGCTTGGTGACGGGACGGTAGCCCGGCAGGTCGACCGTGCCGGGCCAGGCGAACGCGGTCATCGCCTGCATGGCGTCCTTCGCGACGTCGACCAGGACCGGTCCGGGACGTCCGGTCGAGGCGATGTGGAACGCCTCGGCGAGGGTGCGCGGGATCTCGGCCGGGTCGGTGACGAGGTAGTTGTGCTTGGTGATCGGCATCGTGATGCCGCGGATGTCGGCCTCCTGGAAGGCGTCCGTACCGATCGCGCCGCTGGGCACCTGGCCGGTGACCGCGACCATCGCGACGCTGTCCATGTAGGCGTCGGCGATCGGCGTGACGAGGTTGGTAGCACCCGGCCCGCTGGTCGCCATGCACACACCGACCCGGCCGGTCGCCTGGGCGTAGCCGGTCGCCGCGTGCCCGGCGCCCTGCTCGTGGCGGACCAGGATGTGCCGGATCCGCTGACTGTCCATCAGCGGGTCGTAGAGCGGGAGGATCGCGCCGCCCGGGATGCCGAAGACCGTCTCGACCCCCGCGGACTCCAGCGAGCGGACCAGGCTCTGGGCTCCTGTCATCTGTTCGCCGTGCGGCTGGGTCATGGGTGCTGCCTCTCTGGGCGGTACGGGCGGGGCGGGCCAACAAAAAACCCCTCCGGTCCGGAACGGACAGTGAGGGGTCGCGCGCTCGGCTGACGGGGCGTCAGGCGGCGCGCTGGCTGACTACGAGGAGGTGGCGCACGCTCGCAACCCTCATCGGCGCGGCGGCGCGTGTCAAGGCGTGGCACAGCGTGTCTCGCATCCCGGTCCGGACGGGATCACCCGAGCGGCGTATCCACTCCACCGGCCCACGAGCCGAGGTACAGGGAAGGTCGAGGGCTGCCTGACGAGGCGGCTACGAGGGGGTGACCGCGATGGGGGGCGGTGCGAACGCACGCTGGGAGAGCAGGTCGGCGTGGGCCACGGGCCTGCGCCTGACGGTGCTGGTCGGTCCGGTCGTCGTCTCGGTCGCCGCCGCGTGGGGCTGCCGCCTCCTGCTGCCCACACCCGCCGGAGCCGCCGGACGCCTGGCCGTTCTCGGCGTACTGCTCATCGTCTCGACCCTCACTCTCGTCCTTGTCGACCGTCTGGGCCGTCGCCTGCTGCCCGTCGTCACCCTGCTCGACCTGAGCATGCTGTTCCCGGACCGGGCCCCTTCCCGCCTCGCGGTCGCCCGGGAAGCAGTCCGCCGCCGGCCCATCGAGGAGCAGCTCGCCCGGGTCCGCGACGCCGGTGCCGACCCGGGGGCCGTGGCCCGCGAGATCCTCACTCTGGTCGCGGCGATGCGGGCGCACGACCGCCCCACCCGCGGGCACGCCGAGCGAGTGCGGATGTTCACCGACCTGTTGGCCGAGCAGCTGCACGTGCCGCGCCGCGACCGCGACCTGCTGCGCTGGGCAGCGATTCTGCACGACATCGGCAAGCTCCGGGTCCCCTCAACCCTGCTCAACAAGCCCGGCAAGCCCACCGAGGCGGAGTGGGTGGTGTTGAAGGCCCACCCGCAGCACGGCGCGGAGATCGCGGCCGGTCTGCTGCCGTGGCTCGGCGAGTGGGCCGAGGTCGTGGTGTCCCACCACGAGCGGTACGACGGCACCGGGTACCCGGCGGGACTGCGCGGCAGCGCGATCCCCTACGGCGCCCGGATCGTCGCAGTCGCCGACGCGTACGACGTGATGACGGCCGCCCGGGCCTACCAGCGGCCGGTCTCCCGCGCCGCTGCCCTGGCGGAGCTCGTGCGCTTCTCGGGCACCCAGTTCGACCCGACCGTGGTCCGTGCGATGGTCGCCGTCGGCGGCCCTCGGCTGCGCCGCGCCCAGGGGCTGGTGGCCTGGCTGGCCGACGTGCCGATGGTCGCGGGTTCGGTGCCCGCGGCGACGCTGGCCAGGGTCGTTGGCGCGGGCGAACTGGCGACCGGCGCCGTCACCGGCACCGTGACAGCTCTGCCCACCCCGGCGCCACCCCCACCCGTGACCTCGGCGGGCGGGCAGCACCACGGTTCCGGCACCGTCGCCACCGGTCCCCACCGGGCGATCGACCCGGCATCGCCGACGACCACCGGCGACCCGACCACGCACGGCGCCGCGGACGACGTGCCGGTCACGTCGTCCACCGCGGGCTCGGTCACAGATCCCGTAGGGACCGCGCAGGCTCCGGCCCCGCCGCCAGCGGCGGCCGCCGAACCCTCGACGACACCGATCGGCGGTGGGACGACCGGGACGGGCACCAGCGGGCAGCTCACGGACACCGTGACAGGCGCGACCGACGTCGGCTCGGTGGTCGGCACCGTCACCGGACCGGTGGGCGGCGTCGTCGCCGACCCCAACGGGACACTCGACCAGACCCTGACCGACCCGGTGGGCACCGTGACCGGCACCGCCGGCGACGTGCTCGGCAGCCTCACCGGGTCAGGCTCCGGCTCAGGCTCGTCGGGGTCCGGCTCGGGCGGCACGAGTCCCAACGTCGGCCCCGGGTCTACAAGCTCCGGATCGGGCAGCTCCGGATCGGGCAGCTCGGACACCAGCGGCCCGGGCTCCGGCGGGCTGCTCGACGGCTTGCTCGGGCACTGACCGACCTGCGCGACCGGCGCCGGCCGACGGTCAGCCGCAGACGGCTCCACCGGCGGCCGAGCCGACCAGCTTGACGTACTTCGCGAGTACGCCGGTCCTGTAGACCGGCGCCAGCGGCGCCCACCCGGTGCGACGCGCCTCGAGCTCGTCGTCGTCGACGAGAAGGTCGAGCCGGTGGGCCGCCACGTCGAGGCGGATCCGGTCGCCGTCATGCACCAGGGCGATCGGGCCGCCGTCGCTCGCCTCGGGCGCAACGTGGCCGACGCACAGCCCCGTCGTACCTCCCGAGAAACGGCCGTCGGTGAGCAGCAGCACGTCCTTGCCGAGGCCCGCGCCCTTGATCGCGCCGGTGATGGCGAGCATCTCGCGCATGCCGGGGCCGCCCTTGGGCCCTTCGTAGCGGATCACGACGACGTCGCCGGCCGCGATGGTGCCGTCCTCGAGAGCGTCCAACGCCACCCGCTCGCGGTCGAAGACCCGGGCGATGCCCTCGAACACGTCGTCCTCGAAGCCCGCGGTCTTCACGACGGCGCCGTCCGGGGCGAGCGAGCCGCGCAGGATCGTGATGCCGCCGGTCCGGTGGATCGGCGCGGACATCGCTCGCAGGACCTTGCCGTCGACGTCCGGTGGCGCGATGTCCGCGAGGTTCTCGGCCATGGTCTTCCCTGTGACGGTCAGCACGTCGCCGTGCATCAGCCCCGCGTCCAGCAGCGCACGCATCACGACCGGGACACCGCCGACCCGGTCGACGTCGGTCATGACGTACTGCCCGAAGGGCTTGACGTCCGCTAGGTGCGGCACCCGCTCGCCGACGCGGGTGAAGTCGTCGAGGTCCAGCGGTACGCCGGCCTCGTGCGCGATGGCGAGCAGGTGCAGCACGGCGTTGGTGGAGCCGCCGAAGGCCATCACGACGGCGATGGCGTTCTCGAACGCCTCGCGGGTCAGGATGTCGCGGGCTGTGATCCCGCGGCGCAGCAGCTCCACGACCGCCTCACCGGACCGCCGGGCGAAACCGTCGCGCCGCCGGTCGGTAGCCGGGGGTGCGGCGCTGCCCGGGAGCGACATGCCGAGGGCCTCGGCGGCGCTGGCCATCGTGTTCGCGGTGTACATGCCGCCGCAGGCACCCTCGCCGGGGCAGATGGCGCGTTCGATCGCGTCCACGTCCTCGCGGCTCATCAGCCCGCGGGCGCAGGCACCGACGGCCTCGAAGGCGTCGATGATCGTGACCTGCCGCTCGGTGCCGTCGGACATCTTCGCGATGCCGGGCAGGATCGACCCGGCGTACAGGAAGACGCTGGCGAGGTCGAGGCGGGCGGCGGCCATCAGCATGCCGGGCAGCGACTTGTCGCAGCCGGCGAGCAGCACCGATCCGTCCAGCCGCTCCGCCTGCATGACGACCTCGACCGAGTCGGCGATCACCTCCCGCGAGACAAGGGAGAAGTGCATGCCTTCGTGGCCCATCGCGATGCCGTCGGACACCGAGATGGTGGCGAACTCCAGCGGGTAGCCGCCGGCCGCGTGGACCCCCTCCTTGCTCGACTGGGCCAGCCGCGCGAGCGACAGGTTGCACGGGGTGATCTCGTTCCAGCTGGAGGCCACCCCGATCTGGGACTTGGCGAAGTCCTCGTCCCCCATGCCGACCGCCCGGAGCATGCCCCGGGCCGCGGCCTTCTCGAGGCCGTCGGTCACGTCCCGGGACCGCGGCTTGATGTCGGCGGCGCTGGCCGAGGCGGTGCGCCCGGCTGGGGCCGGAGAGGTGGTCGTCACGGCGCCCGACCCTACGGCGGCAAGGTCGGGTCGCGCCCGTCGGGCGACCCGGACGTCCGGATCGTGGCGGGTCGTCCCTTGTCGCCCAGCGCAGGATGTGACGATCACGATTGACCCACCCGTTCGGGCATAGATCCGGCGACCCGGGTCGTTGGAGGATTCGGGTAGCCGACCGGCGCCGTAGGGGGCACCCTTGCTTCCGGCGCGGCCGGGTGCCAGCCCCACCCCGGCCGGGCGGCTGGCCGGATGGCGGCGTGACGGTGCGGGACGGAGGGTGCGGTTATGACGGTCTGCGAGCTGACGACGCGCGCCCCCGAGAGCCGGCCCTCCCCGCGACGGCACTGGGCCCGGGAGGTCGCCCTGCTGGGCGTGCTCTACGTCGGGTACAGCGTGGCCCGGATGGTCACCGGAGCAGACCTGCCGGGCGCTCTCGCCCATGCGCAGGACCTGCTCGACATCGAGACCGCCCTGCACCTCGACATCGAGGCACCGGCCAACTCCGCCCTCGAGGCTGTCCCCGTGCTCGCGGTCGCCGCGAGCTACTGGTACTCCCTGCTGCACTACCTGGTGACCCCGGCCGTGCTGTTCTGGGTCTACCGCGCCCGGCCGCTGGCCTACCGCCAGGTCCGGGACGCGCTCGTCCTCGCGAGCGGGATCGGCCTCCTCGGCTTCACCCTCGTGCCGATGGCTCCGCCGCGGATGCTCCCGGGCTTCGTGGACACCCTCGCGATGACCTCGAACGCCGGCTGGTGGGGCGATGACGCCAGCGCCCCGCGTGGCCTCGGCGAGCTCACCAACCAGCTGGCTGCGATGCCCTCGCTGCACGTCGGCTGGGCGGTGTGGGTCGCGTGGGTCGTGGTCCGGCTGACGAAGCGCCGGTGGCTCCGCGTCCTCGCGGTGGCCTACCCGGTCATGACGACCCTCGTCGTGGTCGCCACCGCCAACCACTACCTGCTCGACGCAGTCGCCGGTGCGGCGGTCGTGGCACTGGCAGTGCAGCTGTCCCGCCATACGGCGAGCTGGGGGCGAGCTGGGGCCGCCGTACCCGACGCGGCGACTGCCGCCACGACTCCGGCCGCCCTCGAGGACAGCCCCGCGAGGTGAGCGCGGCTCAACCGTCCTGCAGACCCATGGGGTCGTCGAGATAGGCGCCTGGCAGCTCGGTGTCGACGAGCAGGTGCCCGTGCGGGTCGAGCAGCCGGACGTGCGCCCCGCGCGCACTCGGGGCGTTCGGTCCCGGCTCGACGAGCACCACCGCCCCGCCGGCCTGCACGGTGAGGCGCTGCGCCGGCCGGCCGGGCCGGTCGTAGAGCAGCGTCCCGGGGCCGCTGGGACAGAGGAGGAACGTCGGGTCCTCGGGGCTGAGCGGTTCCATCAGCCACGGGGTGTCGTCGGGGTCGCGGGGCGGTCTGCTCGCGAGGACCCGCAGGCCGCCGGGGAACTCGCGGTCACCCTGCTGGCCGACGAGCACCTGCATCCGCACCCCGTCGGGCCGGGTCAGGAGCACGAGAGCGAGCCGGCGCTGCTTCCACGGGGCGCCGCTCCACAGCACCCGGGCCGAGGTCGTCGACAGGTCGAACAGTGGCGCGACTGCCTGCCGCAGCCCGCGGACCAGGAGCGTCGGGTCGGGACCTTGGTACGACGGGGCAGCCACGCCCACGACCACCGGTGCCGGGCCGGTCACCCGCTGCGGATCGGCGACCCGGGTGACCTGCATGATCGGGAACACACCCGCACCGGTCGCCTGCACGGCGAGGACCGGGTCGACCTTGCTGCCGAGGTCGAGCAGCACCTGGCCGTCCTCGGACCGTTCGGAGATCCAGGTGCGCAGCGGTGCCCCGTCGTCGTCGAAGACGACTCGCGGCGACACGTCGAAGCGCACCGGACCGGGACGGCTGAGCGCGACGGCGTAGACCTCGCCGTCGCTGACCCGCCCGGCCCAGACGAGCACCTCCTGGTCGTCGGTGAGCGGGGCCACCTCCGTGACCGGCGCCGCCGACACGGACTCGCCCGGCTGGACGAGCAGCGCGTGCACGGCCGTCCCGACCATGCCTCGCTCGACGTCGGTGCCGGCGAGGACGAGGCGGCTGCCGTCGGGCAGCCAGCCGGCGTAGAAGACCCGAGCGACGCCGGACCGCTCGTGGCGCAGGCGGCCCACCGACGCGTCCACGAACGCCGTGTCGTGCACGAGGTCGCCCCGCGCGTCCCACAGGACGGCCGACAACCCGCCGCTGGACGTCGGGGTGGGCAGCGCGCCCGGGCTGCTCGACGCGTGCAGCGACAGGTCCGGGTGCAGGGCCGCGAACCCGCCTACGGCGAGGACCGCCACGACCCCCCACGACAACAGCCGCACTCGGCGGCGCCTGGCCGGGTCGAGCCTCGCCCGGTCCGACCCGGCGGAGAGCTCGTCGGAGAGCCTCCGGCGAGGACCTGGGTCCACCTGACGGAGGGTACGTCAGGCGACGAGCGCGCTGCGGCGGTCAGTACGCCGAGGTGATGACGTTCGCCAGGGGCTCGCCGGCGGCGTACCGCTCGATCTGGGCGGCGACCAGGGCACGGGCGCGCGGCAGGAACGCCGAGGTGTCGCCACCGACGTGCGGGCTGATGAGCACACCGGGCGTGTGCCACAGCGGATGCTCCGCGGGCAGTGGCTCGGGATCGGTGACGTCCAGTGCGGCGAGCAGGCGGCCCGCCGAGACCTCGGCGAGGAGGGCGTCGGTCGCTACCACCGGCCCGCGGGACACGTTGACGACCAGCGCGCCGTCGGGCAGCGCGGCCAGGAAGTCGGCGTCGACCAGGCCACGCGTCTCGTCGGTCATCGGCACGGCGAGTACGACGACCTCGGCCCACGGCAGCAACGACGGCAGGGACTCGAACGAGCTCACGCCGTCGCGGGCGTGCCGCGCAACCCGGCGTACCTCGACCTCGAAGCCGGCGAGCCGGGCCTCGACCGCTGCGCCGACCGCACCGTAGCCGACGATGAGCACCCGCCGGTCGGCCAGCGACGGCCGGCTGTCGTGCGCCCAGCGGCCGTGCTCGGCGGCCCGCACGTAGTCAGGGATCCCGCGCAGGGCGGCGATGGTGAGCCCGACGGCCAGCTCGGCGGTCGACGCGTCGTGCACCCCGTGCGCGTTGCACAGGGTCACGCCCTCGGGGATGTGCGGGCGGATGTCGTCGACGCCGGCGGTGAGCGTCTGGACGACGCGCAGCGCGGGCATCTCGGGAAGCAGGCGAAGCGGCGCGGTGCCCGCGAGGTACGGCGGCACGAACAGCTCGACCTCGGCCAGCGTCTCCGGCGGGTCGCCCGATCCGTCCCACACGTCGGCTTGCACCCCGTCGGGCAGGTCGATGGTCGCCGGCCAGTCGGCGTACGGCAGGAGAATGCGAGTCACGTGGCTGGACCGTCCATGCCCGCCTCGAACCCCCGGCACCGGCGCAGGTAGTCGAGCCAGTCAAAGTCGGCGAGGAAACCACCGGCCGCCTCGTGCCCGGCCAGCAGCAGCTGCTCCTGCTGCTCGTCGGTGATGCCGAAGTCGACCGGCGAGATTCCGCCCGTGTCGACGAAGACGCTGCGCGCCTGCACGCACGGGTCGTCGATGTGCTGCGCGTCGCAGGCTTCGAGCATGGTCTCGACGAGGGACAGCGCGAGCGACACGGTGCCGCGCACCTCGGTGGTCTGGGTTCGCGCTCCGGGCCGCATCGACAGCCGCACGCCGAACGTCGGCCAGCGCGGAGGTGCGCCGTCGGTGCGGTCGAAGACGGCGACCGGGAAGTTGGACAGCACTCCCCCGTCGACCAGGGTGGAGACCTGCGCCGGGCCGTCCGGGCCACCACGGGAGCGCAGCGTCACCGGCTCGAAGAAGAACGGGATGGACGCGGACGCTCGCACCGCGTCGGCGACCTCCTGCTCGTCCGCGTCGAGACCGTACATCGGGTAGTCCCACGGCAGCCGCACGAAGCGCTTGCGCGACACGTCGCTGGCCGTCACGAGCAGGGAGTACCGCTCGGTGGACGGCAGGCTGCTCCCGGGGTCGTCCTGGCGCAGGTCACCGAAGGTGCGCACGCCGAGGTCGCCCAGAGCACCGCGCACCCAGGAGCGGAGGTAGTCGCCCTCGAAGACGCCACCGTCGAAGGCCAGCGAGAAGCCGTCGACCACCCTCGCCAGCGGCCCCGCGGCGCGCCCCACAGCGCCTCGGTCGCGCAGCCGGCGGTAGTCCAGGGTGCGGGCCACGTCCTCGAGTCGCTCGACCGGCTCGCCCGCGCGCTGCAGCGCGGCCAGGAAGGCAGCGACAACGGCGCCGGCGGAGGTCCCGGCCACGCGGGGAAAGGTGTAGCCGGCCCGCGCGAGGGTGGCCACGGCGCCGGTGAGTGCGATGCCCTTGACGCCACCACCCTCGAGGACGAGGTCGGCGCGCGGGGCCGCCGCGCTCCCGTCGGTGGGCATGCGCCCGACCCTAACGATCCGGTCTCGGCCGACGACGGGGTGGCGTGCGTCGGGCACCACCGCAAGGCTCGGGGAATGACCAGCCGACGGGGCGGCACGCCGACGATGGTGCTCGTCGCCGTCGCGTCGGTGCTCGCACTCGTCGTGGCCTGCGGCGGGTCCGGCGACGGGGCCGCAGAGGGACCGTCTTCCGCGCCGGCCGTGCCGACGTCGGGCAGGGCGGCATCACCGACCGGAGCGACCGCGGCACCCGTGCGGGTGCACGTCGCGCAGGTGGTGGCCACCGGGCTGCGCGCGCCGTGGGGCATCGCCTTCCTGCCGGACGGCTCGGCACTGGTCAGCCAGCGGGACGACGACACCATCGTCCGGGTCACACCGCAGGGGTCGGTGTCGACGGTGGGCACGGTGTCCGGGGTCGACGGGGTCGACGGGGTCGGCGAGGGCGGCCTGCTCGGGATCGCGCTGGCACCGGCGTACCCGAAGGACCCGAGCCTGTACGCCTACTTCACGGCCGGCCCGCAGAACGTCGTCGCTCGGATGACCTACGCCTCGGGCCGGCTCTCGGACCAGCGGCAGATCTTCGGCGGGATCCCGTCCGGCCCGATCCACAACGGCGGGCGGATCGCCTTCGGACCCGACGGGATGCTCTACGTCGGCACCGGTGAGGCCGGGCGCGGAACGCCGGCACAGGATCCGCACGACCTCGGCGGCAAGATCCTGCGGCTGACCCCGGACGGCAAGCCCGCGCCGGGAAGCCCGACGCCGGGCTCACCGGTCTGGACGCTCGGCCACCGCAACGTGCAGGGGCTGGCCTGGGACGCGCGCGGCCGGATGTGGGCCAGCGAGTTCGGCCAGAACGCCTGGGACGAGCTCAACCACATCGTGGCCGGCGACAACTACGGCTGGCCGATCGTCGAGGGCCGCGGGCACAGCCAGCACGACGCCCGGTTCCACGACCCGGTCCGCGTGTGGCACACCGACGTCGCATCACCCAGCGGCATCGCGATCGCGGACGGCTCGGTCTTCATGGCGGCGCTGCGCGGCGAGCGCCTCTGGCAGATCCCGCTGCTGGCCCACGGGGTTGGCACGCCGCGCGCGCTGCTCGTCCACCGGTACGGGCGGCTGCGTGCCGTCGCCGTCGCCCCGGACGGCTCGCTGTGGGTGCTCACGAACAACACCGACGGCCGCGGCTCGCCGCGCGCCGGCGATGACCGGATCGTGCGGCTGACCTTGTCGCCGGGCGGTTCCGGGTAGCCTCCGCGACGTGCCGACGCGCGGTCCGATCGCCCTCGTGGGCAGCGGTGAGTACCTGCCGGTCATGACCGAGATCGAGGGCCGGCTCATCGAGGGCCGCCCCGGTCGATACATCCAGCTCGCCACCGCCGCAGCGCCGGAGGGTGTGAAGTCGCTCGCGCACTGGCACCGGCTCGGCCGGGAGCAGGCGGAGCGCCTCGGCGTCGAGCAGGTCGTCGTACCGGTCGTCGACCGGGTCAGCGCCGACGACGAGGCGCTGGCCGGGCTGGTCGCCGGCGCGGGCCTGGTCTACCTGTCGGGCGGCAACCCGCCGTACCTCGCGAAGACCTTGCACGGTACGGCGGTGTGGACCGCCATCGAGGCGGCCTGGCGCGGTGGCGCGGCCCTCGCCGGGTGCAGCGCAGGCGCGATGGCGCTCTGTGGCGAGGTGCCCGAGATCCGGCGGCCGTTCACCGGACCGGTCGAGGGGCTGGGCGCGGTGCCGGGTCTGACGGTGCTGCCCCACTTCGACCGGTTCGCACGCCGGCTGCCCGACTACGTTCTGCGCCGGCTCACCACGCGCACCGACGGCGTCCTGGCGGTCGGCGTCGACGAGGACACGGCACTGGTCTCGGGACTGCGCGACGACCCTGGCGAGTGGGAGGTCCTGGGCCGCCAGTCGGTGTGGCTGCTGCGACCCGACGGCCGCGAGGAGCACCCCGCCGGCTCGGTCGTCCGCCTCCCAGCCCCTGTCTGACCCTGGACTGAAACATTCGGCATGCCGAACCGGACAAAACGGATGCCGAACGTTTCAGTCGGCGGGGTGTTTCTGTTGGGATCAGGACTGGCCGCAGCGGTCCAGGACGAGCTCGCGCACCCGGGCCGCGTCGGCCTGACCGCGGGTCGCCTTCATCACGGCGCCCACGACGGCACCGGCCGCGGCCACCTTGCCGCCGCGGATCTTCTCGGCCACGTCCGGGTTCGCGGCGAGGGCCTCGTCGACGGCAGCGAGCAGTGCGCTGTCGTCACTGACCACCGCGAGCGAGCGACCGCTGACGACGGCGTCGGGCTCGCCCTCCCCTAACAGCACCCCATCGACGACGTCGCGGGCCAGCCGGTCGTTGAGCGCGCCGGACTCGACGATCGCGATCACCCGGGCCACCTGTGCCGGTGTGATCGGCAGTTCGGCGAGCTCGACCTGGCGCTCGTTCGCGTGCCGTGCCAGCTCCCCCATCCACCACTTGCGGGCGGCGTCGGCGTCAGCGCCGGAAGCGACGGTCGACTCGACGAGGTCGACGGCGCCGGCGTTGACCAGCGCCTGCATGTCCCCGTCGGTCAGCCCCCACGCCGTTTGCAGCTCGCGCCGGCGGACGGCGGGGGGCGGCGGCAGCTCGGAACGCAACCACTCCACCCACTCGCGCTCCGGCGCCACAGGCACCAGGTCGGGCTCCGGGAAGTAGCGGTAGTCCTCGGCCTGCTCCTTCGACCGGCCTGACGTCGTGGTCCCGGTGTCCTCGTGCCAGTGCCGGGTCTCCTGCACGACCCGGTGTCCGGCGTCCAGGCGGGCGGCCTGGCGGCTGATCTCGTGCCGAACGGCCCGCTCCACGGAACGAAGCGAGTTGACGTTCTTCGTCTCCGACCGGGTCCCGAGCGGGTCGGACGGCGACGTGCGCAGCGAGAGGTTCGCGTCGCAGCGAAGCGACCCCTGCTCCATCCGCACGTCCGAGACGCCGAGGGTCCGCATCAGCTCGCGCAACGTCGTCACGTAGGCCCGCGCGACCTCAGGTGCGAGGGCGCCGGTGCCCTCGACGGGCTTCGTCACGATCTCGATGAGCGGGATGCCGGCCCGGTTGTAGTCGACCAGGGAGTACTCCGCGCCCTGGATACGCCCGGTCGCGCCGCCCACGTGCAGCGACTTGCCGGTGTCCTCCTCCATGTGGACACGCTCGATCTCGACGCGGAAGCTGCGCGGACCCGCTGGGGTCGCCACCTCGACGTCCAGGTGCCCGTCGGTGCAGATCGGCTCGTCGTACTGCGAGGTCTGGAAGTTCTTCGGCATGTCCGGGTAGAAGTAGTTCTTCCGCGCGAACCGACACCACGTCGCGATGTCGCAACCGAGCGCAAGGCCCACCCGGATCGTCGACTCCACGGCCACCCGGTTGAGCACGGGCAGCGACCCCGGCAGCCCGAGGCAGGTCGGGCAGGTCTGGCTGTTCGGCGGGGCGCCGAAAGTGGTGTCGCACCCGCAGAACATCTTCGAGACCGTGCCGAGCTCGACGTGCACCTCGAGGCCGAGGACGGGGTCGTAGCGGGCGACCGCGTCCTCGTAGTCGACGAGCTCGGGGGCGGAGACCGTCATCGGCTCAGGCCTCGCCCTCTCCCCGGCGCAGCCGGCGCACGATGACGATGATCCCGGTGACGAGGACGGCAACGTTCAGCGCCGCGTCGAGCACCTCCCAGGGGTCACCATCCTCGCGGGCCTCGCGGATCCGGTTGATCGCGGTCCGCCCGGACAGCAGTGTGAGGACGATCGTGACGACCGAGCTGTGCTTCTTCACAGGGGATCCTCCGTGACAGTTGTGGTGAGGTCCGGCGCCTCGTCGATAAGGAGGTGCCCCCAGCGGTCGACGAGGGCCGCCTCCAATGCGCCGCCCACGCGGTACAGCCGGTCGTCCGCCATCGGGGGCGCCATCACCTGGAACCCGACGGGCAGCCCGTCCTCGGGCGCCCGACCGGCCGGCAGGGACAGCGACGCGTTGCCCGCCAGGTTCGACGGGATGGTGCACAGGTCGGCGAGGTACATCGCCATCGGGTCGTCGATGCGCTCGCCCAGCCGGAAGGCCGTCGTCGGTGTCGTCGGCGACACCAGGACGTCGGCCTGCTCGAAGGCAGCGTCAAAGTCGCGCACGACGAGGGTGCGGACCTTCTGCGCCTGTCCGTAGTAGGCGTCGTAGTAGCCGCTGGACAGCGCGTAGGTCCCGAGCATGATGCGCCGCTTCACCTCGGCGCCGAAGCCGGCGTCGCGGGTCACCGACATGACACCCTCGGCGCTGGCGGTGCCGTCGTCGCCGACCCGCAGGCCGTAGCGCATCCCGTCGAACCGGGCGAGGTTCGACGAGGCCTCACTCGGCAGGATCAGGTAGTAGGCCGGCAGCGCGTAGGCGAAGTGCGGGCAGCTGACCTCGACCACCTCGGCGCCCATCGACGTGAGCAGCTCCACCGCCTCGCGGAACCGCTGCTCGACACCCGGCTGGTAGCCCTCGCCGCCGAGCTCGCGCACGACGCCGATCCGCATCCCGCGCACGTCCTGCCGCCGGGCCGCTGCGACGACGTCCGGGACCGGCCCGTCGATCGAGGTCGAGTCCAGGGGGTCGTGCCCCGCGATGACCGAGTGCAGCAGTGCGGCGTCGAGCACGGTGCGGGCGCAGGGCCCGGCCTGGTCCAGCGACGAGGCGAGCGCGACGAGCCCGTACCGGCTGGTGCCGCCGTACGTCGGCTTGGCACCGACCGTCCCCGTGACCGCCGCCGGCTGGCGGATCGAGCCTCCGGTGTCGGTGCCCACGGCGAGCGGCGACTCGAACGCGGCGACCGCGGCCGCCGAGCCGCCGCCGGAGCCGCCGGGGATCCGCTCGAGGTCCCACGGGTTGTGCGACGGACCGTAGGCCGAGTGCTCGGTCGAGCTGCCCATCGCGAACTCGTCCATGTTCGTCTTGCCGAGGGCCACGACGCCGGCCTCGCGCAGGCGGCGGACGACCGTGGCGTCGTAGGGCGGCCGCCAGCCCTCCAGGATGCGCGAGCCGCAGGTGGTGGGCACGCCCTGCGTCGCGAGCACGTCCTTGAGTGCGATCGGTACGCCGGCGAGCGGCCCGAGGGTCTCGCCCGCGGCTCGGCGCGCGTCGACCCGGCGGGCCGCCTCGCGCGCACCGTCGGCGTCGACGTGCAGGAAGGCGTGGACCGCCGGGTCGACGGCCGCGATCCGGGCCAGGTGGGCGTCCACGACGTCGACAGCGCTGGCCTCGCCGGCGGCGACGGCGGCGGCCGTCTCGGCAGCCGTCAGCCGGGTGAGCTCGGTCATCCCGGCCTCATGCCTCCTCGTCGAGGATCCGCGGCACCCGGAACCGGCCGTCCTCGGCCGCGGGGGCGCCGGAGAGCGCCTGCCCCTGGGTCAGGCCGGGGCGCACCTCGTCGGGCCGGGTCACGTTGGTCAGCGGCAGTGCGTGCGAGGTCGGTGGTACGTCGGCAGTGTCGAGGTCACCGATCCGGGAGATCGCAGACACGATGGCGCCGAGCTGGCCGCCGAGCCTGTCGAGCTCGTCGTCGTCCAGCGCGAGCCGCGCCAGCCGCGCGAGGTGGGCGACCTCGTCGCGAGTGATCCCGCTGGTGTCGGTCGGGCTCTCGGACATCGGGGCTGACGGCTCCTCGGGTGGCGCTGGCGGGGCCGGACCATCCTAGGGGCGACCCCGCGACCGGCTCCGCCGAGTTGCCGCGCGACGCGATCGCGGGAGACGCGACGGGCGATCGGCTCTTACGCTCTCGAGGTGAGCATCGGCCTGCGACCCCTGACGCTCAGCGACATCGCGGCGTGGGCCGAATTGCGCGAAGAGATCGAGCGGGTCGACCGGACGGGCGAGCACTTCTCGGCCGACGACCTCGCCGAGGAGATGGCCAACCCTGCGGTCGAGGTCGGGAAGGACTTCGTCGGCGCCTTCGACACCGCGGGGCAGATGGTCGGTTACTTCTCGATCCTGCCTCGCGGCGCGGCCGGCGGGCACTGCACGATCGACCTGCAGGGTTCGGTCCTACCTGCAAGGCGCGCGCAGGGCATCGGCACTCTGCTGGTGACCGGGATGGTCGAACGAGCCACCCGGGCGCGGGACGAGCGCAGGGCGGATCTGCCGGCGAGGCTCTTCGTCGCGGGCTTGTCCTCCGACGTCGCCCAGGCGGAGCTGCTGGCCTCCGTCGGGATGCGGGGGGAGCGGTGGACCTTCCTGATGCGCACCTCGATGGACGCGCTGAAGCCGGCACGCCCGCCGCCGGCCGGCTACCGGTTGCGCGGGTACGACGCCTCGATGGCCGACGCCCTTCGCCTGGCCCACAACGCCGCCTTCCTCGACCACCCGGACTTCACGCCGTGGTCGGCGGCCCTGTGGCAGCAGTCCGTCACCGAGTCGCGCAGCTTCCGCCCCGAGGTGAGCTTCGTCGTGAGCCCCGACGACTCCGACGAGATCCTGGCGTACCTGCAGACAGCCGAGTTCGAGGCCGACCTGGCAGCAACCGGACGCCGAGAGGCGTACATCGGGAAGGTCGGAACCCTGCGCGCGCACCGTGGCAAGGGGCTCGCGACGGCGCTGCTCGGCCACGCCCTGAGTGCCTACCGGGAAGCCGGGTACGACGAGGCCTCCCTCGCGGTGGACTCCGAGAACCCCACCGGCGCGCTCGGGGTCTACCAACGCGTCGGGTTCAGCGTCGAGTCACGCTGGACCAACTACGCCATGACTGTCGACGCACCAGTCAGCAGCTAGCACCGCGAAGTCCGCTCAGCCGGTGGTGAGGCCGACCAGCGCGGCGTTGTCCTCGCTGCCGGCGACGGGGGCGTGCCTGGCCAGCCACACCGTGAGGTCGGCGCCGGACAGCGGACGGCTGATGAGGTAGCCCTGTGCCAGGTCGCAGCCCAAGGCTTCCAACGCGCGCCAGGTGTCCATCGTCTCGACGCCCTCGGCAACCACGCGGAGGCTCAGGGAGTGGGCGAGGTCGATGATCGAGCGAACGATGACCGCGTCGTCCGGGTCCGAGGTCATCCGTTGCACGAAGGACCGGTCCACTTTGATCTCGGAGACCGGCAACCGCTTGAGGTGCACCAGCGAGGAGTAGCCGGTGCCGAAGTCGTCCAGGCTCAGGTCCACACCGAGCCGGTCCATCGACGTGAGGGCCGCAGCCATCCGACCCGGGTCGGCCATCAGGACGTGCTCGGTGATCTCGAGCTTCAGCGCCCGGGCCGGGAGGTCGTGCACCCGCAGCAGGTCGGCGACGACCTCGGCGAACGACGTGTCGGTCAGGTCCCGGACCGACACGTTG
>DATBDW010000238.1:0-17647 GCA_036269735.1 Actinomycetes bacterium
GACGTCGCGCTGGTCGGCCATCGTCGCGACCACGGGGTGCGGGGTGTCCGGCTCGAACTCCGCGGAGTTGGCGTCGGGCATCCCGGCGAGTGCACGGGCGGTGTCGATCACCATGCACTGCAGGCCCAGGCACAGGCCGAGGACGGGGATCGCCCGGGTGCGGGCGTAGCGGACGGCGCCGACCTTCCCCTCGATGCCGCGTACGCCGAAGCCACCGGGGATCAACACGCCGTCGACGTCGGCGAGCGCGCGGGCGGCGCCCTCCGGCGTGATGCAGTCGTCGGACTTGACCCAACGGATCGACACCTGCGCGTGGTGCGGGAATCCCCCGGCGCGCAGCGCCTCGGTCACGGATAGGTAGGCGTCGGGCAGGTCGACGTACTTGCCCACCAGGGCGATCCGGGCGACCTGGCTGGGGTGATGCACCCGGTCGAGCAGGTCGCCCCACACGGTCCAGTCGACGTCGCGGAACGGCAGGTCGAGGCGTCGTACGACGTAGGCGTCGAGCGCCTCGGTGTGCAGGACCTTCGGGATGTCGTAGATCGAGTCGGCGTCGGCGAGGGAGATGACCGCCTCGGTGTCGACGTCGCACATCAGCGAGATCTTGCGTTTGAGGCTCTCCGGGAGCTCGCGGTCCGACCGGCACACCACGGCGTCCGGCTGGATACCGATGCTGCGCAGCGCCGCGACCGAGTGCTGGGTGGGCTTGGTCTTCATCTCCCCGCTCGGCGCGAGGTAGGGCACCAGCGAGACGTGCAGGAAGAAGCAGTTGTCCCGGCCGACGTCGTGGCGCACCTGCCGGGCCGCCTCGAGGAAGGGCAGCGACTCGATGTCACCGACGGTGCCGCCGACCTCGGTGATCACGACGTCGACGTCGGGGCCGCCCATGTCGAGGACCCGGCGCTTGATCTCGTTGGTGATGTGCGGGATGACCTGCACGGTGTCGCCGAGGTACTCCCCGCGACGCTCCTTGGCGATCACGGCCGAGTAGACCAGCCCGGTGGTGACGTTGGCCGAGCCGTGCAGTTCGACGTCGAGGAAGCGCTCGTAGTGGCCGATGTCGAGGTCGGTCTCGGCACCGTCCTCGGTGACGAACACCTCGCCGTGCTGGAACGGGTTCATCGTGCCGGGGTCGACGTTGAGGTAGGGGTCGAGCTTCTGCATCGTGACCCGGAGCCCGCGCGACGTCAGCAGGCTTCCCAGGCTGCTGGCGGTCAGGCCCTTACCGAGGGAAGAGGTGACTCCCCCGGTGACGAAGACGTGCTTGGTCGTCCGTTCGGACTGGGACAAAGGGGGCTCCCGTGGTCGGCCGGCGCGGGCGGTCGGCCCGCGATCCACGGAAACTCACGGTAACACGCGGGCGAAGTGCGACCGGCGGGTCGCCGGGTCGACCCGCCGTCGGCCGAGCAATTCGGCGTAGAGCCGGGCGAGTTGGGTGGCGGTGTCCGCTTCGCCCGGCCAGGTGCGGGCGCGGGCCGCACCCCGCTCCGCGAGCGCCGCGGCCCGGTCGGGATGGTCGAGCAGTCGGCGTACGGCGCGGTCGAGCGCGACCGGGTCGTCCGGCGAGATCAGCACCGCGCCGTCGGCGACCAGGCCGGGGACGCCGCCGACCGAGGTCGCGACGAGCGGCCGACCGGCCCGCAGCGTCTCCTGCGCGACCAGCGACCGGGCCTCCCACCGAGACGGCAGGACGACGACGTCCGCGGCGGCGAGCAGGTCGGCCACGTCGTCCCGGCGGCCGAGCAGGTCGACCGGGGCGCCGGTGGCGGCGATCTCGTGCGCCAGGCGCGCCTGCAGCGGCCCGTCGCCGGCGATCGCGACGTAGGGCATCGGGGTTCGGTCCCGCCAGCGCGCGGCCGCCCTGATCAGGACGTCGAACCCTTTCTGCGAATGCAGCCGCCCGATGGCCAGCACCAGCGGGCGGTCGGCGGCTCCGAGTTCGGCGCGTACGACGCCGGCCGACCGGGTGGGCGGCGGGAGGAGCGGCGCGGCGACCTCGCCGAGGCGCACGTCGCGGCCGCCGAACCGGCGGATCCGCGCGACGAGATCCTCCGAGGCGCCAAGACCGACGTCGGCTCCCCGGGCGACCCGCCGTTCGAGCGGGGTCAGCGCCCGGGCGCGCAGCCCGGTGGCCAGCACCCGGTTGTGCCAGGTCACCACCAGCGGCCCGGACCGCCCGGTGCCGGCGACCAGCGCCACCAGCCCGGCCCGCAGGCCGTGGGCGTGCACCACCTCGCAGTGGGCGGTGAGCCGGCGCAGCCGGCGGGCCGCCCGCAGGTCGGCCAGTGGGCGCAAACCGGGGGCGATCTCGACCGGGGCGAACGCGGCTCCGCCGGCGCTGAAATCGAACAACTCGTCGGTCGCGGCCGGTCCGCACACGAGGACCTGCGCGCCGGCCTGCACCAGCGCGGCCGACACGGAACGCACGTGCTGACCGACCCCGCCGGTGCTGGTGGCGAGCACGAGAGCCAGCCGACGGCCGACGACCGGCCCCGGCGCCGGGTCAGCCACCGGCTCGCCGATACCGCAGCACCATGCGGACGTCGTCACGGGCCAGCACGGCGAACACGCCGCCGGCCACCAGCAGGGTCACCGTCATCACTGCGGCACTCTGCCCGACCGCGGCGCCGGCGCCGGACCCGGGCAGCGCATCGGCGACCAGTCGCCCGACCGTGCCGCCCGCCGCGGCGGCGACCAGGGCGACACCCGCCGTGCGCGGCAGGCCGGCGAGCGTCCCCGCGCCGGCACGGCGGAGCACGCCGGCGGCCAGAAGAAGCGCGGCCACGGTCATGCCGATCGTGTTGCCGAGCGCCAGGGCCAGCACCCGGTCGCCGGTCGGAAGTAGGTCGGAGAGCACCACGTCGGCGACCACCACCACCAGCCACCCGGCGACGGTGCACGCCGCGGGCACCCGGGCGTCGTGGCGGGCGTAGAGCGCCCGCGACAGCAGGGCGAGCAGGCCGTAGCCGACCAGGCCCGGCGCGAACGCCACGATCCCCTGGGCGAGCGCGCCGACGTCGGCGTGCCGGCCGACGCCCTCCACGAGCAGCCGGGCGACCGGCCAGGCCGCCGCGATCAGCATCGCCATCGCCACGACGGAGACTGCGACGACCGCGCGGGTCACCTGGCCCGTCGTACGCCGGTAGCCGGCTGCGTCGCCGTCCTGCGCGGCGGTCGACAGGCGCGGGAACGCCGCCGTGGCGAGCGGAACAGCGAGCACCGCCCACGGCACCAGGAACACGGTCTGCGCCAGGGCGTAGACGACGACGGTGCCGCCGGCGGTGCGCTCGTTGGCCAGCCGCAGCGCTATCGCGACCGACACCTGCTGCGCGATCAGGGCGGCGACCCCGGCGGCCGCCAACTGACGGGCCCGCCGGGCGGCGCCGGGCGGGAACCGCAGCGTCGGGACGAGCCGCAGCCCGGTCCGGCGCAGCGGCACCAGTAGCGAGAGGGACAGCACGGCGACGCCGAGCGTGGTGCCGATCGAGAGGGTCAGCTCGGCGCCCCGGCCGAGCCCCGCGATCGACGACGAGAAACCCGCCTCGAGCCGATAGGTGAGGTAGGCGCCGATGACCACCAGGCTGGACAGCAGCGGGGCGAGCGCCGGGCCGGCGAACCGCTCGTGCGCCTGCAGTACGCCGGCGAGCACGATCCCGACGCCGTAGAGCACGATCTGGGGCGCGAAGACGACCAGCATCCGCGCGCCGAGGTCGACCGCGCCGGCGCAGGTGGTGCCGCCCAGCAGCAGCCCGACCACCGGCCGGGCGAAGATCGCCACAGCCAGCGCGAGCGGCGCTAGCAGGAGCACCGTCCAGGTCAGCAGCGCGGACGCGGTGTGCCGCACCCGGGCGCGGTCGCCGGCACTGACGCCGGCCGCGAGCAGCGGGACGACGAGGCTGGCCAGCGCCCCGCCGGCCGCGATCTCGTAGAGGATGTTGGGCACCGTGTTGGCGGTCTGGTAGGTGCTGCCCACGCAGGTCGGGCCGACGGTACGGGCGAAGACGAGCTGCCGCCCGAAGCCGGCGACCCGCGCGCAGACGGTGAGGACGGCGATGAGCAGCGCACCGTGCGCGATGCCGCGCGCCACCTGCCGGGTCGCATCCGGGGTGGGTGCGCGACCGCCGGGCTGGACCGTCGTACTCATCGGGATGGCCCGTCGGGCCGTCGACCGAGCGCGTCGAGTTCACGCAGGCCGGGCGTGGCCCGGATGACCCGGCTGAAGCTCGCCACCTCGCTGAGCGCGGTGAGCCCGGCGAGGCCGGCGAGCAGCGCCCAGCGACGGCGGCCGGACACGCCGGCGGCCAGCCGGACGCCGAGGATCGCGCCGACCGCGTTTGCGCCGGCGTCGCCGAGCATCGTGCGCTCCCCCAGATCGTCGCCGAGCAGCGCGACGGCGACGCCGAGCGGCCCGGCGACCATGGCGCCGTTGCGGCCCCGCAGCAGCGGCGCGCCGATCAGCAGCGCCGCCTTCAGGGCCCGGCCCGGCCGCAGGTCGAGGAGGTTGAGGAGGTTGGCGGTGCCGGCGACGATCCCGCCGGCCACGAGCCGGTCGACCGGTCCCCGGGCCACGGGTCCGGCCGCGACGACCCCGGCGGCGCCGATCCCGGCGACCTTCGCGACCCCACTGGTGACCCGGCCGTCGGCCAGCGCGCGCAGGTGCCCGCGGAAGCCCTTGTCCGGCGCCGGATCCGGCCGGCAGTCGTCGTAGCCGCCGACGACGCCCGCGGCCAGACCGGCGAGCGCGACGCTGCGGCGCAGCCCGGCCGACGGCGCCCCCGCCGCGGCGGATACGGCTCCGGCCAGCGCGACGACCGGGCCGGCGTGCAGGCTGACCGGCCGCCCGCGGTAGTTGAGCCGGATCCAGGAGGCGCCGCCGCCCGGCAGCCGGTCCCGCGGCACGGCCAGAAGTGCCCGGGCAAGACCCGCGCCGGCCAGGGCCAGCACCGGGCACCGCAACGTGTTCACTGCCCGTTTGACGGGAAGGTCGATTCGGCGTTGCCGGCGATGCCGTACTGCCCGGTCTTCCCCTTGCTCTGGTCGGCGAGCGCGAGCACGGTGATGACCTGCCCGGACGCGCGATCGGCGTCATCCACTGTGGACACCTTGGCCGAGATCGCCTTGTCCTGCCGGATGTTGCCGATGACACCGTCGTCACCGGCGACGGGCGCACTGCCCGCCACGACAGCGCCCTTGCCCTGCGAGTCCAGCGCCCCGGCGAGGTCGGACAGTGTGCCGGCCTGAGCCGACGGGTTGGCGCCGGTCTGCGCGTCGCTGGCGACGAGTACGGCGTAGTCGGAGGGCGTGACCTGCTTGCTGACCAGCCGCAGCACGCCGAGCTGGGAGAAGCCTGCCAGCACCTGCTCACGTTCGGAGTTGCTGGGGGCATTACCCGATGTCGGCTGCATCAGTACGTCGGCGAGCAGCGAGCCGGCCAGGACGCCGGAGTCGTTGCTGCGCGGCAGCCGCAATCCCGCGGGGAGCACGCCCGGTGAGGTGACGAAGTCCCGGAGGCCGGTCGCCAGCCGCGGATCGACGTAGTCGGAGGTGAGCTGGACCTGGCCGGAGATGGTGGCGCCGCCGCTCTTGAGTGCCTGGGTGACGCCGTCGACGAGCGCGTTGCCGGCCTGCGGTGCGGCGACCACCAGCACGCGGGCGCCCTTGAGCCGCCCGGCGACCACGCTCGCTCCGACGCCGGTCGCGAAGTCGTCGTCGGCCTTGATCTGGCTCTGCAGCTGGCGGGTGGATTGCTGCAGCGTGTGCTTATCGGTCTTGAGTCCGTCGACCTGATGGTGCAGGTCGGTGAGGACGGCGCCGTTGAGCTGCGTCGTACCGACCACGATGCCGAGCGCCAGCGCAAGGAACACCGAGATGAGCGACACGAGGTGATAGCGGAAATCGATCACTTGAACAGGCCCTGGATCCAGAAGACGAGGCTGTCCCACTTGTCGACCAGCAGGTCGAGATAGGTGCGGCCCGCGTCGGACACCGCCAGCGCTGCACCGATCGCGACGAGCGCCGCGAGGACGAGCAGCAGCAGGGCCCGGGTGGAGATCCGGCTGCGGTAGAGGCGGCTGACGCCCTTGGCGTCGACCAGCTTGCCACCGACGCGCAGTCGGGTGAGGAACGTCGAGGCCATGCCGCCGCGGCCCTTGTCGAGGAACTCGACGAGCGTGGCGTGGGTGCCCACGGCGACGATCAGCGCGGCGCCCTTCTCGTCGGCGAGGAGCAGGGCGACGTCCTCGCTGGTGCCCGCGGCCGGGAAGGTGACGGCCTCCACGCCGAGATCCTGCACGCGCGAAAGACCTGGCGCCCGGCCGTCGGGATAGGCGTGCACCACGACTTCGGCGCCGCAGCGGAGGACGTCGTCGCTGACCGAGTCCATGTCGCCGACGATGAGGTCGGGCGTGTAGCCCGCGTCGCGCAGCGCATCCGCCCCACCGTCGACCCCGACCAGCAGCGGACGGTATTCCCGGATGTAGGGCCGGAGCGCGGCGAGGTCTTCCTTGTAGTCGTAGCCGCGGACGACGACCAGCGCGTGCCGTCCCTCGAACTTCGTGCGAATCTCCGGTACGCCGACCCCGTCGAGAAGCAGCGCCCGCTCGCGCTTCATGTACTCCATCGTGTTGGCGGCGAACGCCTCGAGCTGTGTCGACAGCCCCGCCCGGGCCTCCACGAGCTGTTCGGCGATCAGCCCCTGATCCTGCGCCGTACCGTCGGCGACGCGCTCCTCGCCGATGAAGACGGCGCCGCCGTCGACCCGCACCCGGGTGCCCTCTTTGATCGCGGCGAACACCTGGGGACCGACGCCGTCGACCAACGGAATCCCGGCGGAGACGACGATCTCCGGCCCGAGGTTGGGATAGCGCCCGGAGATGCTCGGCGAGGCGTTGACGACCGCCGCGACCTTCGCGGTCACCAGGGCGTCGGCGCTGACCCGATCGAGGTCGACGTGGTCGATGATCGCGACGTCACCAGGGTTGAGCCGGGGGGTGAGGGCCTTGGTACGCCGATCCAGGCGCGCCACCCCGACCACTCCGGGCAGACCGGGGTCGCCTCGGTTCCGGCGCAGCGTCGCAACCTTCATGGCCCTGAGTCTCCCATCGGACCCGACGACCTCCCTGGATGCCACGCCCTGGCCGCCCGGACCACGCTGTCCCCACCGGCGGCCGGTCACTAGAACGCGTCGAGCAGCTGCGGGCGCGGGCCCGCGAAGGCCGCGTCCACGGCCGCCAGGTCGGCCGGTTCACCGGTGAGCAGGCCCGCCCGGCGCAGGGCCGCCGCGCTCGCGTAGGACGAGTAGAGGGACGCCAGGGCGCGGATGTGCACACCGACCGCGCCGGTCCCGCCCGGCTCCCATTGGGCCTCCCCGTCGGCGATGACGAGCCGGTATCGACCGGCGTTCCACGGCGCGTCGGGGTCGGTGACGTCGAGGTCGATGCTGATCGCGAGACCGTCGGGCCACCCGCGTGCGGCCATCGCCGGCCCCGCGTCGACGATCCGGGCCATCCAGCGGTCGACGTAGACCGGGGCGCCCAGCGGCAACGGAAGCGCGAAGGTCAGCAGGTCGGGGTCGAGCACCCGCATCCGAAGAGTCTTGGTGACGGTGCCCCAACTGGCGAGGTGGCGGAGCAGGGCGGCGCCGGCCGCCAGGTCGTCGCAGATGAGGTCGTGCACGACGAGCCGGCCGACCTCGCGGGTGTAGCTGGTGTAGCCGCACGCCTGCCCGTCGCGCTCGGCGATCACCACGCCGTCGAGGGTGAGCAACTCGTCGGCGGAGAACATCGGCCCGTCGCGGGTGAACAACCCGGTGCCCTGCTCACCGACCTTCTGGTAGAGGTAGACCACCGTCTCGACGTCGTCCTTGCCGGCCTCCCGGATCCGGACCGCCGGGTCCGGAACGGGCACCGCGGCGAGGGCCGCCGGGGCGAATTCGAACTCGGTCAGCGTGCCGGCGGTTTCCCAGCCGGTACGCCGGTAGAGCCCGGGCACGCTCGGGTAGAGCACCGAGATGACCTGCCCGGCGGCCCGCATGCGCGGCAGGAGTGCCCGCATGAGGTCGCTGGCGATTCCTCGGCCACGGTCGGCCGGGGCCACGGCGACGCCACCGATGCCGCCGACCGGGACGGTCCGGCCGAGGTACCACTGCCGGTAGGGCCGGATCTGCGCGGTCGCGACCAGCCGGTCGCCGTCGAAGGCGCCGAGCCGGGGAGCGACGACGTGCTCGTCCTGCCACCGGCGGAGCCGCTCCGGAGTCACGTCCGCGGCCGAGCCGAAGGCCAGCGCGGTCAACCGCCCCGCGACCTCCAACTGGTCGTTGGTGAGCTCCCGGACCTCGGTCATCCACGTACCTTTCCGCGTGCGGCGGCGTCGAGCAGTTCCTCCGCGTGCGCCTGCCCCAACTCGCTGTCGGCCAGCCCGGCGAGCATACGGGCCAACTCCCGGGTCCGCTCGCCGGCGGCGAGCGCCCGTACCCCGCTCCGGGTGATCGTGCCGGCGTCGTCCTTGTCCACCACGAGGTGCTGGTCGGCGTACGCCGCCACCTGCGGCAGGTGGGTGACCACGATCACCTGGTGGCTCGTCGCCAGCCGGGCCAGGCGCCGGCCGACCTCGGTGGCGGCCTGCCCGCCGACGCCCGCGTCGACCTCGTCGAAGACCATCGTGGTCACCGGGTCGGCGTCGGCGAAGACGACCTCCACAGCGAGCATCACCCGGGACAGTTCCCCGCCGGACGCGGCCCGCTGGATCGGGCGGGCCGGCGCGCCGCGGTGCGAGCGGAACAGCAGGGTGACCTCGTCGACACCGTCGGGGCCGGCGGTCACCTCGGCGCCGTCGACGGTCAGCGTCGGGGCGCCGGCCTCGACCGGCCGTGGCCGGACCTGCGCCTGCACCTGGGCGTCGGGCATCGCCAGGCCCGCCAGCTCGGCGGTCACCGCCGTGGCGAACCGTTTCCCGGCTTTGGCGCGGGCCCGGGACAGCCGGCCGGCCAGTGCGGCGGCTTCCTGGCGCGCGCTGTCGCGGTCGGCGGCGAGCGCGGCGAGCGCGTCGTCGGAGGGGTCGAGGTCGGCCAGCCGGCGCTCGGCGTCATCGGCCCAGGCGAGGACCCCGGCGACACCGCCGGCGCCGGTGCCGGGGTCGGCGTAGCTGCGGGTCAGCGACCGCAGCTCGGCCCGTCGCTGCTCGATGGCCGCCAGCCGACCGGGATCGGCGTCGAGGCCGTCGAGGTAGGAGCCGAGATCGGCCGCGAGGTCGGCGACCAGCCGGCCGACCTCGGCCAGCCGTTCGGCGAGCCCGGTGAGCTCCAGGTCGTCGGTGTGCTCGAGCGCGCGCCGGGCGGCCGCCACCAGCACGGTCGCGTCGATGCCCTCGCCGGCGCCGTCGGCCGGGTCGGCGGTCAGGCTCTCGTGCGCGGTCTGGGCGGCCACCCGCAGGGCGTCGGCGTTGGCGAGCCGGGCGGCCTCCGCATCGAGGTCGTCGTCCTCGCCGGGCCGGGGGTCGACCTCGGCGATCTCGGCCAGTCCGCGCCGCAGCACCTCGGCCTCGACCCGCAACTCCCGCACCCGGCCGGTCCGGTCCGCGAGGGCGCGGGCGCACTCCTGCCAGCGGGTGAAGCGTTTGCGGTAGTCCTCCCGCAGGTCCGCGACCGGCGCACCGGCGTAGCGGTCGAGGGCGGCGCGCTGCTCGACCGGCCGCAGCAGGGCCATCTGATCGGACTGGCCGTGCACGGCGAGCACCGGATCGCACAGTTCGGCGAGCACGCCGACCGGTACCGAGCGGCCGCCGACGTGGGCCCGGGACCGGCCCTCGGGGAGCACCGTGCGGGCGAGGATGAGCGAGCCGTCCTCGTCGACCTCGGCGCCGGCATCCGCGGCCCGGGCCAGCACGGGTGCCCCGGGCGGGAGTTGCAGCCGGCCCTCGACCGACGCCCGGGCGGCACCGGCGCGCACCAGACCGGTGTCGGCGCGGGCTCCGAGGAGCAGGGTGAGCCCGGACACGACCATCGTCTTGCCCGCACCGGTCTCGCCGGTGAGCACGGTCAGGCCGGGGCCGAACTGCAGCGTCGCATCCTCGATCACCCCGAGACCGCGGATGCGCATCTCCTCGAGCACGGCGCGCGACCTCCGGGTACGGTGACGTCGTTGCGACCCTAGCGCCGCCGGTCCCGGAAGCCCTTCACCGGCAACGCGAACTTCGCGACCAGCCGGTCGGTGAACACCCGCGAGTGCACCCGCACGATCCGCACCGACTGCACGCCCCGGCGTACTTCGACGCGGGACCCCGGCGGCACCGGGAGGGTACGGCGCCCGTCGCAGCAGAGCACCGCATCGTGCCCGTCGGCGAGCAGCCGCACGGCGAGCACCGAACCGGCCGAGGTGACCAGCGGCCGGGCGAAGAGCGCGTGGGCGTTGTTGGGGACCACGACCAGCGCCTCGACCGACGGCCAGGCGACCGGCCCGCCGGCGGAGAACGCGTAGGCCGTCGACCCGGTCGGTGTCGCGAACAGCACGCCATCGCAGCCGAAACTGGTGAGCGGGTGGTCGTCGATCTCGATGGACACCTCGATCATCCGCTCCGGGGCGGACTTCTCGACCGAGGCCTCGTTGAGCGCCCACGCGGTCACCGGTGGTCCGTCCGGTGGCTGCACGGTCACGTCGATGGTGAGTCGCTCCTCGACGTCGTAGTGCTTGTCGACGACCCGGGCGATGGTGTCGTCGAGTGCCTCGGGCTCGGCCTCGGCGAGGAAGCCGACTCGGCCGAGGTTGACGCCGAGGAGTCCGGCGCCGGTGGGTCGGGCCAGCTCTGCGGCGCGCAGGAAGGTGCCGTCGCCGCCCAGGACGAGCACGATCTCGGCGTCGTCGGCCGCGCAGTCGTCGGCGGCGACGATGCGCACGCCCTCGACGTGCAGGTCGCCGGCCTCTTCGTCAAGCACGCGCACCTCGAACCCGGCCGCGCCGAGCCGCCCGATGACGAGGCGGGCGAGGTCGACGATGTCCGACCGGCCGGTGTGGGTGACGAGCAGCGCGACGCGCGCCGGTCCGGAGGCACTCATGACGGCCCGGCGGCCACGGCGGCGGCGACCTCGTCGGGGGACGCCGGCGGTGCGTCGGCCCGCAGCCACAGGAAGTATTCGACGTTGCCGGACGGACCGGGCAGCGGACTCGCCACGACACCGGCCACGCCGTAGCCGAGTTCGGCCGCGGCATCGGCGACCGACAGGACCGCCCGGGCCCGCAGCGCGGGATCGCGGACGACGCCCCCCGACCCCACGTGCTCGCGGCCGACCTCGAACTGCGGCTTGACCATGGGCACCAGGTCGGCTCCGGGCCGGGCCACGCCGGCCAGCGCCGGGAGCACGAGCCGCAGCGAGATGAATGACAGGTCGGCGACGACGAGGTCGACCGGCCCGTCGATGAGGTCCACGGAGACGGCCCGGGCATTGGTGCGGTCGACGACGTGGACCCGCGGATCGGTGCGCAGCGGCCAGGCCAGCTGGCCGTAGCCGACGTCGAGCGCCACGACGCTCGCCGCCCCGCGGCGGAGCAGGACGTCGGTGAACCCCCCGGTGGACGCGCCGGCATCCAGGCAGCGCCGGTCGGCGACGACGAGCGAGCCGAACGCGTCGAGCGCGCCGGCCAGCTTGTGACCTCCCCGGGACACGTAGTCCGCGCCGTCGGTCGGCTCGGCGACCAGTACCGGCGTCGCGCGTTCGACGCCGGTCGCCGGCTTCGTCGCGACCTGACCGTTCACGCTGACCCGACCGGCGGCGACCAGCGCCGCGGCATGATCGCGGGATCGTGCCAGGCCGCGGCGTACCAGCTCGGCATCCAGGCGGGCCCGGCGCGCCACCGTCGACTAGCCCTCATCGAGGGACTCGAGCGACTCGACCAGCGCCGCGTGCACCTCGTCATAGACCGCGGCGTGCTGCTCCACCGGCAGGTCGGCGAGCGCGCCGAGCCGGCCGGTCAAGGCCCGCAGCCGGGCGATCGCCGGGTCCGGCAGCGACGAACCGTCCGGCAGCGCGTCTGCAACCATGCCCACTCCCTCGGGAACCGCAACGACTCGACCACGCTACCGCCCCACGCCGTCGCCGTCGGGAGGCCGACACCCGGTGCGATACCGTCAGCCCCGCCCGCCCGGTGACCGGGACGCCGAGGGAGTGCAGGTCATGGCCAGCGTCGAGGAGTGCGAGCAGGCGCTGCACCGGCTCGCCGGCCGGCTGCAGCGGGCCGACGGGGCCACCAAGGGGCGGATCGAAACCCGGAGCGTCGCCTGCCGGCTCACCGACTTGAGCGTCGTGTTCGCCGGAACCCTGCGCGACGGCGGTCTGCATGACATCACCCTGGCGCCCGAGTCCCCGAAGGCGCAGATCACGCTCACGATGACCAGCGACGACCTCTTGGCCCTCAGCGACGGCAGCCTGTCGCTGCCGTCGGCGTGGGCCGGCGGCCGGGTGCGGATCGACGCCGGCATCCTCGACCTGATCCGGCTGCGCAGCTACTTCTGACCCGGTCCGTCCGCGCAGCGGCCGTTCAGCCGCCGGTGAGTCCGAAGCCCGCCGCCACCTCGGTCGCGGCGGCGCCGCCCGGGCGCAGCCTGGGTGGCCGACCGGCCTCCCAGGCCGCGGCGCACAGCGCCCGCAGCGCATCCAGCCGATCCGGTCCGGTTCCGCTCAGCACGACCGCACCGTCGTCCGCAGCGGAGACCTGCCAGCCGCCGCACCGCCAGCCGCCACCGGATTCCCGCTGCGGCGCCGGGTGCGGCGTGAGCAGGCCGGTGAGGTCGGCGGCGAGGTAGGTCGGCCGGTGGACGGCCTCGGCGGCCAGCAGTTCGTCGGCCCCGGTCACGCCGGTCAGCACGAGCATGCTCGCCGAACCGGCGGCGTTGGCACCCTCGATGTCGGTGTCCAGCCGGTCACCGACAACCAGCGGGCTCCGCGCGCCGGTGCGGTCGACCGATTCCCGGTGCAGCGCCGGCTCCGGCTTGCCGGTGACCAACGGCCGGGCGCCGGTCGCCGCGGTGACGACCCCGACGAGGGCGCCGTTGCCGGGCAGCGCTCCGCGGGCCGACGGAAGCGTCGTGTCGATGTTGGTCGCGACCCACCACGCCCCGCGGCGTACCGCGACGGTCGCCTCGGCGAGGTCCCGCCAGCTGGTGTCCGGGGCGTAGCCCTGCACGACGGCGTCCGGCTCCTCGTCGGCGCTCGCGACGACGGCCAGACCTCGTCCGGTGACCTCCTGTCGAAGGGCGTCGGCGCCGACGACGAGGACCCGGGCACCGGCCGGAAGTTTCTCGGCCAGCACCCTGGCGGCGGCCTGGGCCGACGTGACGATCTCGTCCGTCTCGGCGCGTACGCCGACCTTGCCCAGCAGGGACGCCACCTCGACCGGGGTGCGGGAGGCGTTGTTGGTCACGAACGCCAGCCGCATCCCGCGCGAGCGGGCCCGGGTGAGGGCATCGGCCGCCCCGGGAACGGGGTCGTGGCCGACGTAGATCACGCCGTCCAGGTCGAGCAGCGCGACGTCGTAGCGCTCGACGAGCGGCACGGTGGACCCCTGAAGCGGCTGCGGCACGCTGTTCCCCACGGTCGTCGGCTGGTTGGGCGGATCCGCCTGCCCCACCGTAAAGGGCCGCGCCGATGGCCTCGCCGCTAGCCTCGCCGCGAGTCCTATTTGCGGGCGGCCGAGAGCGCCGCCCGGGCGCCGCGCAACGCGGTGGCGTAGTGGGTGATGTCGGGGCGCATCGCGGCAGCCAGGGCGAGGTGCTCGACCGCGCCCTGCAGGTCGCCGGTCTTGGCGTCGGCGAGGCCGAGCCCGAACTGTGCGTAGTCATCGGCGGGGTTGACCGAGACGATCCAGGCGAAGCTCTCGACCGCCTGCTCGAACTGTCCGGAGTCGAACTGCGCCCGGGCCAGCGCCTCACGGACGCTGCGGGACTCCGGTTCGGCTTCTGCGGCGTGCTCGATCAGCGTGACCGCGGCCGCCGGGTTGCCGCCTTCGAGCAGCTCCACACCGCGGATGTACCAGTCGTAGACCTCGCCCTGCGGCACCACGTCAGGTGGCGGCGGCGGTAGGTCGTCATAGGGGCGCCGGACCGGCTCCTCGTCGTACCCGTTTCGGCTGTACTCGGCCACCGGCGATCACTCCTCCCCGCCCGGCCGCAGCGCCGGGCTCGACGCTGTTCACCGGACACCTACGATGCGGCCATGACCGCCGTCGATCACGTGCCGTCCGACTCGTCCATCCCCTCTCCCGGTGGCCTCGTGCTGGCCCCGTTTCGCGCGCTGCGCTACGCGACGACCGAACCTCGGCACCTCGCGCGGCTGCTCAGCCCGCCCTACGACGTGATCGACCCCGCATCGCGCACGGCGCTCGAGGAGGCCGACCCACACAACTTCGTTCGCCTCATACTCCCACGCGATGACCGCGGAGGCGGACTCAGCCGCTATCAGCGCGCGGCGCGGACCCTCGAGGAGTGGCGGTCGACCGGCGTCCTGGTCACGGATCGTGAGCAATCGCTCTACATCTACGAGATGGCGTCGGGCGGCACGGTGACCCGCGGCCTGCTCGGCGCCGCCGGGCTGGCCGCGCCGGAGGCCGGCATCATCCTGCCGCACGAGAACACCATGACCGGTACGGTCAGTGACCGGCTCGCGCTGACCGAGGCGACGGCCGCCAACCTCGAACCGATCTATCTGGTCTACGACGGCGGCGGGGCGGCGTCTTCCGTGGTGGCCGAGGTCGACTCCCGCGAGCCCGAGATGCAGGCCACCACCGAGGACGGGATCCGTCACCGGCTGTGGTCGGTGACCGATCCGGAGGCGCTCGCGGCGGTGGCCGCGGATCTGCTGCCCCGGCACGCGCTCATCGCCGACGGGCATCATCGCTACGCGACCTACCTCGCCTACCAGGCCGATCGGCACGCGCGCGGCGACGGGCCGGGGCCGTGGGACTTCGGACTGGTCTATCTGGTGGACGCCCGCGCGTTCGGCCCGCGGGTCGAGGCGATCCACCGGGTCATCGCCGGGCTTCCGCTCGACCAGGCGGTCCGCGCGGCCTCCGCCGCCTTCACCGTGACCCGCCTCGAGCCGGAACCGGACTCCGCGCTGCAGGCGCTCGCCGGCGCCGGCCGGGACGGGCCCGCCTTCGTCCTCAGCGACGGCGACCGCTGGCACCTGCTCACCCGGCCCGACCCGGCGCAGCTCGCCGCCGCCGTACCCGACGACCACGCCCCCGCCTGGCGGGAGCTCGACGTGACCGTCGCCCACCGGCTGTTGATCGGGCAGTTGTGGCGGCTCGACGACCGGGAGGGCATCGTCGACTTCGAGCACGACCTGAAAGCGGCGCTGGCCACGGCACGGGCGGCCGGGGGCACCGCGTTGATCCTCCGTCCCACCCCGGTGGACCAGGTCGCGGCGGTCGCGGCGGCCGGGGAACGGATGCCCCGCAAGTCGACCTTGTTCACCCCCAAGCCCCGCAGCGGCCTGGTCCTCCGGCGTTACGACGCGTCATAGGCCGCGCCTGCCGTCCGCACCCGACGGGCCCGCCGGACCTCCACCTCGCACCGGCTGGCGGGACCGCCCGGTGAACGCCAGAACCGACGGCGTAGCGCGCCCTCCACCCCGATCACGTCGCCGGGCTGCCAACGCAGGGACTGCCGCCGGACGCCACCGACCCAGGTGAGGCAGTCGATGGTGTCGACAGTGGGGGCGCCGGCGCGCGCGGTCGCTGGGCGGCGGATCACCAGCCGCCACGTCGCGCAGACGTCGCCGCTGGGCAGTTCGCGCTCGACGGCCGCCGCGGACAGGCGGCCCACCAGCCGCACGTCGTTGCAGTGATCGGATCCGGAATCGACGCCATTCGCCTTACGCGCAGGCGGATTGCGGGTCGAGGAGGTCGCGGCGTTCTTGGTGGTCATGCACGCAGCCTGCTCGTCGGTACGGACGACGGCGAGAAGCCAACACCGATCTGTGGACGCCGGACGGCGCTGTGGACGGACGCTTGACGTCGTCGGCTCCACCGTGCGCCGGCAGGTCTCATTGCTTCGGCGGCGTGCTCCCGGCGAGGTCGCGGTAACGCTGATCGGCGTCGGTCGTCTCGTCGCCATCGATATCCCGCACCGAGCCGAACCACCGCAGCGCCTCCTCGGTGCGCCCGGCACGCTCGAGGGTGTCGGCGTAGGCGTACCAGAGGCGGTGGGTCCAGTCCTCGACGCCGGTCGCGTCGAGCTCGGGGCCCTGCAGGGCCAGCAGTGCGGCGTCGAGTTGGCCGAGGTCTTTGCGCGCCCCGGACTCGACGATCATCATCTCGATCTTGGTGGACGTGGGCAGCGCGGCGACCGCCGGATCACGGCTCACCTCGAGCGCCCGCTCGGGCCGCCCCAGCGCCCGTTCGCAGTCGGCGATCATGGGCAGCACCGCGGCGTCGCCGTTCATCCGGCGGGCCGCACGCAACTCGGTCAATGCTTCGGCCCACTCGCCGGACAGATAGGCCGCGATCCCCACCGCCTCCCGCACGACGGGAAGCCGCCCGCCCATTCGGCGGGCCGCGCGGGCGTGCAGCAACGCCGCCGCCGGGTCCTCGTCGATCAGGCGCGCTGCGGCTGCAAGCTGCGCGCCCACGCGCTCGGCGACCGGCGCGGACAGGCTGCGCAGCTCCTGGCGGACCTCCTTGTCGAGTTCCCGCACATCGATGTCGTCGGGAACCGCAGGGTCCGGGACCGTCGCGCCGCGCCGGCTACCGCCCCGCTGGCGTGGGTCGCGGTCACCGGGCGGGCCGGCTCGCCGCTCACCGCCTGCGCCGCCCGGACGGTCGGGGCGGCCACGCTCGGTACGGCCGTGCTCTGCACGACCGCCGTAGCCATGTCCACCGTCGCCGCGGCCGCGGTCCTGACGACCCCGATCAGCCCGACCGCGGTCGGTGCGAGCCCGATCCTGGCGGCCTCGGTCGTTGCGGCCGGACCGGCCTCCGGATCCTCTTTCGGGCATCTGCCCCTCCGCTAAAGACAACGATGGGGGTCACTCACGAATGAGTGACCCCCATCGGGAAGATGTCCGGCGGCGACCTACTCTCCCACGTGGTCCCCCACGCAGTACCATCGGCGCTGAAAGGCTTAGCTTCCGGGTTCGGAATGGGACCGGGCGTTTCCCTTTCGCCATGACCGCCGTAACTCTATGGAGATGTGGTTACACAACCGCACCTCGGGAACCGCACAGTGGACGCGTAGCAAGTAATTGTTATGTGGCAAGTCCTCGGCCTATTAGTACCGGTCAGCTCCATGCGTTACCGCACTTCCACATCCGGCCTATCAACCCGATGGTCTCGTCGGGGGCCTTACTCCACAAAGGGATGGGAGACCTCATCTTGAAGCAGGCTTCCCGCTTAGATGCTTTCAGCGGTTATCCCTACCGAACGTAGCCAATCAGCAGTGCCGTTGGCACGACAACTGACACACCAGAGGTTCGTCCGTCCCGGTCCTCTCGTACTAGGGACAGCCCTTCTCAAGTCTCCTGCGCGCGCGGCGGATAGGGACCGAACTGTCTCACGACGTTCTAAACCCAGCTCGCGTACCGCTTTAATGGGCGAACAGCCCAACCCTTGGGACCTACTCCAGCCCCAGGATGCGACGAGCCGACATCGAGGTGCCAAACCAT
>DATBDW010000239.1:0-9604 GCA_036269735.1 Actinomycetes bacterium
CCCGTGACCAGGAGATCCTCGCCTTCGAGCGACAGTGGTGGAAGTACGCGGGTGCCAAGGAGCAGGCGATCCGCGAGCTCTTCGACATGTCCGCGACCCGCTACTACCAGGTGCTCAACGCGCTGATCGACCGTCCCGAGGCGCTCGCCGTGGACCCGATGCTGGTCAAGCGCCTGCGCCGGTTGCGGTCCGCCCGCCAACGCGCTCGGTCGGCCCGCCGGTTGGGCATCGAGGTCTGACGGGCTACCGTCGGGGCCCGTCATGACGACTCCCGCCCCCCGCCGGCGCCGCGGATCGCACCGGACCGGCCGCAGCATGGTCGCTGCATTGATGCCTTCGCTGCTGGCCGTCCTCGCCGTCGCCGCGCTCATCACCTCACTCGCCGTCTGGCGGGCCGGTGAGGCGGACCAGCCCCAGGCCGCGGCCTCCACCAGGTCGCCCTCGCACCCCTCGCGCGAAGCGCTCAGCGAGGCCGCCTCGAGCAGTACGCCGTCGCACTCCGCCACGCCGGCATCGCACTCGTCGACGACCCCTGCCTCGACGACCCCGACCCCGCGCCAGTCCGCAGGCGACTTCGACGTCGAGGTCGTCGTGCTCAATCAGACGAGCCGCGCCGGACTAGCGGGTGTCGTCGCCGACCGGCTGCGCGCCAAGGGCTGGAACGTCAGCGTCATCGGCAACTTCCACGGCGTCGTACCGGCGACGACCGTCTACTACCCGCCCGGGCAGGAGGCCGCGGCCCGCGTGGCGGCCGACGACCTGCCGGTGGTGCCGCGCACCCTGCCGCGGTTCAGCAACCTGTCCACGACCCGGCTGACCGTCGTCGTCACCGACTCCTACCCAGGCTGACACCTCGCTAGTTCACCGACCGCGGGCACTAGCGTTCGTGGCGTGAGCGACGAGTGGTCGAACTGGGCGCGTCAGCAGCGCTGCCGGCCGCGCACCGTCGAGGTTCCCGGTGACGAGACTGCGCTCGTGGATGCGGTACGCCGAGCCGCAAGCGTCGGGCGGACCGTGCGCCCGATCGGCAGCGGGCACTCGTTCACTGCGCTGTGCGTGACAGACGACGTGCAGGTGGACCTCTCGCGGCTGGACCGGTTTCTCGACCTCGACGGCAGCGGCGTTGCGCGCGTGCAACCCGGCATCACGCTGCACGAGCTGTCCGACGAGCTGCACCGACGCGGCCGCGCCTTGGAGAACATGGGCGATGTCGACACCCAGACGCTCGCCGGCGCTCTCGCCACCGGCACGCATGGCACCGGCGCACGCTTCCCCAGTATCTCGGCGCGGATGGTCGGCGGGCGCTTGGTCACCGCCGGCGGCTCGGTGCTCGACCTTGCGTCCGATCCCGAGCTGCTCCTCGCCGCGCGGGTCTCGCTCGGCGCGCTCGGTGTCCTCTCCGAGATCCACCTGCAGACGGTGCCGGCCTTCCGGCTGCACAAGGTCGAGGAGGTTCGGCCGCTCGACGAGCTGCTCGATGACTTCGACGACCTCGTGGCGGGACACGACCATGTCGAGCTGTACGCCCTGCCGTGGTCCGCGCGCGCGCTGCTGCTCCGGTCCCGGCGCACCGACGAGCCGGCGGACCCACCTGCGCGATGGCGGACCTGGCTGACCGACGTGCTCGTCAACAACGCCGGTCTCGACGTGCTGCAGCGCACCGGTCGGCGATTCCCTCGCGCGACCCCGACACTCGGGCGGCTCACCGGATTGCTGGCGTCGGGCAGCCAGCGTCTCGACGACAGCCACCGCGTGTTCGCGAGCAGCCGCCGGGTGCGGTTCACGGAGTCCGAGTGGGCGGTCCCGCGGGCCGTGGTGCCCGATGCGGTGCGTGGGGTGCTCGCACTGATCGAGCAGCTGCACCTGCCGGTGACGTTCCCGATCGAGGTCCGCGTCGCTGCACCTGACGACGCGCTGATGTCGACGGCGTACGACCGCGAGACCGGCTACGTCGCGGTGCACCAGTACGCCGGCGCCGAGTGGTCGGCGTACTTCCACGCCGTGGAGGAGCTGATGCTCGGCCTGGACGGCCGACCGCACTGGGGCAAGCGGCACGAGGCAGGTGCCGACGTGCTCGCGCCCAGGTACCCGGGCTGGCAGCGGTTCCAGGACGTGCGCGACCGGCTCGACCCGCAGGGTGTGTTCACCAACGCGCACCTGGCGAGCACGCTGGGTCCGGACGCGGCGCACCGGGCGAGCGCGTGACCGGCGTGGGCGGCGCCGAGTCGGCGTACCGGCGTCTCGAGTCCGCGGTCGGTCACCGGGACGCGCCGGTTGCCGTCGTGGATCTGGACGCGTTGCGTGCGAACGCGTCCGCGATGGTGACTCAGGCCGGCGGGCTGCCGATCCGCGTCGCGTCCAAGTCGGTGCGCTGCGTCGAGGTGCTGCGCCGGGTGCTCGCGATGCCGGGGTACGCCGGTGTGCTGGCCTTCACGCCGGCGGAAGCCGTGCACCTGACCGACGAGGGCGTGACGGACGACCTGCTCGTCGCGTACCCCAGCGTCGACCGCGGCGCCTTGACGACCGTTGCGCGCCGGGCCGCCGACGGGCGACCCGGCCGGATCGTGCTGATGGTCGACTCGGTCGAAGGTGCGGCCTTCGTGTCGGCGGCCGCGGTCGGGGCGGGAGTCCGGCTGCCGGTGGCGATCGACGTCGACACTTCGTGGCGCCCGGCTCGCGGTGTCACCGCCGGTGCGCTCCGGTCACCGGTGCGGAGTCCCGACGACGCGGCCGCGCTGGCTCGTGCTCTCGTCGCCGACGAGCACCTCGACCTCGTCGCGATGATGGCCTACGACGCGCAGATCGCTGGCCTCGGCGACGACGTACGCGGCAAGGCGTTGCGCAGCGCTGCGGTGCGCCGCATGCAGTCCGCGTCACTACGCGAGCTGGCCGAGCGGCTGCCGCGGGTCGTGGCCGCCGTGCGAGCCGCGATCGAACGCGGTGGCGGCTCGTTGGAGCTCGTCAATGGCGGCGGCACCGGGAGCTTGTCGCGGATCGGCGTCACCGGTGCCGTGACCGAGCTCGCCGCCGGCTCGGGGCTCTTCGCCCCGACGCTCTTCGACGGCTACCGCTCGCTGCACCTGCGGCCGGCGGCCTTGTTCGCGCTGCCCGTCGTGCGGCGCCCCGGCCCGGGTGTGGTGACCGTCCTCGGCGGCGGCTACGTCGCGTCGGGGCCGGCCGGCAAGGACCGGCTGCCCACTCCGGTGCTGCCCCCGGGGCTGCGGCTCACCGGTACCGAGGGTGCGGGCGAGGTGCAGACGCCGGTCCGCGGCGCCGCTGCCGACCGGCTGGACCTGGGCGACCGGGTGTGGTTCCGGCACACCAAGGCCGGCGAGCTGTGCGAGCGGTTCGACACCCTGCTGCTCGTCGAGGGCGACACCGTCGTCGACGAGGTCGCGACCTATCGCGGGGAAGGTCATGCCTTCGCCTGACGCCCAACTGCCGCAGCCGTCGACCGGTGGCGGCCGAGCCGGTCTGGCCGCGCTGCTCGCGTCGCCGGGCACAGCACTGCTGGGGCTGGACTTCGACGGGACGCTGGCGCCGATCGTGGCGGACCCGGACGCGGCGCGGGCGCACCCCGGCGTACCGGACGTGCTCGCCCGGCTGGCGGGGCACGGCGTGCGCATCGCGGTCGTCACCGGTCGTCCCGCCGCGACGGCGGTCGAGTACGCCGGCATCGCCGACGTTCCGCGCCTCGTCGTGCTCGGCCACTACGGGCTCGAGCGCTGGGAAGCAGGAGTCGTGACGGCCCCCGAGGACCTGTCGGCGGTGGACGAGGTACGCCGGCGGCTGGCCGGGGTGCTCGCCGACGCCGGTGCGCCGGACGGCACGTACGTCGAGGACAAGGGTGCCGCGGTCGCGGTGCACACCCGGCGTACCGCCGACCCGGAGGCCGCCTTCGACACGCTGCGCCGGCCGCTCGCCGATCTGGCGGAGCGGACCGGTCTTGTCGTCGAACCCGGCCGGTTCGTTCTCGAGCTCCGGCCGGTCGGCGGGGACAAGGGCGACGCGTTGCGTGGCCTGGTCGAGGAGACCGGTGCGCAGACCGTCGGCTTCGTCGGGGACGACCTGGGCGACCTGGCGGCCTTCGACGCGGTCGACGACCTGCGCGCCGATGGGTTGGCCGGACTGCTCGTGTGCAGCGGCTCGACGGAGGTGACGGCGCTCGCCGAACGCGCCGACCTCGTCGTCGACGGCCCCGACGGCGTCGTTGCCCTGCTCTCCGCGATCGCCGACCGCCTCGACGAGCGCCCCTGAAGTCGACTCACCCGGTGGGCTCGGCACTCCCCAGCAGCGCCCGGGTCATGGCGTTGCGCGTCGCGAGCAACTCGTCAAGAGCGGCCGACAGATGCTCCGCCCGGACGGCGATCGGAGCCGCCTCCCCGTCCAGCTCGCGCGGACCGTCCCCTTCGGCGGCGACCACGGCCGCGCGGCGCAGCAGCTCCTTGAGGAACGAGGCGGTTACACCCTCGGTGCGGTCAATGACGTCATCAGTGCCCGTCAGGTCCAGGTCGAGGCGGCCGCGGTAGAGGTGCAGCAGGGCGCGCCGGGCCTCGGCATCAGGGAGTACGAGCTCGATGGCCTGGTCGACCCGACCGGGGCGCGCGGCTAGCGCCGGTTCGAGGAGGTCGGCTCGGTTGGTCGTGAGCACGAAGACGACATCTGTGTCCTCGGCGAGGCCGTCCATCTCGTTGAGCAGCTGGAACAGCATCGGGTTCTGGCCCGGATGCATCCCGCGCTCCTCGGCGATGAGGTCGACGTCCTCGATGACGACCATCGACGGCTGCAGAGACCGGGCGATGGAGCAGGCCTGGGCGACCAGGTGCAGTGCATTGCCACTCAGCAGTACGACGGTGGTGCCGGTGAGCCGGCTGAGCAGGTAGCGGATCGTGTGCGTCTTGCCGGTGCCGGGCGGCCCGTAGAGGAGCAGCCCGCGCTTGAGGTGCTGGCCGCTGGCGAGCAGCCGGGCCCGCTGCCGGCCGACGCCGACGACCTGTCGCTCGACGATGTCCAGCACCGCCTCGGGCAGAACGACGTCGTCGCGCGTGAGGTCGGGCCGGCGATGGAACGTCAGCAGGGAGTGTCGCTCTCCGAACATGTCGCCGCCGAACCCGACGACCTGCGACCGGAAGACGTTGTGCTCCAGTGCGAGGTCACGGACCTGGGCGCCGACGTCCGCCCCCGTCCCGTCATCGGCGACGACCTGGAGGCTGACGCTCTGGTGCCCGCCGCCCTCATCCGGCCCACGGAGGAGAAGGGCCAACCGGCGCTCGCCGTCGTCCACGAGGTAGATCGCGCACTCGACGCACGACCGGCTCGCGCCGCCGGGGCCGGTGGCCAGCGTCACGGTGGCGACGTTGCCGGGCTGGGTGCCCCAAGGGTCTCGGACCTCACGGAGAGCAGGTCGGCCAGGCCGAACTCCCGGTGCCGGAAGTTGGTCAGCCCGACCAGCCGGTGGCTACGGCCCGGCCGCGCCAGCCAGGCCTCGAGACCGAGCTGCACGTTGACGTGCTCGTACGCCGGCCACGACTCGCCCGCTACCGCGGCGGTCCCGGCCACGGGCCCGAGGTGCTCGATCAGCAGCCGGGCGACCGGGGGCGTGTCGTCGGACCGCGCGGTGCGCACGACCTGGCGGACCGCCCTGCGGCCGAGCCGCCCGAGATCCGCCAGCTCCGGACGCATCGGCCCGCTGTCGTCCGTCGCCGGCGCACTCGACAGCGCCTGGTAGGAAGCGTGGGACATGAACCTGCCTGGTCCGCTCACCGACCGAGTCTCCCAGCCGGAGCCTCCTCGGGCCCGCGGATTGCGGCAGCGGCGCAGGTAGTGCGCCTCAGTCCAGCGCGTCGACCTGGTCGGCAAGCCACTGACTGGGGGGCAGCCGCACCGACACCTCCGCCAGCCGGCGGGTGCGCTCGGCCCGGTCCTCGTCGGGCATCGACAGGGCCCGGTCCAGCGCGTCGGCCGTACCCGAGACGTCGAACGGGTTGACCAGCAGTGCGTCCTCGCCGAACTCGTCCGCCACCCCGGCCTCGGTGGACAGCACGACGACGCACCCGTCCTCCGACAGGAGCGGTACTTCCTTGGCCACCAGGTTCATGCCGTCCCGGACCGGATTGACCAGTAGCACGTCGCCGACGCGGTAGAGGGCGAGCGAGCGCGCGTAGTCGTCGGTGACGTCGAGCACGATCGGGCGCCAGTCGTCGGTACCGAACTCGTTCTCGATCTCGACCGCCATCCGCTGCACCTGGGCGGTGTACTCGCGGTACTCCGGCAGGTCGTGCCGGCTCGGGTACGCCGACGCGAGGTGGGTCACCTTGCCGCGCCAGTGCGGGTAGCGGCGAAGCAGCTCTCGGTAGGCCAGCAAGCCGCGGCTGATGTTCTTGCTCAGCTCGGTGCGGTCGACCCGCACGATCGCCTTGCGGTCGCCGAGCTTGCCGCGCAGCGCGGTGAGCCGGGACTCGACGTCGTCCTCGTGTCCGCGGGCGCGCAGCGACTCGGCGTCCACACCCAGTGGGTGGATCCCGAGGGTGGTGGTGTGTCCGGCGTGCGTCACCTGCGTGTCGTCGGCTTCCGCCCCCAGGAGCGCGGCGCAGCAGATGGCGAAGGCGCGCGCCCAACGCAGGGAGTGAAAGCCGGCGTGGTCCGCGCCGAGCATGCCGAGCAGGGTCTCGCACGCCACGTCCTCGGGCAGTACCCGGAAGTAGTCGACCGGCGCCCACGGGGTGTGCGAGAAGTGCGCGATGCGCAGGTCGGGCCGCAGGTCCCGCAACAGGCGCGGTAGCAGGGTCAGGTGGTAGTCCTGGACGAGCACCTTCGCGCCCTCGGCCGCCTCCTCGGCCAGTGCGTCCGCGAACGCCTGGTTGTACGTGCGGTAGGACGCCCACTCACGACGGAAGCTGGCATCGAACGCCGGCGCGGTCGGCATCGCGTAGAGCATGTGGTGCACGAACCACAGCGTCGAGTTGGCGATCGCGTTGTACGCCCGGTGGAACGTCGCGGGGTCGATGTCGAGCATCCGCACGGCCATGCCGCCGGTGTCGTGACCGTCCCGGTCCAGCCGGCCGCCCTCGACGCGCCGGGCCGCCGCGCGGTCGCCGTCCGACAAGGCGGCGCAGACCCACACGACGTCGTCCGTGTCAAGGGTGGACAGACCGGTGACCAGTCCGCCGCCGCCGCGGTCCGCGTCGAGGGTGCCGTCATCGCGCTCGGTGAAGGAGAGCGGCCCGCGGTTGGACGCCACGAGGAGGTGCGCGGCAGCGGACGGCGGGCTGTCGGACGAGTCAGGTGAGCCAGACGCCATGGGCCGCACCTTCCCGCCCCTGGGTGATCTCAAGCAACTTCGCGCCCGGATCGTCCGGTACTACGGCGTTCGCGGGAGTCGGCGTAGCCGCCGTCGGCCAGCCCGGCTCGCACCTCGAACGCGTTGTACGACGAGAAGTCGCGGCAGCGCAACCACGACCATGCGGCGGCCAGCACGTAAAGGGGGAGCATCGGCAGCCCGAGGCAGCAGGCGTACTGCGAGGCGTGCCGCGCCTCGTGCCGGACCAGCGTCGGCCGGGCGGCGAGGGCGGCGTCATCGAGCCGCAGGAGTACGACGTTGCCGATCGTGATCGCGGACGCGTGGGCCGGCAGGCGCCAGCCACGGGCCAGCACGAGGCCGTCCCGCCCCTGCTCGAACCGGGCCCGACCGGCCAGGCCGAGCAGCAGCCCCAGCAGGGTGGACAGGTTGACGACGTTGAGCACCTGCCGCACCCGCCACCGCGTCTCCACACCTCCCATCGTCGCCGACGCGGGTCGGTGGGTGGCCGTCTCAGTTGGCGGGCGCGGCTGTCCGACCCGTGGGCGCCCGACCTACAGTGGTCGGCACAACTGAAGACCGCTCATCCAGAGGGGCAGAGGGAACGGCCCGACGAAGCCCCGGCAACCGCACCGCGCAGCGCTCGCAGCTGCCGGTCACGGTGCCAACTCCGACCCGGGGCGTCTCCGCCGCCGGGACAGATGAGGAAGGACTCTCATGACCACCGGTGCTGTCGCAGCCACCCCCGCCACTCCCACCGTCGAACGCCGTCCGGACCTCGGCCCGGCCCGCCACCTGTCCTGCCGTGAGTGCGGCGCCACCACCGAGCTCGGCCCGTTCTACGCCTGCAGCGAGTGCTTCGGCCCGCTCGAGGTCGCCTACGAGTTCGGTGCCGTCACTCGCGCCTCGATCGAGGCCGGCCCGCACAACATCTGGCGCTACCAGGACCTGCTGCCCGTCCCCACCACCGTGCGGGACACCCCGAACCTCGAGCCCGGCTGCACACCGCTGGTGCCGGCGCACAACCTGGCCACGGCGCTGGGGATGCGCGCCCTGTGGGTCAAGGACGACAGCGCCAACCCCACGCACTCGTTCAAGGACCGGGTCGTCGGCGTCGCCCTCGCGGCCGCTCGCGAGCTGGGCTTCACGACGCTGGCCTGCCCCTCGACCGGCAACCTCGCCAACGCGACGGCCGCCGCGGCCGCCCGTGCCGGGATCCGGTCGGTCGTGCTGATCCCCGCGGACCTCGAGCAGCAGAAGATCGTCACGACCGCCGTGTACGGCGGTGTGCTGGTCGCCGTCGAGGGCACGTACGACGACGTGAACCGGGTCGCCTCGGAGCTGGCCGGGGACCACGAGGACTGGGCGTTCGTGAACGTCAACGTGCGCCCGTACTACGCCGAGGGCTCCAAGACGCTGGGCTACGAGGTGGCCGAGGGACTCGGGTGGCGCCTCCCCGAGCAGGTCGTCATCCCGGTCGCGTCCGGGTCGCAGCTGACCAAGGTCGACAAGGCATTCGGGGAGCTCGTCTCCCTGGGGCTGGTCGACGAGTCGCCGTACCGGATCTACGGCGCGCAGGCCAGCGGGTGCTCGCCGGTGGCGCAGGCTTTCAAGGCCGGCCACGACGTCGTGCGGCCGGTGAAGCCGTCGACGATCGCCAAGTCGCTGGCCATCGGCAACCCGGCCGACGGGCCGTACGTGCTGGACACCTGCCGGCGTACCGGAGGGCTGGTCGAGGACGTTTCGGACGAGGAGGTCGTCGAGGGCATCCGGCTGCTGGCCCGGACCGAGGGGATCTTCGCCGAGACGGCGGGCGGCGTCACGGTCGCAACATTGCGCAAGCTGCTCGCCGCCGGGGCGCTCGATCCTGATGCGGACACCGTCGTGTTCAACACCGGTGAGGGCCTCAAGACCCTCGACGCCGTGGCGCCCGTCGTGGGCCCGTTGGCGACCATCCCGCCGTCGGCGGAGGCATTCGCCCAGGCCACCGGCCTGCGCTGAGCCCGGACCATGTCACGAATTGATGTCGACGAACTGCTGACGGGCCGGTGAACGGCCACTACGCTGCGCTTCGGTCGAGCTTCGAGAGCACCAAGAACCTGTTCGCGGAGCCCCAACCCTCCTTTGGGTCGGGTCGAGCACGACCCGGGACCGCGTGGTGCGGCCCCGTCGGCCCAGCACAGCAGGAGAACAACGATGGCTCAGGGCTCCGTCAAGTGGTTCAACAGCGAGAAGGGCTACGGCTTCATCGCTGTGGACGAGGGCGCGGACGTGTTCGTCCACTACAGCGCGATCCAGATGGACGGC
>DATBDW010000240.1:0-15140 GCA_036269735.1 Actinomycetes bacterium
CTCAACCAGCTCGAGGCCGTGGTCAAGGTCAAGGTCATCGACCGGACCGCGCTGATCCTCGACATCTTCGCCCAGCACGCCAAGAGCCGGGAGGGCAAGGCGCAGGTCTCGCTGGCCCAGATGGAGTACATGCTCCCGAGGCTGCGCGGCTGGGGCCAGTCCATGTCCCGCCAGGCCGGTGGTGCAGGCGGCTCCGCGTCCGGCGGCGTCGGCACCCGTGGGCCGGGCGAGACCAAGATCGAGACCGACCGCCGCCGGATCCGGTCCCGGATGGCCAAGCTGCGCCGCGAGATCGCGGGCATGAAGCAGTCCCGCGACACCCAGCGCCAGGAGCGGCACCGCAACGAGGTGCCGTCGGTGGCCATCGCCGGCTACACGAACGCCGGCAAGTCCTCGCTGCTCAACCGGCTCACCGACGCCGGCGTCCTCGTCGAGAACGCCCTGTTCGCGACCCTGGATCCGACGGTACGCCGGGCCGAGACGCCCGACGGTCGCGACTACACCCTCGCCGACACGGTCGGGTTCGTCCGGCACCTGCCCCACCAGCTGGTCGAGGCGTTCCGGTCCACGCTGGAGGAGGTCGCCGGGGCCGACCTGATCCTGCACGTCGTCGACGGCTCGGACGCCGACCCCGAGGCTCAGCTCGCCGCGGTCCGCGAGGTCCTGGCCGACGTCGACGCCCAACACGTGCCCGAGCTGGTGGTGATCAACAAGGCCGACGTCGCCGACCCCCTCGTGATCGACCGGCTGCGGCGACGCGAGCGGCACAGCATCGTCGTGTCGGCCCACAGCGGCCTCGGGATCGACGAGCTGCGGCTGCTGATCGCCCGCGAGCTGCCGCGGCCGTCCACGCTGGTCGAGGTGCTGCTGCCCTATGACCGGGGCGACCTGGTATCCCGGCTGCACGACGTCGGCGAGCTGCTCGAACAGGAGCACCGCCCGGAGGGCACCTGGCTGCGCGCGCTGGTGTCCGCCCGGCTCGCCGGCGAGCTGTCGGCGTACCGGAGCCCCAAGGTCCCGCTCGCGGCGTCCGGGACTGCTCCGACCGGGTGAAATTCGCGCCTGGGAACCGGGCAAAGAAATCTTTACGAACGGGTTCATCCGAGGCGTCGCCGTGACGATGTAGCAACCATGCCGAGCTCGTCGTGGGGGCGCCTGGCTGTGCCGACGCCGCTCCTCGCCCTGCTCGTCCTGCTCGCCGTGGCCTCGGTGGCGGCGGCCGTGCTGCCGCCACTCGGTCTAGCCGGGCCGGCCGGTGCGGGGGCAGGAGTCGCGATGCTCGTTGCCTGCGCGGCCGGCGGGTCGCTGCTCGCCCGCCGGGGCCTGACCGGTCCGCGCGCCGCTCGGCGCCCCTGGTTGATGCTGGCCGGCGTCGTGGCCGGGCTGGCCGTCTGGTCGGTCGTCATCGAACCCCGTCTCGTCGACGGCTCCCCGGCTCGGGCGACCCACCTCCTGCTGCTGGCCATCGCGGCCGTCGGCCTCTGGCTGCTGCCGGCCCCCGAGCAGAGCCGGCGCGGTCTGCTGCGGACAGCGCTCGACGCCGCCGCCGCGGGCTGCGCGGTCGCCATCCCCGCCGGGTCCCTGATCGTGCCCGGCGGCTTGCGCCACGCCTTCGCCGGCGCGGGCTCCGGGCTGCACCCGGTCGCTGACGTCCTGCTGGTCGCCGTCGCCATCGCCGTCGTCGCGCGCTCGCGCCGGGCCGGCGGCCTCGCGATCGTGCCGGTGGTCGCGTTCTCGCTCGGTGCCGTACTGGTCGCGGTCGCCGACCTGCTCGCGCAGGACGGTCGCTCGCGGGCCACGACGCTGGCTGTGCTCGTGCTCGCCGTCTCGCTGTGGACCCTGGCGGCCGTCCTACCGGGCGAGGGTCCCGAGCCCGACGTGGAAGTCGTCTGGCGGGAACGCGTCGCTGTCCTCGTGCCGCTGGCACCGCTGTCCGTAGCCGTCGCGGTGCTGCTCGGGTCGGCCGTGTTCGGCCAGTCGCTCTCCGCCGTGACGCTGGGCGCCGTTGTGCTGCTCGCGACGACACTCGTGGCGGGCGGTGTCCTTGCCCGGCTGGACAACCTCGCGACCGAGCGCACCCTGGACGACCTCGTGCTCAAGCGGACGATGACGCTGGGCACCCGCGAGAAGTGGTTCCGCTCCCTCGTGCAGAACTCCTCCGACGTCATCACCGTCGTCGACGTGCGTGGCGTGGTGCGCTACCTGACCCCCTCGGTCACCAAGATCCTCGGGCACGACCCGCAGCTGCTGGTGGGGACCCGGATCACCGGGCTGCTCCGTCCCGGTGACGGCCGGCGCCTCGAGGGCGCACTCGCGTCCGCGGCCCGTACGCCGGGTCGGCCGATCACGCTCGAGTTCCCGATCTGGAGCAAGTCCGGCCAGTGGTGCGACACCGAGACGACCGTCACCTCGCTGGTCCACGACCCCGACATCCGCGGCCTGGTCCTGAACACCCGCGACGTCTCCGAGCGGCGCCGCCTGGAGGAGCAGCTCACCCAGCAGGCGTTCTCCGACGGCCTGACCGGGCTCGCCAACCGGTCCCTGTTCCGCTCCAAGGTGGAGACCGCGCTGAAGGTGGCGCTGGCCCCCGCGGAGGTGGCGGTGCTCTTCCTCGACCTGGACGGCTTCAAGGCGGTCAACGACGCTCAGGGCCACCACGTCGGCGACGAGCTGCTCGGCATCGTGGCCAAGAGGTTGTCCAACTCGGTGCGTCCCGGCGACGTGGTCGCGCGCCTCGGCGGGGACGAGTTCGCGATCCTCGTCACCGGACCCGACGCCGAGGAGGGCGCGATCTGGGCCGCCGAGCGGGTCCGCCGGGCCCTGTCCGCGCCGTTCGTGCTCGACGGCCGCGAGCTCTCCCTCGGAGCGTCCACCGGCATCGCGATCAGCGACTCGGGCGACGAGACCGCCGACCAGCTGCTGCGCAACGCGGACCTCGCGATGTACCGCGCGAAGTCGCGCCACGACCAGTCCTTCGTCCGCTTCGAGGCCCAGATGCACGACGCGCTCCTGGCCCGGATGAAGGCCGAGTCCGATCTGCGGCTGGCCGTCACCCGCGGCGACCTCGTGCTCTACTACCAGCCCGTCGTCGAGCTGAGCACGATGCGGGTGGTCGGGGTCGAGGCACTGGTCCGGTGGCGCCACCACGAGCGCGGCATCATCTCGCCCGCGGACTTCATCGACCTGGCCGAGGAGACGGGCCTCGTCGGCGAGATCGGCCGATGGGCCCTCGAGGAGAGCTGCCGGCAAGGGGCCCGGTGGCAGAAGTACGCCGCTCCCGGCGGCCAGTTCAAGATGGCGGTCAACGTGTCGGCCCGGCAGCTCGACGCGGCCCTGCCCCGGCTGGTCCGCGACATCCTGGCCAGCACGGGCCTGCCCGGGCCGGCCCTGACCCTGGAGATGACCGAGAGCGTCCTGATGGAGCGCACCGACGAGATCGTCGAGCTGCTCAACCGGATGAAGACGCTGGGCCTGAAGGTCGCCGTCGACGACTTCGGCACCGGCTACTCCTCCCTGTCCTACCTGTCCCGGTTCCCCGTCGACATCCTCAAGATCGACAAGTCGTTCGTCCAGCATCTGGGTGGTGACGGCGGCCAGGGCCAGGGCGAGCTGGTCAACACGATCGTGCGACTGGGGGAGTCGCTGCGACTGGACACCGTGGCCGAAGGCATCGAGACCGCGGTGCAGCGCGACCTGCTCACCGAGATGGGCTGCACCTTCGGGCAGGGCTACCTGTTCGCCCGGCCGCTGCCCGAAGAGGACATCGACACCCTGCTCGAGGAGCAGGCCCGCCGGCTCTCCGGCGCGACCCCGGTTGCCAGCCCCGTCTGAGAAGACTCCCGGCTCCGGGTCGGTGGACGACGCACGGTGCTGGTCGGCGCCGGTAAGTAACCTCCAGTGGTGAGCGATCCGGGCACCGAGAGCATCGACGACGAACGGCCCGGTCCGTCGGTCGCCGGCCTGCTCGCGGCCGCGGTGGACGCGCTGGGCGGGACCGAGCGGCCCGGTCAGGTGCTGATGGCCGAGGCGGTCGCCGCGGCGATGGCCGACGGTCGTCACCTGCTCGTGCAGGCGGGCACGGGCACCGGCAAGTCGCTGGCCTACCTGGTGCCCGCACTGCTGCACGACGAGGCGGTCGTCGTGGCGACCGCGACGATCGCCCTGCAGCAGCAGGTGGTGGACCGCGACCTGCCGGCGCTTGTCGACGCGGTCGAGCCGCTGCTGGGCCGGCGGCCGACGTACGCGATCCTCAAGGGCCGGGCCAACTACCTGTGCCGCAACAAGGTGCTGGGCGGGATGCCCGAGGACGACGGCGAGGCGCTGTTCGACGCGTCGCCGACCACCCAGCTGGGTCGGGACGTCGTGCGGCTGCGCGCCTGGACCGACGAGACCGGGACCGGGGACCGCGACGAGCTCGACCCGGGCGTCGGTGACCGGGCCTGGCGCCAGGTCAGCGTGTCCGCCCGGGAGTGCCTCGGCGCGCAGAAGTGCCCGTTCGGCGCCGAGTGCTTCGCCGAGCTGGCCCGGGAGCGGGCCGCGCAGGCCGAGATCGTCGTCACCAACCACGCGATGCTGGCCATCGACGCGCTCGAGAACTTCGTCGTGCTGCCCAAGCACGACACCGTCGTGGTCGACGAGGCGCACGAGCTCGTGGACCGGGTGACCGGCGTCGCCACCGACGAGCTGACGTCGACCCTGGTGGAGCGTGCCGCGAGCCGGTCCCGGCGCCTGGTGGACGAGACCGGCGACCTGACCGACGCGGCGGCGGCGCTGGAGGCCGCGCTGGCCACGATGCCCGAGGGCCGGGTCGTCGACCTGACCGAGCAGCTGGCCACCGCGGTGTCCCTGGTGCGCGACGCCGCGCGCGCCGTGGTGTCCGACATCGGCCGGGCCAAGGGAGCCGACGACGGTGCCCGCCGGTTCGCCCTGGCCGCCGCCGGCGCCGTGCACGAGACCGCCGAGCGGGTGGCGGCCCACTCGCCGTACGACGTGACGTGGGTCGTCCACGAGCCTCGCCGCGGCCCGGTGCTGCGGGTCGCCCCGCTCTCGGTGAACGGCCTGCTGCGCGAGGCCCTCTTCGGCGAGCGGTCGGTGGTGCTGACCAGCGCCACGCTGGAGCTGGGCGGGTCCTTCGAACCGGTCGCCCGCCAGGTCGGCCTGACCGGCGACGACGCGCCCGAGTGGACCGGGCTCGACGTCGGCTCGCCGTTCGACTACCCCAAGCAGGCGATCCTCTACGTGGCCCGCCGGCTGCCTCCGCCGGGCCGAGACGGCACCTCACCCCAAGCCCTCGACGAGCTCGCGACGCTGGTCGATGCCGCCGGCGGTCGCACCCTCGGGCTGTTCTCCTCGATGCGGGCGGCCGAGGCCGCCGCGCTGGCGATGCGCGAGCGTCTCGACGTGCCGGTCCTGTGCCAGGGGGAGGACCGCACCGCGGCCCTGGTGACCGCGTTCGCCGCCGACGACGAGACCTGCTTGTTCGGCACCCTGTCGCTCTGGCAGGGGGTCGACGTTCCGGGCGACGCCTGCCGGCTCGTCGTCATCGACCGGATCCCGTTCCCGCGACCGGACGACCCGCTCATGTCGGCCCGCGCCCAGGCCGTGGCCGACGCCGGCGGCAACGGGTTCATGACCGTCTCGGCCAGCCACGCGGCGCTGCGGCTCGCCCAGGGTGCCGGGCGTCTGATCAGGCGCAGCAGCGACCGGGGGGTCGTCGCGGTCCTCGACTCCCGGCTGGCCACCGCCCGCTACGCCGGCTTCCTGCGGACCTCGCTGCCGCCCTTCTGGTTCACCACCGAGCACGACGTGGCCGTCGGCGCGCTGAAGCGGCTCGGGGACGGGGTGCCCGCGACCTAGGGCGGCCTCGCCACGCCGGGGGCCGGTGCGGTACGAAGTGCCGGTGCCCGCAGAGCCGCCCCTCGACCTGGTCCGCCCGATGCTCGCCACCGCCGGCGTTCTGCCCGGCCCCGACCAGGAGGACCGGTGGGCCTTCGAGATGAAGTGGGACGGCGTACGAGCAGTCGTCTACATCGATCGCGGGTCGCTGGCGGTCCGGACGCGCAACGACCGCGAGGTCTCCGCGACGTACCCCGAGCTCGCCGCCCTTGCCGCCTCCCTGGAGCGGCACCGGATCGTCTTGGACGGGGAGATCGTCGCGTTCGACAAGCACGGGCGGCCGAGCTTCGGCGAGCTGCAGGCGCGGATGCACGTGCACGCGCCGTCCCGCGCGCTGCGCGCCTCGGTCCCGGTGAGCCTGCTGGTCTTCGACCTCCTGTACCTGGACGGAAGGTCGCTGCTGCCGCTGCCCTACGACGACCGGCGCGTCCTGCTCGAGGATCTCGACCTGGACGGGCCCCGCTGGGCCGTCCCGCCGGCGTTCCCTGGCCAGGCGGGGGAGGCGCTGGCCGCGTCCAAGGCCCAGGGACTGGAGGGTGTCCTCGCCAAGCGGCACGACTCGCCGTACCTGCCGGGCCGGCGGTCCCCGGCCTGGGTCAAGGTCAAGCACCAGCGGATGCAGGAGGTCGTCGTCGGCGGCTGGTCACCTGGCGCCGGTCGCCGCGAGGGCGGGATCGGCTCACTGCTGCTCGGTGTCCCGGACGAGGACGGGCGGCTGGTGTACGCCGGCCACGTCGGGACCGGCTTCACCGAGGCGATGCTCGCCGACCTCGGTGCCCAGCTGCGGGCCTCGGAGCGCCGCACGCCACCGTTCGCCGACGAGGTGCCGCGCACGCACGCGAAGGACGCCCGCTGGGTGACCCCGCGGTTGGTGGGCGAGGTGCGTTTCTCCGAGTGGACGCGCGACGGGCGGATGCGTCACCCGACCTGGCGCGGGCTGCGGCCGGACAAGGACCCCGGGGACGTACGCCGCGAGAGCTGACGCGGACGGATGGCCGGGCGCCGTGGAGGGGCGCCCGGCCACCGAGAGTGTCCGCGTCAGGCCGCGGCGCAGCTGACGTCCGGGTTCCACATCGCGAACATCCCGTCCTCGGCCGGGTTGTGCTTCCAGATCCAGGCGTGCAGCGAGTAGAACGCGGGCAGTCCGAACCTGTTCGGGTCCGGGGTCACCATGAACTCCTGGTCGAACAACGTCGGGGGCTCGGTGTGGTCGGCGTCCCAGGCGGCCTTGAACACGACGTACTCCAGGGCGACGAGCTTCATCCGCCCGTTCTTCGCCGGCTCGTAGACAACGGCCTCCGGGTGGTCGGCCTCGATGGTGGGGTCAAGGACCGCAGGGAGATCGACATAGTGCACGCCCATCGCGCCCATGCTGGGCTCGTCGATGCAGGCGATTCCCGCGGCGTCGCGCAGGATCGAGTAGCCGGCGTGCTGAGCGGTGGCCAGGTCGTGGTAAGCCGCCGTCGCGGCTCGCGCGCCGGCCAGGTCCTGCGTTGCGCCGGCGGACAGCGGTTCCGAGGCCGATGCCCCGGGGACCAGGACGGCAACGGCCAGGGTGGCGGTGACGACGCCCAGGGCGACGGCGTACCGGGTCCTCACGAGATGTCCATGGACAGTGGCATGACGGTGCACCTCCGGGTTGGCGGGCCGAGGCGACGGTCGCCTCGCTCCTGCTCCCGGAACCTAGGCAGCGCCCCGTGCGGGCGGATCGGGAGAACTCCCCGTCTTCCCCCGCACCGATGCCCAGGGCACGGGCGGCTGCCCAGCCATCAGCCGAGCGCGCGCACCGGAGGGGTGAGGTCGATCCGGCCGGGACGTCCGAGCAGGAAGCCTTGTCCGTAGGAGCAGCCCAGCCCGGAGAGCATGCTGCGCTGGTCCTCGTCCTCGATGCCCTCGGCCACCACGTCGATGTTCAGCGCGCGGCACAGCGAGACCACGGCTTTGACGATCGCGGTGCTCGCGTCCGACCCGGTCATGCGGCCGACGAACGAGCGGTCGATCTTGACGTAGCTCGCCGGGACGTCGACCAGGTGCGTGAGGGACGAGTAGCCGGTCCCGAAGTCGTCGATGGCCAACCGGACGCCGAGGTGCACCAACGTGTCCAGCTCGCTCGTCGCGGTCGGTGTCACACCCAGCAGTGCGGTCTCGGTGAGCTCGAGGGTCAGCCGACCCGGGTCCAGTCCGCTGCGGGTGAGGGCGCGTGCTACGAGCCCGGGGAGGAGGCCGCGGCCCACGTGTCGGGCCGACACGTTCACACTGACGTTCGGCGCGTCGGCGCCTCCCCAGGTGACGGCGTCGTCGCAGGCCCGGAGCAGCACGTAGCGGTCGATCTCGAGGACCAGGTCGCTGCTCTCGGCGACCGGTAGGAACGTGTCGGGGGCCAGAACCCCGCGCACCGGGTGCGCCCAGCGGACCAGGGCCTCGTAGGCGGCGATCGACCCGTCGCCGAGCCGACGGACCGGCTGGTAGTCGAGGAACAGCCGCCCCTCCCGCATCGCCTCGCGCAGCTCGTGCTCGAGGCCCAGCCGGCGCGTGGCCCGCTCGATGAGCTCGGGGTCGAACAGGGCGTGCCGGTCGCGGCCGTTCTCCTTCGCGCGGTACAGCGCCGCATCGGCGTTGCGCAGCAGCTCGGGCGCGGTGACCCCTGGTTCGGAGATGGCGATCCCGACGCTGACCGTCATCGTCACGTCGTGCGCGGTCTGCATCGGGCGGGTGATCTCGTCGATCAGCCGCTGGGCCACCTGCTCGGCGTGCGCCCGGGACGGAAGTGCGTCGCAGAGGACCACGAACTCGTCGCCGCCGAGGCGGGCCGCGAGGTCGCCGTCGCGGATGCAGCCGAGCAACCGCTCGGCCGTCTCGACCAGCACCGCGTCACCGGCCTCGTGCCCCCTGCTGTCGTTGACCAGCTTGAAGTGGTCGAGGTCGCAGAACAGGAGGGCCACCTGGCGCCCGGTGACCGAAGCCCGGGTGAGAGCCTCCGCCGTGCGGGCGAGAAGCGTCGTCCGGTTGGCCAGCCCGGTCAGCTCGTCGTGGGAAGCCTGGTGCGCGAGCGCGTCATGGGCCTCGCGCTCGGCCGTCACGTCCTCAACCATCGAGATGAAGTACAGCGGGGCACCCGCGCCGTCCCGGGCGAGTGCCACCGACAGCTGGCTCCAGACGGTGGCGCCGCCGCGGGTCAGGTAGCGCTTCACGATGCGGTAGGTCTCCGCGCCACCCGCGAGCAGCTCCTCGACGTGGGCGATGTCCAGGGCCAGATCGTCCGGATGGGTGATGGCCTGGAAGGTGATGCCGCACAGCTCGCCGTGCCCGTAGCCGAGCAGGCGGCAGAACGCGTCGTTGGCCTCGAGGAGCGTGCCGTCCAGCGCCACGATCGCGATGCCGATCGGGGCGTGCTCCGCGGCCAGCCGGAACCGGTGCTCCGCGGCCTCGAGGGCCGCGGCCGCGAGGCGCTCGCTCGTGACGTCCATCGCGGTGACGACGGCGGCCGGCTCGGTCCCGTCCTCGAGGTGGGCGCAGCCCGCGTTCACCCGCAGCCAGCGGGTCGCGTCGACCACCCCCCCGCGGGTGATGCCCACGACCGCCCCGGTGACCGGGCCGTGCCCCGACAGGACGCGGGTCCAGGGGCAGGCGCTGGGGTCGAGCGGGTGTCCGAGAGCGTCCAGCACACCGGTCAACCGCCCCGCGTCGCCCACCAGCGCGCGGAACGCCGGGTTGGCGGCGAGCACCGACCCGTCAGCCGTGACGAGGGCGAGGCCCTCGTGCAGGGTCGACGCGACCTGGCGCAGCGCAAGGCGGCCGAGCAGATCCGTCTCCGGATCGGACGCGGCCTCCCCCGTCAGCCCTTCGCTGACGTTGCTCACGCTTCACGAATCGGGCGCTTGGAGGGTCACCTTGACGGGCTTGACCTGCTCTTGACCCGCCAGCGCCGTGATCGGGGTGCGTCAGATCCGCCGCAGGACCGCCGTGACGTGCCCGAGCACCGTCGCATCGTCGCCGGGGATCGGGTCGTACGCCGGGTTGTGCGGCATCAGCCAGACGTGCCCGTCGCGCCGCTTGAAGGTCTTGACGGTGGCCTCGCCGTCGATCATCGCGGCGACGATGTCGCCGTTCTCCGCGGTCTGCTCCTGCCGTACGACGACCCAGTCGCCGTCGCAGATGGCGGCGTCGACCATCGAGTCGCCCTGGACCTGGAGCAGGAAGAGGTTGCCCTCGCCCACCACCTGACGGGGCAGCGGGAACACGTCCTCGACCACCTGCTCGGCCAGGATCGGGCCGCCGGCCGCGATCCGGCCCACCAGGGGGACGTAGGCCGCGGCCGGCCGGACGTCGCCGCTGCCGGTCTCCAGGTCGTGCACGGACCCCCCGCCGTCGTAGGACGGGGCGTGCGCCGCCGTCCCGGCCTCGGGGTGGCGGACCTCGATCGCGCGGGGCCGGTTGGGGTCGCGGCGCAGGAAGCCCTTGCGCTCGAGCGAGGCCAGCTGGTGCGAGACGCTCGAGGAGCTCGTCAGGCCGACCAGCTCCCCGATCTCGCGCATGCTGGGTGGGTAGCCCCGGCGCTCGACCGAGTCGCGGATCACCTCGAGCACGCGACGCGCCCGGGGTGTCAGCCCGGACTCGTCGGGTGGCCCGTCCGGGATCTCGACGACGTCGTGCGTCGCGCCCTGCTGCCGCTGCGTCTCGCGTCGCGCCACCGTGTCCTCCTGGATGTCCTGGTCACTGCCCCGGTCACTGCTCTGGTCATCGGTCACTTGTCCTGCCGGCTCTGCCTCCGGGTCGTCCCCCGGGTTCTGTCCGGCCCCCCGAGGACGGTTGCGGGCATGACCAGCTCCACGCGCCGAGGGCCCGTCCCGGGAGGACGTCCGGGACAACACGTTAGCGATCTCGCACGCATGTTTCAAACACCTGTTCGAGATGAGGCTGGATTTTTGGCCCCCAAGGGGGTAGAACTCGATCAGACGTTCGATCGAACACGCGTTCGGCAGGCACGACGCCGGCCGGACATGCCGGACACGCAGGGCGCGCAGGGCAGACAGGGCAGACAGGACGACCTGGAGGTCGCGATGAGCACCATGACAGTGAGCCCCACGGCGTTCGGTGGCAGCCGACCGGTCACGGTCCGGCTGACCCGGCGGGGGCGGCTGCTGCTCACCCTCGTGCTGCTGGTCGTCGCGGTGGTCGCCGCCGTGCTGCTCACCGGCGGCGGAACGGCGGCGGCGGGAGCCGACCCGGCCGGCGGCGCGCCCGCCAGCGTGGTGACCGTGCGGCCGGGGGAGACGATCTGGGCGATCGCCGAGCGGGTGGCGCCGGGCCGGGACCCGCGCGACACCGTGCAGGCGATCCTCGACCTCAACGGCCTGCAGACCTCGCAGGTCCGGGTCGGCACCGCGCTCCGACTCCCCTGACCCCAGCCCGCTGCGGGGTGGTGCTCAGTGGCAGCCGTCGGGGCTCGCCGCGCAGGACGACCCGAGCGCCAGGTCGGCCAGCGACTCCCAGGCACCCTGCTGGGCAGCGCGGCCGGACGCGACCAGGACGACGCCGACGCGCTCGCTGGCCAGCACGAGGGCGACGACGTCGTCGGTCCCGCCCGCTCCGTCGGGGAGCTCGCCGGTCAGCTGCTCGGAGGCCTGGCCGAGCCGGGGATCGCGGTCCACGACCAGGCCGCACCCCTGCAGCCGTGCCGTGGTGGCGGCGACCGCGTCGGCGGCGGCGGCCGCGCTGTCGTGCGCGGTCACCGACTCCACGACGCGACCGGACGTCCCGGCGGGCGTCGCGGTGAGCAGCTGCGAGCGGCTGCTGGCCGCGGGCCCGGTCCGCGGCGCGGAGCACCACGAGCTCGGTGTCGAAGTCTCGACCCAGGTGCCCCCCGCGACCGCACCGAGCGACGCGGTGTCGACCAGGGCGGTGGCCGGCACATCGGTGACCCGGTGGCGCGGATCGTGCCCGGTCGGCGGCGGGGTCGTCGTTCCGGGGTCCCCTGGCGGCAGGGTGGGGGTGGCCTGACCGGACAGCGCCGGGTCGGGCGCGTCCGACGCGCCGGGTCCGTCGGGGCCGAACGGTCCGCTTGTCGTACGTCCGGTCGCAGCGGTCCGGTCCGGACTCGCCGGGGCGGAGGGCAGCCCGTGGGTCATGCGGCTGGTCGCCGGGTCCGACGTCGGCGTGGCCGACCCGCAGCCGGCGAGGGCGATGGAACCGGCCAGCGCACCGGCCAGTACCCAGGCCGGCGCGAGTGTCCGCGGGCGGCCGCCGCGACGCTCCTGCTCCGGGTGGTCCACGGCTCAGCCCGCCGGGCTGATCGTCACGGTCAACGTCCCGGCCTCGTCGGAGAGGTCGGGGTCGGCGATCCCGAGGGTGATCGGCCCGGTGGCCCGCGGCGTGTAGCTCAGCTGGTAGGCGTGGGTCGTCGAGTCGCAGCGGGAGCCGGTGCTCGTCGTCCAGTCCGGCAGCGTCCCGTCGACGGTGAGGTCGCCCAGGTACCGCCCGTCGGCAACCAGCGTCGAGCGGGTCGTGCGCCACACCGGGTCCGCGGTCGTGGCCGAGCACTCGGCGTCCGCGGTCACCCCGGGCGCGAACGCGTAGCTGCCGGTGGCCGTGATGACCAACGGCTGACCGGCCAGGTAGGTCCGGGCGGTCGTCGTCGGGCCAGCGGCGCTGTCGACCGCGAGGGTCTCGGTGCCGACCACGGGTCGGATCCTGGAGACGGTCACCGTCAAGGCCCCGCCGTCGTCGGCGAAGACCGGGTCGTCGATCCGCAGGTTGACCGGCGCCGTGCTGCGTGGGGTCAACGTCAGCCGGTAGGTGTGGCCGACGCCGTCGCACCCGTCGCCGTCCGGGTCGCTCACGGGGGCGAACGTTGCGTAGCGCTGGTTCACGATCACGTTGAGGTCGTCGGCGGTCGGGTCGTCGGGGTCCACCGACCGTTCGGTGCGCCACACGGGGTCACCGGTCGTCGCCGAGCACGCCGCGTCCGAGGCGACACCGCCGCCGGCGTCCACCGTGCCGGAGACGGTGACCTGGTAGGTCCCGCCGGCCTCGAGGGCACCGGGGCTGGTGACTCCTGCCCCGGCGGCCGCGGGCAGGGTCCAGGTCAGGTCGTCTCGCGGTACGACGGCGAGGACCCGCACGGTCAGGGCGCCGGAGTTGTCGGTCAGCGTGGTCGGGTCCCACAACGCGAACGTGACCCGGCCGGTGCGTGTCGGCTGGTAGGTCCACCGGTAGGTGTGCGTGCGGGTGTCACAGCCGTCGCCGGTGTCGGTGTCCGGCGTCGACTGCAGGTCGGTGCCGTCGACGTACAGGTCGAGATGGTCGTTGGTCGGGTCCCACGGGTGGACGCTGCGGTCACGCCGCCAGGTGGGGTCACCGGGCGCCGTCGAGCACTCGGCGTCGGCGGCCTGGTCGGCCCGGGTGCCCCAGCGGTAGGTGCCGGAGGCCTCGATCAGGTAGCGGGTGCCGGCCACGAGCTGGCCGGTGGTCAGCGTCCCTGAGCTGGCGCCGGGGACCGAGACGGTCTCGTCGGCCAGGTCCGGGCCGCCCGGCAGCGTCGCTGCCGGCACCGGCTGCGGGCGCGGCGGTGTCGTCGTACCGTGCGAGCCGCCGCCGGTCGGCGGAACGGTCGGGTGCGGGGTGCTCCCGGGCAGGGTCGGGACCGGCGCGGCGCCGACGGCGCCGACCTTCCCGGTCCAGAACGACGTCTTCGCGCGGGCGCCGGCCCAGGTGAACGAGATGTGCACGTGCGTCGTGTGGGGGTCCGCGCCGGTGTACTTCCGCCAGCCGGCGGAGGCGGCGTAGGCGCCCCAGATGTGGTGGTTCCAGATCAGGTACTGGATGCCGAGCCGGCGGGCCATCGCGTACTGGTTGCCGAAGCGGTCCTTCTTGAACAGCCAGTGCACCAACCGGGCGACCTTGGCCCGGCCGGACGGGCTGCTCGCGCTGACGCCCCAGTCGAAGGCGCGACCCTCCTTGTGCTCCGAGCGGCCGCCGACCGAGCAGGCCCGCACGATCCCGAGGCTGCGGGTGCCGGGATAGGCGGCCAGCAGGCGGGCCGCGAAGTTCGCGACACCCGGCTTGGCGGTGGGGGAGCAGGTGGTCTGCGGCTGGTAGGCCGCGAGCGGCTCGATCGCCGCCGGGTAGTGGCCCCGGGCGGTCTTGATCGCCTTGGCCTGCGCGCTGGAGGCGGTCAGGGTGCCGACGGTGAGGACGGCCAGGGCGGTGAGGAGGCAGAGCAGCGCGGCGAGGAGGCGGCTGCCCGACCGGCGGGGCGACACGGGCACGGGGAGGACTCCGGATGAGGTCTGGTTCACGACAGCGGGCGGGTCAGGTGGTGACTCACCTGCTATCGGCGGAATCCGGGCCGGCTGGACCCCTCGGTGCCGATTCGCGCACATTCCGGGCGGTGATACGGGCCACGAATCAGCCGAACGGATGGTCCCGGAGTGCTTGCACATCTGGTGGTGACGGGCATACCGTGCCACTACATCTTGTGAATGACACGGTTGTAGTTATCCACATGTAGTCCCCAGGACGATCCCCAGGATGAGGCCCGTGGTCCACCGGCCAGGGCGCCCCGATCCACAGACCCGTCCACAGGCGAGCGCGAGAGGAGGCCGGCCGGTGCACTGCCCGTTCTGCCGCTACACCGACAGCCGAGTCGTCGACAGCCGCGCCAGCGACGACGGGGTCTCGATCCGGCGCCGCCGCCAGTGCCCCGAGTGCGGTCGACGGTTCACCACCGTCGAGACCGCCAGCCTCAGCGTCACCAAGCGATCCGGGGCCAGCGAGCCGTTCAGCCGGGACAAGGTGCTCGCCGGTGTCCGCAAGGCGTGTCAGGGCCGCCCGGTCTCCGAGGACGACCTGGCGCTGTTGGCCCAACGGGTCGAGGAGACCGTCCGGTCCAGCGGTGCGGCCGAGATCGAGGCTCACGAGGTCGGCATGGCCGTCCTGCCGCCGCTGCGCGAGCTGGACGAGGTCGCCTACCTGCGGTTCGCCTCGGTCTACCGGGCCTTCGAGGACCTCGAGGCCTTCGAGGCCGAGATCGCGCTGCTGCGCGCGGAGCACGACCTGACCGGTGCCGAACGGCACCCCTAGACGCCCGCCGCGGCACCCCGGGAACGGGATGGCATGTCGGTGCAGAAGTGTTGAATTCCATGAGGTTTCGGGAGGAGCAAGGGATGACGGAGTTGTCGCAGGACAAGCCGCAGGTGGTTCGCCAGGGGGCGACCGGCCAGAGTGGCCAGAGTGGCCAGAGTGGC
>DATBDW010000241.1:0-15482 GCA_036269735.1 Actinomycetes bacterium
TGACGCACAGCACGGTGTCGTCGCCGAAGGACCGGACGAAGGACAGCACACTCGGGTTCGAGCCGCCCATGTCCTCCCAGGTCCCCAGCCCGAACGCCGGGTTCTGCTTGCGGACCTCGATCATCCGGCGCGTCCAGTGCAGCAGCGACGTGGAGCTGGCGAGCTGCGCCTCGACGTTGGTGACCTGGTGCCCGTAGATCGGGTCCATGATCACCGGGAGGTTGAGCTGCCCCGGGTTGCTGGTGGAGAACCCGGCGTTCCGGTCGGGGGTCCACTGCATCGGCGTGCGTACGCCGTCCCGGTCACCGAGCCAGATGTTGTCGCCCATCCCGATCTCGTCGCCGTAGTAGAGGACCGGTGACCCGGGCAGCGAAAGGAGCAGCGCGGTGAACAGCTCGAGCTGGTTGTGGTCGTTGTCCAGCAACGGTGCCAGCCGCCGCCGGATGCCGATGTTCGCCTTCATGCGGGGGTCCTTGGCGTACTCCGCCCACATGTAGTCGCGTTCCTCGTCGGTGACCATCTCGAGGGTCAGCTCGTCGTGGTTGCGCAAGAAGATGCCCCACTGGCAGTTGTCCGGGATCGCGGGCGTCTGGGCCATGATCTCCGAGATCGGGTAGCGCGACTCCCGGCGTACCCCCATGAACAACCGCGGCATGACCGGGAAGTGGAACGCCATCTGGCACTCGTCGCCGTCGGAGCCGAAGTACTCGACGACGTCACCGGGCCACTGGTTGGCCTCGCAGAGCAGCACCCGGTCGGAGTACTGCGAGTCGATCTCCTTGCGGACCCGCTTGAGGAAGTCGTGGGTAGCCGGGAGGTTCTCGCAGTTGGTCCCCTCATGCTCGAACAGGTAGGGAACGGCGTCGAGGCGGAAGCCGTCGATGCCGAGGTCGAGCCAGAACTTCAAGGCCTCGACCATCGCTTCCTGCACCCGCGGGTTCTCGAAGTTGAGGTCCGGCTGGTGACTGAAGAAGCGGTGCCAGAAGTACTGCTTGCGCACCGGGTCGACGGTCCAGTTCGAGGACTCGGTGTCGACGAAGATGATTCGCGCGTCGGCGTACGCCTCGTCGGTGTCGGCCCAGACGTAGAAGTCGCCGTAGGGGCCCTCGGGATCGCTGCGGGACGCCTGGAACCAGGGGTGCTGGTCCGAGGTGTGGTTCATGACGAAGTCGATGATCACGCGGATCCCGCGGGCGTGCGCGGCGTCGACGAACTCGACGAAGTCGCCGATCGTGCCGAACTCCGGCAGCACGTCGGTCTGGTCGGACACGTCGTAACCGCCGTCGCGTAGCGGCGACTTGAAGAACGGTGGCAGCCAGATGCAGTCGACGCCAAGCCACTGGATGTAGTCGAGCTTCTCTATCAGCCCGAGCAGGTCGCCGGTGCCGTCGCCGTTGCTGTCCTTGAACGACCGGACGAGCACCTCGTAGAAGACCGCGCGCTTGTACCAGTACGGGTCTCGCTCTTCGTCGGGAAGGTCGGCGAAGTTGTCGATCGCGTTGCTGTCGGGCGGCAGGACGGGCTCGTCGTCGAGGGACCGGGGAGGGGTCGTCGCCTCGGTCACGGGGCCACTCCTACCTCGCGTCCGCGTGGTTCGACGCGGAACACGTGCGCCGGCTCGTGGAACGGGTCCAGGCGCACGTAGTTGGCCTGTCCCCACAGGTACGTCTCGCCGCTGAGCTCGTCGTGCACGGCCATGGTGTCGTCCCAGTCCATCCCCAGTGCCGGCAGGTCCAGCCGCACTGTCGTCTCCCGAGCCCCGTGCGGATCAAGGTTGACCACGACAAGGACCGAGTCGAGCACGTGCTGCTTCTCGTCGACGTTTGTCTTGCTGAAGCAGATCACTTGGTCGCTGTCGGTCGCGTGGAAGCGCAGGTTGCGCAGTCGCTGCAGCGCGGGGTGGCGCCGGCGGATCTCGTTGAGCGTGGTGATGTACGGCGCCAGCGAGCGTCCCTCGCGCTCGGCTGCGGCCCAGTCCCGCGGACGCAGCTGGAACTTCTCGGTGTCGAGGTACTCCTCGCTGCCCGGCCGGACGGCTACGTGCTCGTAGAGCTCGAAGCCGGAGTAGACGCCCCAGGTGGGCGAGAGCATCGCGGCGAGCACGGCCCGGATCTTGAAGGCCGGCGGGCCGCCGTACTGCAGGTAGGCATGCAGGATGTCGGGGGTGTTCACGAAGAAGTTGGGCCGCAGGAAGTGCCCGGTCTCCTGCGACAGCTCGGTGAGGTACTCCTCGAGCTCCCACTTCTCGTTGCGCCAGGTGAAGTACGTGTAGGACTGGTGGTAGCCGGCTCCGGCCAGGGTCTGCATCATCGCCGGCCGGGTGAACGCCTCGGCGAGGAAGATGACGTCGGGGTCGGTCGCTCGCACCTCCCCGAGCAGCCACTCCCAGAACGCGACCGGCTTGGTGTGCGGGTTGTCGACGCGGAAGATGCGCACGCCGAGACCCATCCAGTGCCGGACCACGCGGAGCACCTCGGCGTAGATGCCGTCGGGGTCGCGGTCGAAGTTCAGCGGGTAGATGTCCTGGTACTTCTTGGGCGGGTTCTCTGCGTACGCGATCGACCCGTCGGCGAGCTCGGTGTACCACTCGCGGTGCTTTGTCACCCACGGGTGGTCAGGGGCCGTCTGCAGGGCCAGGTCCAGGGCCACCTCGAGCCCGAGATCGGTCGCGGTGCGCACGAAAGCGGTGAAGTCCTGCTCCGTCCCGAGGTCGGGATGGATGGCGTCGTGGCCGCCCTCCTCGGCGCCGATCGCCCAGGGCGAGCCGACATCGTCGGGCCCGGCCACCAGGGTGTTGTTCTTGCCCTTGCGGTTGATCCGGCCGATCGGGTGGACTGGTGGGAGGTAGACGACGTCGAAGCCCATCGCCTTGACGGCGGGCAGCCTCTTCGCGGCGGTCGCGAAGGTGCCCGATCGCAGCACGCCGCTCGCGTCCGGTGCCGCTCCCTCCGACCGGGGGAAGAACTCGTACCAGCTGCCGTAGAGGGCCCGCTCGCGGTCGACCCGCAGCGGCATCCGTTCGCTGCTCGTCACGAAGTCCCGCAGCGGGTGCGTGGCCAGGGTGGCGCTCACCTCGGGAGCGGTGGCCGCCGACAGGCGGGCGGGAACCGGACGACTCGTGTCGCGCAGGGCCCTGGCGGCGTCCAGCAACGCTCGCCGGCCGGGCGCCGGGCGCGAACCCGCGGCGGCCCGCTCGAGGAGGAGCGCGCCCTCCTCGAGCATCAGCTCGACGTCGACCCCAGCCTCGACCTTGATCGTGGCGTCGTGGCGCCAGGTCCCGACCGGGTCGCTCCACGCCTCGACGGCGAAGGTCCATTTGCCCTCGCTTGTCGGAGTGACCTCGGCGACCCAGCGGTCGGTGCCGGCCACCGGCAGCGTCATGAGCGTGAACGGCCCCTTGCGACCCTGGGGGTCGCGCAGCACGACGTTCGCGTTCACGGTGTCGTGGCCCTCGCGGAAGACCGTCGCCGAGACCGTGAAGGTCTCGCCGACGACAGCCTTGGCCGGCCAGCGTCCGCCGGCGACCGCCGGCCGAACGTCGAGGATGGGGATGCGTCCGATCATCGGCCACGAACCTACCCACGCAGCGCCGACCTGCACACTTCGGTGCGCCGCGTCCGTCCGGTGGGCGGTCCGCCACTCGCCGCGACTCGAGCACTATCGTCCTGGCGGTGAAGGCGATCCGACGGTTCACCGTCCGTACCGTGCTGCCCCAGGCCCTTGAGCCCCTCGGTGAGCTGGCGCTCAACCTGCGCTGGTCGTGGAACACGGCCACCCAGTCGTTGTTCAGGGACCTCGACCCCCGGCTGTGGGACGAGGTCGGCGGTGACCCCGTCCGGCTGCTCGGAGCCCTCGGGCAGGAGCGCCTGGCCGCCCTGGCGGGCGACGACGCGGTCGTGGCGCGGGTCCACGAGGTGGCCGAGGACCTGCGCACCTACCTCGAGGGCGAGCGTTGGTACCAGGTCCTCTCCGGGTCGTCCTCGGGGGAGCAGGACGCCGTCCCGGCGTCGATCGCCTACTTCTCGCCGGAGTACGGGATCACCGCCGCGCTGCCGCAGTACTCCGGCGGCCTCGGGATCCTCGCCGGCGATCACCTCAAGGCGGCGTCCGACCTCGGCGTACCGATCGTGGCCGTCGGCCTGTTGTACCGCTCGGGCTACTTCGCCCAGTCGCTGTCGCGCGAGGGTTGGCAGCAGGAGCGCTACCCCGTGCTCGATCCGGACGGGCTGCCGATCTCGCTGCTGCGCGAGTCCGACGGGTCCGCGCTCAAGGTGCAGGTCGGGCTGCCCGGCGGCAGGAGGCTCGTGGCGCAGGTCTGGCGGGCCCAGGTGGGCCGGGTGCCGCTGCTGATGCTCGACTCGGACATCGAGGACAACTCCTTGGCCGAGCGCGAGGTGACCGACCGGCTGTACGGCGGCGGGAGCGAGCACCGGCTGCTGCAGGAGATGCTGCTCGGCATCGGGGGTGTCCGCGCGCTGCGTGCCTACAGCCGCCTCACCGGTGTCGCCGCCCCGCAGGTCTTTCACACCAACGAGGGCCACGCGGGCTTCCTCGGGGTCGAGCGGATCCGCGAGCTCACGGAGGAGCACGGCCTCACCTTCGGCGAGGCCGTCGAGGCGGCCCGTGCCGCGACGTTGTTCACGACCCACACCCCGGTGCCGGCCGGCATCGACCGGTTCGACCGCAGTCTCGTCGAGCAGCACTTCGGCGGCGACAACGCGTGCCCCGGCGTACCCGTCGACCGGATCCTCGCGCTCGGGGCCGAGGACTACGACGGCGGCGACCCGTCGGTGTTCAACATGGCGGTGATGGGCTTCCGGCTGGCCCAGCGCGCTAACGGCGTGTCGGAGCTGCACGGGCACGTCGCGCGGGAGATGTTCGCCCGGCTGTGGCCCGGTTTCGACGAGCCCGAGGTGCCGATCGGCTACATCACCAACGGGGTGCATGCCCCCACCTGGGTCGCTCCCGAGGTGCTCGCGCTCGCGGCCCCGGAGATCGTCGAGAGCCCGACCGACGCCTCCGCCTGGGACGACGTGTCGGCGGTGTCTGACGCCGAGATCTGGGCCGTCCGCGGCCAGCTGCGGGCGCGCCTCGTGGCAGATGCGCGCCAGCGGGTGCGCCGGTCGTGGGTCCAGCGCGGCGCCAGCGAGGCCGAGGTCGGCTGGTCCGACCAGATTCTCGACCCCGAGGTGCTGACCATCGGATTCGCCCGACGGGTTCCTTCGTACAAGCGGCTCACTCTGATGCTGCGCGACCAGGAGCGGCTCAAGGCGCTGCTGACCGATCCCGAACGGCCGATCCAGATCGTCGTCGCGGGCAAGGCGCACCCCGCGGACGACGGCGGCAAGAAGCTGATCCAGGAGCTGGTGCGCTTCGCCGACGGCGCCGGCGTACGGCACCGGATCGTGTTCCTGCCCAATTACGACATCGCGATGGCGCAGAACCTCTACCCCGGGTGCGACGTGTGGCTCAACAACCCGCTGCGGCCACTCGAGGCGTGCGGGACGTCGGGGATGAAGGCGGCGCTCAACGGTTGCCTCAACCTCTCGGTGCTCGACGGCTGGTGGGACGAGTGGTATGACGGCCACAACGGCTGGGCGATCCCCACCGCGGACGGCGTCACCGACCCGGACCACCGCGACGACCTCGAAGCGGGTGCTCTCTACGAGCTGCTCGAGAAGACCGTCGCGCCGCTGTTCTACGACAAGGACGCCGACGGCCTGCCGGCCCGCTGGATCGAGATGGTCCGCCACACGTTGCAGACCCTCGGCCCGAAGGTGCTGGCGACCCGCATGGTCCGCGACTACGTACTCGGGCTCTACGCGCCGGCGTACCGCTCGGCTCGGGCGCTCGACGACGGCTACACCGGCGCGCGTGAGCTCGCCGCGTGGAAGGCGAAGGTCCGGGCCGCCTGGCCGTCGGTCCGCGTCGACCACGTCGAGGCGAGCGGTGTCGCCGACGCCCCCGAGGTGGGCAGCACCCTCGAGGTCCGCGTCTTCGTGTCGCTCGGCACGCTGGCTCCCGAGGACGTCGCCGTGCAGGTCGTGCACGGTCGCGTCGACGAGCAGGACCAGATCACGGGCACGTCGGCCGTCGAGCTGGCGCACGAGGAGGAGTACGAGGGCGGCCGGCACCGCTACGTCGGGACCGTGACCCTGGCCCGGCCCGGCCCGTTCGGCTACACCGTGCGCGTCGTACCCGACCATCCCCTCGCCGGTGGAGCCGCGGACCTCGGCCTGGCCGCGCTCCCCGCCGAGAGCGCCGGCATGGACACCGGCGACCTCCGCTAGCCGGCCCACCCCAACGACGCTCGTTTGCGACATGGTTCCCCGACACGCCGGGCTACGCCCCGGCGTGTCGGGGACTGAGGTCGCAAACGATCTTTCCTGGGCGGTCGGCGGAGCTGGTGGTCAGCGGGTGGCGGCGAGGACCCGCACGGTGCGCGCGGCGATGGTGGTGGGGGAGCCGGTGGGCAGCTCGCCATGGCTCGCGGGCCGCTCGTCGGCGGTGTCGAGCAGTACGTCGTAGGCGGTCGCCCAGGGCTTGCCGGGCAGCCGGACCGAGACGTCATCGGGGCCGGTGTTGAGCAGCACGAGCACCGGGCGCGGGGAGGTGCCGTCGGGCCCGGGTTTGCCGGCGAGGTACATCGCGAGGAACTCCAGGTCGTGGTCGAACCACCGCTCGGGTGACATCTCCTCGCCGTCGAGCCCGAACCACGCCAGATCCTTGGTGCCGTCGGCGTGCGCGGGCTGACCGTCGAACACCTCGTCGTGACGCAGGACGGGACTCGACCGGCGTACCGCCAGCAGGGCTCGGGTCCACTCGCACAGGTCTCCCTGCCACCCGGCGAGGTCCCAGTCCAGCCAGGTCGTCGCGTCGTCGAGGCAGTAGGCGTTGTTGTTGCCGAGCTGGGTGCGACCCAGCTCGTCGCCGGCTGTAAGCATCGGGACGCCGGTCGAGAGCAGCAGGGTCGCCAGCAGCGAGCGCGTCAGCCGTCGGCGCAGCGTCTCGACCTCCGGCCGGTCGGTCGGACCCTCGACCCCGCAGTTCCAGCTGTGGTTGTCGTCGACGCCGTCGGTCCCGTCCTCACCGTTCGCCGCGTTGTGCTTGTGGTCGTAACAGACCAGGTCGCGCAACGTGAAGCCGTCGTGCGCGGTGACGAAGTTCACCGACGCCAGCGGACCGCGCCCGCGCGCGCCGAACACGTCCGCGGAGCCGGACAGGCGGTAGGCCAGGTCCCGCAGGCCGCCGGAGTGCCGGCGGTCGGGCCCGCGCAGCCACGCGTCGCGCACCGTGTCGCGGAACCGGTCGTTCCACTCGGCCCAGGGCGGCGGGAACTGACCGAGCCGGTAACCTCCGGCTCCCACGTCCCACGGCTCGGCGACCAGCTTCACCCCCGACAGGACCGGGTCCTGCCCGAGCACCGACAGGAAGACGCCGGCCGCGTTGAACCCGTCCGACTCGCGCGCCAGGGCCGGCGCGAGGTCGAACCGGAAGCCGTCGACATGCATCTCCTCGACCCAGTACCGCAGCGAGTCGGTGACCATCGCGAGGGTCCGCGGGTGGCGCAGGTCCAGGGTGTTGCCGCAGCCGGTCACGTCGACGTACTGCCGGCCACCGGCGAGCCGGTAGTAGGCCACGTTGTCCAGGCCGCGCCACGACAGGGTCGGCGCGTCGGGACCGCCCTCGGCGGTGTGGTTGTAGACGACGTCGAGCAGCACCTCGATCCCGGCCGTGTGCAAGGCCCGCACCATGTCCCGGAACTCGGTGACCTGCTGCCCGCGCGAGCCCGAGGCCGCATAGCCGTCGTGCGGCGCGAAGAACCCCACGGTGTTGTAGCCCCAGTAGTTGGCCAGCCCGCGAGCGACGAGTGCGGGCTCGCTGGCGAACTGGTGCACCGGCAGCAGCTCGACGGTGGTGACCCCGAGCCCGACGAGGTGCTCGACGGCGGCCGGGTGCGCGAGCCCGGCGTACGTACCCCGCAGCTCCTCCGGTACGCCGGGATGGCGGGCCGTGAAGCCCTTGACGTGCAGCTCGTAGACCACCGTGTCGGACCAGGGCACCTCCGGCCGGCGGTCCCCCCGCCAGTCGTAGCCGGGGTGAAAGACCACGCCGTGCACGGCCGGCCCCGGGCCGGGGTGCCGTTCGACGGCTCGCGCGTAGGGGTCGAGCAGCAGCTCGGCCGGGTCGAACCGGTGGCCGTGGCCCGGGTCCCAGGGGCCCTGCACCCGGAAGCCGTACCGCTGCCCGGGGCGTACGCCGTCGACGTACCCGGTCCAGACGTCGTCGCGACCGCCGGCCAGCGGGATGCGCCGCTCACCGCCGCCGTCGTCGAGCAGGCAGACGTCCACGGCGTCGCCGCGGCTGAACACGGCGAACGCGGTGCCCCGGTCGTCGGGGTGGGCGCCGAGGCGGGGGACCAGCACGGGGTCACGGTAGGCGATCGGAATGGGTCGCCGGGCGCTCGTTACGGTGGCTCGCATGACTGACGCGCCCGTCCGGCTCGAGGTCGAGGACGGCATCGGCACCATCCGCCTCGACCGGCCACCGATGAACGCCCTGGACGTCGCCATGCAGGAAGGCATCCGCGCCTGCGCGCACGAGGCGGCTGGGCGCGGTGACGTCGCGGCCGTCGTCGTGTACGGCGGCGAGAAGGTGTTCGCCGCAGGCGCGGACATCAAGGAGATGGCCACGATGTCGTACGCCGACATGGTGGCCCGGTCCGGCGCGCTGCAGTCGTCCTTCACGGCCGTCGCGCAGATCCCCAAGCCCGTCATCGCCGCGGTGACCGGCTACGCGCTGGGCGGCGGCTGCGAGCTGGCCCTGTGCGCCGACTTCCGGGTCTGCGGCGAGAACGCCAAGCTCGGCCAGCCCGAGATCCAGCTCGGCGTGATCCCGGGTGCCGGCGGCACTCAACGCCTCCCGAGGCTGGTCGGCTCGTCGCGGGCCAAGGACATCATCTTCAGTGGCCGCTTCGTCCGCGCCGACGAGGCGCTCGTGATCGGGCTGGTCGACAAGGTCGTCCCGGCCGACGAGGTCTACGCCGCCGCACGCGAGATGGCCGCGACGTACGTCGGCGGACCGGCGCTCGCGCTGCGCGCCGCGAAAGAGGCGATCGACGGGGGTCTCGAGACCGACCTCGTCAGCGGCCTCGAGATCGAGCGGCTTCAGTTCTCCGGTCTGTTCGCCACCGAGGACCGCCGGGTCGGCATGGAGTCCTTCGTCGCCGACGGGCCGGGCAAGGCCCGGTTCACGGGTCGTTAGGAGACGTCGATGGCCGTGCCGCAGCCGGAGCCCGACAAGCCGAACCGCGCTCCCACCGCCGACGAGGTCGAGCGCGCCTGGACCGACCCCAAGCTCGCCAACGTGCTCTACCACGACTGGGAGTCGACGACCTACGACGAGAAGTGGTCGATCTCCTACGACCAACGCTGCATCGACTACGCCCGCGACCGGTTCGTCGCCGTCGCGGGCGACAAGGGCTGGCCGTACGCCGAGGCTCTCGAGCTCGGCAGCGGCACCGGCTTCTTCCTCCTCAACCTCATGCAGACCGGCGTCGCGACCAAGGGTCACGTCACCGACCTGTCGCCCGGCATGGTCGAGACCGCCGTCCGCAACGGCGCCGCACTCGGCCTGGACGTCGCGGGCCGGGTCGCCGACGCCGAGTCCATCCCGTACGACGACGCCAGCGTCGACCTCGTCGTCGGCCACGCGGTGCTGCATCACATCCCCGACGTCGAGCTCGCCCTGCGCGAGGTGCTGCGGGTGCTCAAGCCGGGCGGCCGGTTCGTGTTCGCCGGCGAGCCGACGACGTTCGGCGACTGGTACGCCCGTCACCTCGGGCGGCTCACCTGGCAGGCCACCACCACGGTGACCCAGCTCGGCCCGCTGCGGGACCGCTGGGCCCGGCCGGTCGAGGAGCTCGCGGAGTCCTCGCGGGCTGCGGCGCTCGAGTCGGTCGTCGACCTGCACACGTTCGATCCGCGCGAGCTGGCGGGCACCGCGCTGCGGGCCGGAGCGGTCGACGTACGCACGACGAGCGAGGAGCTCACGGCGGCGTTCCTCGGCTGGCCGGTGCGCACCTTCGAGGCCGCCGTGAACCCGGATCGGCTCGGCTGGGGCTGGGCGATGTTCGCCTACCGGTCGTGGCAGCGGCTCTCCGCCGTCGACCGAGGGCTGGCCCACGTCCTCCCGCAGCGTCTCTTCTACAACGTGCTCCTGACCGGGACCCGTCCGGCGTGAGGGGTCGCGGCAGCGACGACCCGCGGCAGGTCCCGCTGCGGCGGTTCGTCTCGCCCGGGAGCCTGCGCTGGGTGGTCGAGCACCGCGCGTTCACGCCCTACTACCTGGTCCGGTACTGGCGCTTCCTGCGGCTGCGGCTGCTCCATCCCGACGTCGTCACCGAGGGGTTCGTGTTCCTCGGCCGTGACGTGGAGGTCGTCGCCCGGCGCGGCTACGGCCGCGTGGTCCTGGGTCGCTGGGTGCACCTCGGTGACCGCTGCTCGCTGCGCGCCCACGAGGGCACCCTGCGGATCGGTGACAAGACGGTGCTGGGCCGGGAGGACACCCTCAACTGCTACCTGGACCTCGAGGTCGGGCCGCGCTGCCTCGTGGCCGACTGGGTGTACGTCGGTGACTTCGACCACCGCTACGACGACCTCAACCTCCCGGTAAAGGACCAGGGCATCGTGAAGACTCCGGTGCGGATCGGCGCCGACGTATGGATCGGCGTCAAGGCGTCGGTGCTGCGCGGCGCGCAGATCGGCGACGGCTGCGTGGTCGGCGCACACGCGGTGGTCAAGGGAACCCACCCGGCGGGGGCGGTGCTGGCCGGCGTACCGGCACGGGTCCTGCGGATGCGCGGCGTCGCCGACGTGGCGGAGCAGGACTCGCCGCCGACGCCGCTGAGAGCTGTCGACGAGGGAGGCGCGCGGTGGCGAGGCTGATCTACTCCGGGATCATCTCGCTGGACGGCTACACGGCCGACGCCGACGGCGGGTTCGACTGGGCCGAGCCCGACGAGGAGGTGCACTCCTTCGTCAACGACCTCGAGCGGCCGATCGGCACCTATCTCTACGGCCGCCGGATGTACGAGACGATGGCGGTCTGGGAGACGCTGGCCGCCGAGCCCGACCTGTCGCCGGCGTCGCAGGACTACGCGCAGATCTGGCAGGGCGCCGACAAGGTGGTCTACTCCACGACGTTGACCGAGCCGTCGACCCCGCGCACCCGCGTCGAGCGGTCCTTCGATCCCGACGCGGTACGGACGATGAAGGAGTCCGCGACAGCCGACATCTCGGTCGGCGGACCGGGACTCGCGTCACAGGCCGTCGCCGCGGGCCTGGTCGACGAGTGGCACCTGTTCGTCACACCGGTCGTCGTGGGTGGAGGCACCCGCTGCCTGCCCGACGGCGTCCGGCTCGACCTCGAGCTGGACGACGAGCGCCGGTTCGGCAACGGCGTGGTCCTGCTGCGCTACCGCACCCGCGCCTGAGCGGTCGCCGTACCCGCCAGCGGAAGCGGCTCCTGCGACGGAGCTGACGGGGCGCTGCCGGCGGGTGCCGGCTGCGGACGGGCGAGCACCACCGCCGCCATGGTCGCGCCGATCGAGACCATCGTCAGCAGGACGAGGGGGAGAGCACCCAGGACAGCGGCCGGCGCGAACGCACCGACGAGGACGAGCAGGACGACGAGTCGGGTCACGGGACACCTCGGGGCAGGAGATCGTGCTCAGCATCTGCCCGTCATCGCCGTAGCTCAAGCGCGGCCCCGGAGGCGCGTTCGGACGGCTGGTTTGAGGCGATGCTACTGGCGGGTAACATAGCCACCGGATCGCACCCGCACGCCGGTCGGACCGACCCGGCTGACAGGGTGAGCGCCAGTTGGCACGCCACGCGAGGAGACCCGCAACTCCCATGAACATCGTCGTCTGTGTGAAGCAGGTGCCCGACACCTGGTCGGAGAAGAAGCTCGACCCGTCCGACTCGACGCTGGACCGGGGCGCGACCGACCCGGTCATGAACGAGATGGACGAGTACGCCGTCGAGGAGGCCCTCCAGCTGCAGGAGGCCCAGGGCGGCGAGGTCACCATCCTCTGCATGGGTCCGGACTCGGCCGCCGAGACGGTGCGCAAGGCGCTGTCGATGGGCGCCGACAAGGCCATCCACGTCCTGGACCCCGGCCTGCACGGCTCGGACGCGGTCGCAACCTCGCTGGCGCTGGCCAGGGCCGTCGAGAAGGCCGGCGAGTCAGGACAGGTCGACCTCGTGCTCCTCGGCTCGGAGTCCTCCGACGCGCGGATGAGCGTGGTGCCGGCGATGCTCGCCGAACGCCTCGGCCTCCCGCAGCTGACCTTCGCCAAGGAGGTCACCGTCGACGGCGGCACGGTGCGGATCAAGCGGCTCACCGACGAGGGCTACCAGGCCGTCGAGGCCACGCTGCCGGCCGTGGTGAGCGTCGTGGAGAAGATCAACGAGCCGCGCTACCCGTCGTTCAAGGGGATCATGGCGGCCAAGAAGAAGCCGGTGGAGACCTACGGCCTGGCCGACCTCGGGATCGACGCGGGTGACGTCGGTCTCGGCGGCGCATGGAGCGCGGTGGAGTCCTTCGAGTCCGCGCCGCCCCGCGAGGCCGGCACCGTCGTCAAGGACGAGGGCGGCGACGGGGCCGACAAGCTCCTCGAGTTCCTGACCTCCAAGAAGTTCGTCTGAGAAGGGTTGGCACGCGCAGATGTCTGAGGTTCTGGTTCTCGTCGAGCACGCCGACGGCGACGTCAAGAAGGTCACCTTCGAGCTGTTGACGCTGGCCCGCCGGCTCGGCGAGCCGTCGGCCGTGGTCATCGGCCCGGGCGCCGGCTCGGCCGCCGGGACGCTGGGGGAGTACGGCGCCGCCAAGGTCTACGTCGTCGAGGACCCCGAGGCATCGGCGTACCTCGTCGCGCCGGCCGCGGAGATCCTGGCGAAGCTCGTCGCCGACGCGTCGCCGGCCGCCGTGCTGCTCGCCTCGGGTGCCGAGGGCAAGGAGATCGCCGCGCGGCTGGCCCTCAAGACCGGGTCCGGCCTGGTCACCGACGCCACCGACGTCTCCGCCGACGGTGGGTCGATCACCGCCGAGCAGCAGGTCTTCGGCGGCTCGACGATCGTGCGCTCCAAGGTCACGACCGGTACGCCGATCATCACGGTGCGGCCGAACTCGGTCGCCGCCGTGCAGACCTCGGGTGCCGCCGAGCAGGTCGCCGTGTCGGTCGACCTGTCCGATGCCGCCCAGGCCGCGAGGATCACCGACCGGGTGGTCGAGGAGAAGGGCGAGCGCCCGGAGCTGACCGAGGCCGCGATCGTCGTTTCCGGGGGCCGCGGGGTCGGCTCGGCCGAGAACTTCTCGGTGATCGAGGGACTCGCCGACGCCCTGGGCGCTGCCGTGGGTGCCTCGCGTGCCGCGACCGACGCCGGCTGGTACCCGCACCAGCACCAGGTCGGCCAGACCGGCAAGACGGTCTCGCCCCAGCTCTACGTCGCCACGGGGATCTCCGGAGCCATCCAGCACCGGGCCGGCATGCAGACCTCCAAGACGATCGTGGCCATCAACAAGGACCCTGAGGCCCCGATCTTCGAGCTCGTCGACTTCGGCGTGGTCGGCGACCTGCACGAGGTCGTCCCCGCGCTCACCGAGAAGCTCAGGGCGCGCAAGGGCTGAGGCTTCCGGGTGTCCGCGGCTGACCCGCCTCGGGTGGTGCGGGTCAGGTCAAGGGCGGCTTGGGACGGGAATGGTTGGCTGCTCCGATTGCCTCACGTGCAGGCGTCGACCACGTGAAGCACGCCGGCGGACGCTTCGCACCGCATGCGCGCGTGCTGACGAGTCCGTTCGCGTGCTGAGGTGCCCTGCGTTCGTCACTGGAGCAACCGCGGGTCATGCATGGATGATCGTTTGCGACCTGGTTCCCCGACACGCCGCACCGACGATCGGCGTGTCGGTGACACAGGTCGCAAACGAGCGGTGCTGACGCCGCGGCGAGACACCAGCACGACGACGGAAGTCGCCGCCGGTTCGCCGACGTAGACTCCTACGGCGATGATCCGGACCCCCGACGGCGACCCGCCCGCGCGCACCGTCTACCTCGACCACGCGGCGACCACGCCGATGGTGCCCGAGGCCGTCGAGGCCATGACGGCGCTGCTCGGCAGTCTCGGCAACCCCTCGTCGCTGCACGCCTCGGGGCGCGCCGCTCGCCGGCACGTCGAGGAGTCCCGCGAGACGATCGCGGCCGCGCTGGGAGCGCGCCCCAGCGAGGTGCTCTTCACAGGCGGCGGCACCGAGTCGGACAACCTGGCGGTCAAGGGCCTCTACTGGCAGCGACGCAGCGAGGACCCGGCCCGCCGGCGGATCCTCGCCAGCGCGGTCGAGCACCACGCGGTGATGGATGCCGTGCTGTGGCTGGCCGAGCACGAGGGGGCGGCGGTCGAGTGGCTGCCGGTCGACGGCACCGGCCGGGTGCATCCCGCCGCGCTCGAGGCCGCCCTGGCGGCGGACCCGGAGGCGGCCTCGCTGGTCACGGTGATGTGGGCCAACAACGAGGTCGGCACCGTGCAGCCCGTCGCCGACCTGGCGGCGGTCGCGGCGGCGTACGGCGTGCCGTTCCACTCCGACGCGGTGCAGGCCGTCGGCCAGCTGCCGGTCGACTTCGCCGCGAGCGGCATGGACGCGATGACGGTGACCGGCCACAAGATCGGCGGCCCGCTCGGCGTGGGCGTGTTGGTCCTGGACCGCGCGCAGGACCTGGTGCCGGTGCTGCACGGCGGCGGCCAGGAGCGCGACGTGCGGTCCGGCACGCTGGACACCCCGGCGATCGTCGGGATGGCCACGGCCGCCGAGCTCGCCGTGAAGCGCCGGGTCGAGCACGCCGAGGCGCTGGCCACCCTGCGCGACGACCTGGTCCGTCGCGTCCACGAGGTGGTGCCCGACGCCGACATCGGCGGCGACCCGGATCTGTCGCCGGCTCACCGCTTGCCTGGCAACGCGCACTTCTCGTTCCCCGGTTGCGAGGGCGACGCCCTGCTGCTGTTGCTCGACGCGCAGGGCATCGAGTGCTCGACCGGCTCGGCCTGCTCCGCCGGCGTACCCCAGCCCAGCCACGTCCTGATCGCGATGGGCGTGCCCGAGGGCCTGGCCCGCGGTTCGCTGCGCTTCTCCTTCGGCCACACGTCGACCGCGGCCGACGTCGACGCCGTGGTCGCGGCCATCGGGCCGGTCGTCGAGCGCGCCCGGCGAGCCGGGCAGACGTCGGGCCCCCGCGCGTGAGGGTCCTCGCCGCGATGTCCGGCGGCGTGGACTCCGCCGTGGCCGCGGCCCGCGCCGTCGACGCGGGCCACGACGTGACCGGCGTGCACCTCGCCCTCTCGCGCAACCCGCAGTCCTACCGCAGCGGCGCCCGCGGCTGCTGCACCCTCGAGGACGCCCGCGACGCCCGGCGGGCCGCCGACGTCATC
>DATBDW010000242.1:0-12869 GCA_036269735.1 Actinomycetes bacterium
AGTGCGGAGCGCTCCGAGCTCGAGGGCACGCTCAAGCGGATGGCCAGCGAGCCCCGCGAGCTCACCATGACGATCGGCGGCGAGCGCCGGTTCGGCAGCGGCGAGCAGATGGAGGTCGTCCAGCCGCACAACCGCCACCACGTGCTCGGCACCTTGCGCGGAGCCACCCACGAGGACGCCCGCGCGGCGGTCGACGCCGCCAAGGCCGCGGCGCCCGCGTGGCGGGCGATGTCCTTCGACGACCGGGCCGCAGTACTGCTCAAGGCCGCCGACCTGCTGGCCGGCCCCTGGCGCGCCACCCTGAACGCGGCGACCATGCTCGGCCAGTCCAAGACGGCCATCCAGGCCGAGATCGACTCGGCCTGCGAGCTCATCGACTTCTGGCGCTTCAACGTCCAGTTCGCCCGCCAGGTCTACGCCGAGCAGCCCATCTCCTCGCCGGGCATCTGGAACCGCACCGACCACCGGCCGCTCGAGGGCTTCGTCTACGCGATCACCCCGTTCAACTTCACTGCGATCGCCGGCAACCTCCCGACCGCGCCGGCGCTGATGGGCAACACGGTGATCTGGAAGCCGGCAGCGAGCCAGCAGTACGCCGCTCACCTGCTGATGATGCTGCTCGAGGAGGCCGGGCTGCCGCCGGGCGTCATCAACATGGTCACCGGGCACGGCAAGGACGTCTCCGACGTGGCGCTGGCCGACCCCGACCTGGCCGGCATCCACTTCACCGGCTCGACGGCGGTCTTCCAGGGGATCTGGAAGCAGATCGGCGAGAGCATCGCCTCCTACCGGTCCTATCCGCGCATCGTCGGCGAGACCGGGGGCAAGGACTTCATCGTCGCCCACCCCAGCGCCGACATCGACGTGCTGCGCACGGCCATGGTCCGCGGTGCGTTCGAGTACCAGGGGCAGAAGTGCTCCGCCGCCTCCCGCGCCTACGTGCCACGCAGCCTGTGGTCCCGGCTGCGCGACGACCTCGCCGGCGTCACCGACGCGTTGACGATGGGCGACGTGACGGACCTGTCGAACTTCATGGGTGCGGTGATCGACGACCGCGCGTTCGCGAAGCACAAGGCCGCCATCGACCGCGCGAAGGCCGACGACTCGATCACGGTCGTCGCCGGCGGGACGTACGACGACAGCGAGGGCTGGTTCGTGCGGCCGACCGTCCTCGAGTCGAGCGACCCCGACAACGAGATCTTCACCACCGAGTACTTCGGCCCCATCCTCGGCGTGCACGTCTACGAGGACTCCGCGTACGACGCGATGCTGACCCAGATGGAGTCGGTGGCGCCGTACGCGTTGACCGGGTCGATCATCTCCCAGGACCGCGCGGCCGTCGCCCACGCCCAGGAGTTCCTGCGCTTCGCGGCCGGCAACTTCTACGTCAACGACAAGCCCACCGGCGCGGTCGTCGGTCAGCAGCCGTTCGGCGGCGCGCGGGCCAGCGGCACCAATGACAAGGCCGGTGCACCGCAGAACCTGTTGCGCTGGACCAGCACCCGGTCGATCAAGGAGACGCTCGTGCCGCCGACCGACCACGCCTACCCCCACATGGGCTGAGCCGTCCACAGACCTGACGAGGAGGCAGTTCATGACCGACGCGTAGGGCTGGGCGCTGCTCGGGAGGGTGGCCGTTCCGTTCAGCGTCTACGGCGGCCTGTGGGTGCACGAGCTGCGGCGCGTCGGCGACCGGATCGGCGCGCGCATCAGCAGGCTCGAGTCGTCGTCCCGCGCGACTGAGCCTCAGCTGCCGCGGACCGGCGGCAGCAGCACCTCGGCGCAGACCGGGCGGTAGCCCGCGGCCAGGACGGCCCGCAACGAGGCGGCGTTCCCCGGCGCCACCTGGGCCCACACCTGCTCGCCGAACGGGACCAGCCCCGTGGCTGCTGCAGCCAGGTGCCGGCCGAGGCCGCGACCGCGGGCCGCCGGCTCGACCTCGAACGCTGTCTCCCAACGACCGGCCAGCCCGCGGCCGACCAGGACATGACCGGCGCCGTCGGAGGTCCGCCAGACCCGGACCGCGTCGCGGTAGCGCAGCGCGCGCACCACTCGTGGGTGCTCGCGGGCGCTGATCTCCTCCAGGCTGACGTCCGGTGGGCCGCCGGTGCCGGCCGCGACGAGCACAACGTCGATCGAGCCGACGTCGGCCCCGATCCGATCCGCCAGCGCCACCAGGAACCGCGCTCCGAGCGGGGCGTTGAAGTCGCCGAGGGGCAGCTGGTCGCGCACCCACCCGTGGTCGACGTCGGCGCACACGACGAAGTGCGCCGAGAACGCCACCATTCCGGCGGCGCGGCCGTGCTGGGGCAGAACGTCGACCGTGCCGTCCTGCTCGGGCGGGCGACCGTCCGCCGCCGCGTGCAGGACGTCGAACAGGCTCATCTCCGGCACCACCGGTCCAGCCAGCCGGGGCCCACCGCGAGGAACGGCTCCACGCCGGAGCCGATGGCGGTCAGCACCTCGTCCGCGGAGCGCCGCGCGAGCGAGACGACGTCGTCCGGATAGGCGAGGGACCGGCGGTGGTCATCGAACTCGTCCTCGTCATCGAGGATCAGGCAGCCGTCGACCAGCAGGATGACGTCGAGGTCCAGGTCGACCAGGTTCACCCGCGCGCCCTTCCAGACAGGCACCGTGGTGATGTCGACGTACACGTCGGTGTCAGGATGACCGGCCCCGTAGAAGCTCGCCGACCACGGCCGGTCGTGCGGGAACAACGTCACCCAGCGGACTTCGGACTCGAAACCCTGGCCCGGACGGCTCAGCCAGGTGCCGACGGCGCCGCCGGCCCATACACCGTGCTCGTCGGTGCCGAGAGCGGTGAGCGGGAACTCCCAGTGCCGCCCGCCGCCCCACTTGGTGAACCGAACGTCGACCGCGTCCCCCGGGTTCAGCACCACGCGGACGACCCTACCTACGCCAACCGCACCACCCTCCGCACGTGATGACGACTCATGGGGCCGCCTTCGGCTCTAAGGTACGAAACATCGGAGCGGGGACAGGGGGCTCGATGAGGTCACCACGGCTGATGACTGGTGCCGTCCTGCTTGTCGTGGCCGCCGCTTCCGGCATACCGGTAGCGCTGCCGGCCGTGGCGGCCGGTGAGACCCGGCGCGGGAGCGACGGGTGCCTGGGTACCGGACCGCCGCCGGACAGTGCCCCTCCGCAGGTTCTGGACGTCACGCTGGGTGCCGCAGCGATCGACGTGACCGCAGGTCCCGTCGACGTGCCCGTCCACGTGCGGATCACGGACCCGGGCGGGTCCGGGGTCAAGTGGGTACGGGTCACCGTCGGGGATCCCGCCCCTGCACTGTCCAAGTCCACCACCAGGGAGGGTGCGTCGGCGGACCTTCGCAGGGAGACCGACGACTGGTGGGCGGGCTCGATCACCGTCGGGCAGTGGACCGGGTATGTCGGACGGTGGCAGCTGGAGCGGGTCGAGAGCGCCGACATGGCAGGAAACTGGACGTCCTGGTCACCTCCGGAACCCTCGTCCGTCCCGTCCTTCACGATCGCGCCTCATCCCTACGACGGCGTGCAGCCGTACCTGAGCGACCTGCGGCTCGACCACCGGGTCGTGGACGTCCGCGAGCACAGTGACGGGGTGCTCGTCTCCGCGCGGGTCGGCGACGAGGGTGGGTCGGGGGTGCAGTCGGTGCAGGTCGGATCGGCGCTGCTCAGGAGAGTAAGCGGTACGCCGATCGAAGGCCTGTGGCGCGGCACTCTTCCCGTCCGGCGCTGGAGCCGGTCGGGATACCAGCCTCTCGTCGGGATCTTCACCGACGCTGCCGGCAACGTCACCCGCACGCGAACCACCCGCCTTCGCGATCGAGACCTGCCATGGCGCTATCTCGTCCGCAGCACCCCCGACGTCACGGCACCGGCCTACCGGACGGTGCGACTCGCAGACTCGGCCGCCGACGTCGCCTCGAGCGCGGTCGCCATCGGCGTGACCGCCCGCGCGACCGATACCCAGTCCGGCGTGTACCGGGGCCGGGCCGTCCTCAGGGGGGTCGACGGTTCATGGCGGTGGAGCGCCGGGTTGGTCCTGCGCAACGGGACCCGGCGCGACGGGGTCTGGCGCGGATCGCTCGAGCTGCCCTGTGGCTTCCCGGCCGGGCGCTATCTGCTGGAGCTCCGGCTCGGCGACCGCATGGGAAACGGTCGGGTGGTGAAGACCGGACTGACGCTCAAGGTGCGCTGACCTCGATGGCCCGGGCCGGAGAGGTTGCGGGCTACCCTCGGCGCCGTGACGGACACCGGGCACGGGTCGGGGACCGACGAGGTCGACGCGGATCGCCACTTCGGTGAGCAGGGCGCCCGGCTGACCTACGGCTCGTACCTGCGGGTGGCCGAGCTGCTCGACCAGCAGCGCCTCGAGTCCGAACCCCCGGCGCACGACGAGCTGCTGTTCATCACCGTCCACCAGGTCTACGAGCTGTGGTTCAAGCAGCTGCTGCACGAGCTGACCGAGGCGCGGCGGGAGATGTTCTCCGGCGACCTGTGGCGCGCTCGCCACCTGCTGGGCCGGGTCGTCACCATCGAGGACGTCCTGATCCGCCAGATCGCCATCCTCGAGACGATGACCCCCCAGGACTTCCTCGTGTTCCGCGACCGTCTGGCACCGGCCAGCGGGTTCCAGAGCGTGCAGTTCCGCGAGCTCGAGTTCCTGTCCGGGGCCAAGGACCCCGGCTACCTCGATCGGTTCCGTGGGCTGACCGCCGAGGAACGCGACCGGCTCCAACGACGGCTCGACGAGCCCTCGCTCTGGGACGCGTTCCTGCACGTGGTACGCCGGGCCGGGCTGGACGCCGACGACGAGAGCTCGCTGATCCGGTCGCTGCTCGTCGTCACTGCGGACCGGACGACGTACGGCGAGGTCTGGGAGCTGGCCGAACGACTCCTCGACCACGACGCCAACGCCGCCATGTGGCGCTCCCGGCACGTGCTGATGGTGGAGCGCCAGATCGGTACCAAGTCCGGCACCGGCGGCTCCAGCGGGGCGCCCTACCTGCGCAGCCGGCTCGGCCTGCACTACTACCCGCTGCTCTGGGAGCTGCGCTCGCACCTGTGAGCCCGGGCGTCGAAGCGGGACCTGGCGGCGCTAGTGTGCGAGAGCGGGCCTACGACGACGTGGGCAACGAACCGAGCGCAGGGATCCAGGGCGGGCGACGACGACGATGTCGGCGAGCATGACGGACACGGACACGACTCTCGAGAGGGCGAAGAGCCAACTGCTGGACCGCGCCGCGGGGGGGTCTGGAGACGCCACGGAGGACGCGGGCCTGCGCGCCTTCCTGGCCCGCTACTTCCGCCATGTTGCCGCGGAGGACCTCGTCGGACGATCTCCCGAGGACGTGCGGCAGATCGCCGTGACGCACCGGGACCTGGCCGCCAACCGCCCGCAGGGCACGGCGACGGTGCGCGTCTCGACCCCCGGGGGTGAGGACGACCGCTCGATGTCGCCGCACTCCGTCGTCGAGGTCGTCTGCGACGACATGCCGTTCCTCGTCGACTCGGTCACGGCCGAGCTCAGCCGGCACGACCGCGCGATCCACCTGGTGATCCACCCGCAGCTCGTGGTGCGCCGCGACGTCACGGGGCGCCTGATCGAGGTCTGCGACGCCGGGTCCGAGGAGGAAGCGGGCCTGCCCGAGCCGGGGGACACGTGCCTGGTCGAGTCCTGGATGCACATCGAGATCGACCGGGAGACCGACGATGCGGCGCGCAAGGCCCTCGCCGGTGACCTCGAGCGCGTCCTGCGCGACGTGCGCGAGGCAGTCGAGGACTGGCCGAAGATGCAGGTGCGCGCCCAGCAGATCGCCGACGAGGTCGCGTCGGCGCCCCCGACCGGCATCAGCAGCCTGGAGGTGGCCGAGACCACCGAGCTGCTCCGCTGGCTCTCCGACGCGCACTTCACGTTCCTGGGCTACCGCGAGTACGCCCTGCGTCGCGGGAGCGGCCCGAGCGACGACCGGCTGCTGGCGATCCCGGGTACCGGCTTGGGCATCCTGCGCGCCGACCAGCCCCAGGACCCCGAGTACGGCCGGCTCCCGCACGAGGTGAGCGTCCTGGCCCGGCAGCCCAAGCTGTGCATCGTCACCAAGGCGAACAGCCGGTCCACGGTGCACCGGCCGGCGTACCTCGACTACGTGGGGATCAAGACGTTCGACGCGGCCGGTGAGGTCGTGGGCGAGCGGCGCTTCCTGGGTCTGTTCACCTCGGCCGCCTACAACGAGAGCATCCAGGCCATCCCGGTGCTGCGCCGCAAGGCGGTCGAGGTGCTGGCCCGCAGCGACCTCAAGCCGGCTAGTCACTCCGGCAAGGACCTCCTTCAGATCCTCGAGACCTACCCCCGGGACGAGCTGTTCCAGATCTCGACCGACGACCTGGCCCGGACCGCACTGGCGGTGCTGCACCTGCAGGAACGTCGCCAGCTGCGGTTGTTCCTGCGCCGCGACGACTACGGCCGATTCATGTCGTGCATGGTCTACCTGCCCCGGGACCGCTACACGACCCAGGTCCGCAACGCGCTTGAGCAGATCCTGCTCGAGGCGTTCGACGGCACCAGTATCGACTACACAGCGCTGGTGTCCGAGTCGGTCCTGGCCCGGCTGCACTTCGTCGTGCGGGTCGCCTCGTCGCACATCGTCCCGGAGGTCGACGCGGCGCAGGTCGAGGCCCGCCTGGTGCGCGCGACCCGCACCTGGGACGACGACTTCATCGACGCGCTGCGCGACAGCTGCGGTCTGGAGAAGGCGATCCGCCTGGCCGGCGTGTACGCCGACGCGTTCCCCGAGGCGTACAAGGAAGACCTGCCCGCGTCGGCCGCGGTGGCCGACCTGCACCGGATCGAGGCGTTGGGCAGCGAGGGTGACATCGACCTCAAGCTGTACACGCCCAGCGACTCCGCGGCGGGGGAGCGGCGACTCAAGCTGTTCCACGTCGGCGCGCCGGTGTCGCTGTCGCTCGTGCTCCCCCGGCTGCAGGCGATGGGCGTCGAGGTCGTCGACGAGCGGCCCTACCACGTCGAGCGCCGCGGCCGGCCCGCTGCCTGGGTCTACGACTTCGGGCTGCGGTACGACGACGCGGGCAGCCCGGACGAGGAGGCCCGCACCAGGTTCCAGGACGCGTTCGCCGCGGTGTGGTCGGGTGACGCGGAGAGCGACGGGTTCAACGCGCTGGTGCTGCTGGCCGGCCTGACCTGGCGCCAGGCGATGGTGCTGCGGGCGTACGCGAAGTACCTGCGCCAGGGGACGACGACGTTCAGCCAGTCCTACGTCCAGGAGTGCCTGGTCCAGAACACCCATCTGGCCCGGCTGCTCGTCGCGCTCTTCGAGGCGAGGTTCGACCCGGCGCGCAACGCGCCCGGCGGCGCGGGGTCCGAGGAGCTGGTCGACGGGCTGGTCGAGGAGATCGCCGGGGCGCTCGACGCCGTGGCGAGCCTGGACCACGACCGGATCCTGCGTTCCTTCCTCGGGCTCGTCCGGGCGACCCTGCGCACCAGCTACTACCAGGTGGACAACGCCGGCAAGCCGAAGTCGTACGTCGCGTTCAAGCTCGACCCCCACCAGGTGCCCGACCTGCCCGCGCCGCGGCCGCGGTTCGAGATCTGGGTCTACAGCCCGCGCGTGGAGGGAGTGCACCTGCGATTCGGCCCGGTCGCCCGCGGGGGGCTGCGCTGGTCGGACCGGCGCGAGGACTTCCGCACCGAGGTGCTCGGGCTGGTGAAGGCCCAGACGGTCAAGAACGCCGTCATCGTGCCGGTCGGCGCCAAGGGCGGGTTCGTCGTCAAGCAGCCGCCGGCCGACTCGACGGACCGTGAGGCCGTGCTGGCGGAGGGCATCGCCTGCTACCGCACCTTCATCAGCGGGCTGCTCGACGTGACCGACAACCTGTCGGCCGTCGACGGGGTCCAGCACGTCGTACCGCCGCCGCAGGTCGTGCGCTACGACGCCGACGACAGCTACCTCGTGGTCGCCGCGGACAAGGGAACCGCGACGTTCTCCGACATCGCCAACGGCGTCGCCCTGGACTACGGGTTCTGGCTGGGTGACGCGTTCGCCAGCGGCGGGTCGGTGGGCTACGACCACAAGGTCATGGGCATCACCGCCCGAGGTGCGTGGGAGTCGGTCAAGCGACACTTCCGTGAGCTCGATGTGGACACCCAGACGGAGGACTTCACCTGCGTCGGCGTCGGCGACATGTCCGGTGACGTGTTCGGCAACGGCATGCTGCTCTCCGAGCACACCCGGCTCGTGGCGGCCTTCGACCACCGCCACGTGTTCCTCGATCCCGATCCGGAGCCGGCGACGTCGTACGCCGAGCGGCGCCGGCTCTTCGACCTGCCGCGCTCCTCGTGGGCCGACTACGACCGGTCGCGGATCTCGGCGGGCGGCGGGGTGCACCCGCGGACCGCGAAGTCCATCGCCATCTCACCCCAGGTACGGGCCAGGCTCGACCTGCCGGAGAGCGTCCGTTCGCTGACCCCCGCTGAGCTGATGCGGGCGATCCTCGCCGCCCCCGTCGACCTGCTCTGGAACGGCGGCATCGGCACCTACGTCAAGGCCCGCCAGGAGACCCACGCCGACGTCGGGGACAAGGCCAACGACGCCATCCGCGTCGACGGCGCCGACCTGCGGGTGCGCGTGGTCGGGGAGGGCGGCAACCTCGGGCTGACCCAGCTCGGCCGGATCGAGTTCGCGATGGCGGGCGGGAAGATCAACACCGACGCGATCGACAACAGCGCCGGGGTCGACACCTCCGACCACGAGGTCAACATCAAGATCCTGCTGGACCAGGCCGTGCGCGACGGCGCGCTGGCCGCCGAGCACCGCAACGAGCTGCTCGTCCAGATGACCGACGAGGTCGGGCACCTCGTGCTGAGGGACAACTACGAGCAGAACGTGCTGCTCGGCAACGCTCGGGCGCAGGCCCCGGCCATGCTCTCCGTGCACGGGAGGTTCATCAGCACCCTCGAGTCACGTGGCGAGCTCGACCGGGCCATCGAGTTCCTCCCGCCGCAGGCCGAGATCGAGCAGCGCGAGTCGGCCGGGGCCGGCTTGACCTCGAGCGAGCTGGCGGTCCTGGCGGCGTACTCGAAGATCTCGTTGACTGCGACCGTGCTCGACTCGGAGCTGCCCGACGACCCCTGGTTCGCCCGGGCGCTGCGACGCTACTTCCCGAAGCCGCTGGTCGCAGAGCTCGGCGAACGGCTGGCCAGTCACCCGCTGCGGCGCGAGATCGTGACGACCTGGGTCAGCAACGACCTGGTCAACCGCAGCGGGATGACCTGTGTCTTCCGGGTCCAGGAGGAGACCGGCGCCAGTGCGGTCGAGACGGTGCGCGCCTACAGCGCGGTGCGGGAGGCCTTCCGGCTCGAGGAGTTCTGGGACGCCATCGAGGATCTGGACAACGTGCTGCCGACGTCGGTGCAGTCGATGCTCTACCTCGAGTCGCGCCGGCTGCTCGACCGCAGCATCCGCTGGCTCGTGCAGCAGCGGCGGGCGACCATCGACGTCAGTGCCGAGGTCGAGCACTTCCAGCCGGCCTTCGACGAGCTGGCCCCGCTCCTGCCCGATCTGCTCATCGGCTCCGAGCGAGAGCGGCTGCTGATGCGGACCGCGGAGTTCTCCGGGGTCGGCGTCCCCGAGGAGCTCGCGGCGCGCGCTGCCGGACTGCTCGACGGCTTCTCGATGTTGGACATCGTCGAGATCGCCAACGCCGAGAAGGTGCCGGCGCGCGAGGTCGCCGGTGTCTACTTCGCCATCTCGGAGCGCATCGAGGCCGACCGGATGCTCACCCGGATCACGGGTCTGCCACGCGACGACCGGTGGAGCGCGCTGGCCCGCTCGGCATTGCGCTACGACTTGTACGCCGCGATGGCCGGCCTCACCCACGACGTGCTCACGACGACCTCGTCGGTCGATGAACCGGTCGCCCGGATCGACGCGTGGGAGCTGGCCAACGCCGAGGGCGTCGCCCGGGCCGAGGCGACGCTGAGCGAGATCGTGTCGTCGGAGACCTTCGACCTGGCGACGCTCTCGGTCGCCCTGCGCACCATCCGCACCCTGCTGCGCGGCTGACCCACCGCCGATCAGGCCAGGGCCCGCGCGGCTGCGTCGGCCGCCCGGTCCAGGTCGGCGTCGGTCAGGTCGGCGCGGGCGGTGAACCGCAGCCGGGAACCGGCGTCGGGTACGGACGGCGGCCGGAAGCAGCCGACCAGGATGCCGCCGTCGCGCAGCCGTTGCGCGGCGGCCACCGCGTCCGCCGGGTCGCCGACCAGAACCGACACGACCGCCGCTGCCGGGCTGCTGACCGGGCGCCCCGTGCTCTCGGTGAGCAAGGAGGCGAGCAGGGCCGCGTTGGCCCGGGCGCGGTCGGGGAGCTCGGGCCGGGCCTGCAGCACCCCCAGGGCGGCGAGCGCCGCCGCGGCAGGGGCGGGTGCCAGCCCGGTGTCGAAGACGAAGGTGCGCGCGGTGTTCACCAGGTGCTCGACGACCACCGCGTCGGCCAGCACCGCGCCGCCCTGGGAGCCGAGTGACTTGCTGAGGGTGACCGTGACCACCACGTCGGGCTCGCCGGCCAGCCCGGCCGCGGCGACCGCGCCACGACCGCCGGGACCGACGACACCCAGCGCGTGCGCCTCGTCCACGAGCAGCAGCGCGCCGTACTCGCGCGCGGCATCGTGCAACGCGACGAGCGGGGCAAGGTCGCCGTCCACGGAGAACACCGAGTCGGTCACGATCAGCGCGCGGGCCTGGTGGCGGTGGGCGAGCGACCGGCGTACCGCATCCACGTCGGTGTGCGGTACGACGGCGACCTCCGCCCGGGACAGCCGGCACGCGTCCACCAGTGAGGCGTGCACCAGCCGGTCGGACACCACCAAGGTGTCCTCGCCTGCGAGGGCGGCGACGGCACCGAGGTTCGCGAGGTAGCCCGAGGAGAAGACGAGACCGGCCGCGGCCCCGACGAACGAGGCCAGCTCGCTCTCGAGGTCGCGGTGCAGCTCGGTGGACCCGGTCACCAGTCGCGAGCCGGTCGACCCGGCGCCCCACCGGACCGCTGCGGCGGCCGCGGCCGCGGTGACCTGCGGGTCGCGCGCGAGCCCGAGGTAGTCGTTGGACGCGAGGTCGAGGAGGTCCTCGTCAGCGGGCCGGGGCCGCAGCGTCCGGCGCATCGCGTTGGCCTCCCGGTCGGTGGCCGCGCGGTGCAGCTGTTCGAGCGGGTCGCTCACGACGGGCGCCCGTAGAACCAGTGCAGGTCCGCGAGGGCGCCGCCCAGCTCGTGCAGCGCAACGTCTCGGACCGCCGGGTGGATCACCTCTGCCTCCGGGCTGACCCGGACGCCGAGCGTGAGCTGAAGGTGCAGCGTGCGCGCCAGCCGCACCGCGTTGTCGACCTGGGCGGGGATCGGTCCGGAGGGGGCGGTACGCCAGGTGTCGCCGAGTCGCTGGATCTCCGGGGTGACGTCGGCGACCAGGAGCAGGTTGCGGCTCAGCACGGACATCGCGGCGACCGCGACCCGGTCGTCCTCGTCCTGCACCCAGTGCTCGGTCGTGGGTGCGATCGTTCGGCTGACGAGCAGGTGCAGCAGCTCCATCAGCATGGTCCGCCCCAGGCGAGGCGACATCGCGAGCTCGCCGATCGCGTCGGCGCCGTGCGCGACGGCGTGCAGCCAGCCGAGGTGGGAGTCCCAGCCGCGGGTGTCGGGCTCCTCGGCGTACCAACCGACCAGGCTCGCCAGCCAGGCGTGCACGGCCGCGTCGGTCGCGGTGCCGGTGACGTTGTCGCGGTCGGCGAGCAGGGCGAGCAGCAGGGCGCCGAAGGTGCGTGCCTGGACCTCCTCGTCGCGCAGCAGAGCCATGCCTTGTACGCCGAGCTCGACGAGGTGCTGGTCCAGCCGGCCCTCCACCGCCAGCGCGGCGAGCGACGTGAACGCGCCGGTGTCGCGGACGACCGGGTCGGGGGAGCGCAGGTCGTCGACCAGCGCCAGCAGCGCCTCTGGCGGCGGGCTCAACGCACGACCTCGCGGATGCTCTCGTCGACCACGCCGACCAGGGTCTCGAGGTCGTCGTCGCCGATCGCCAGCGGGGGCATCAGCACCACGACGTCGCCGAGCGGCCGGACCCACACGCCTCTCCTCCGCGCAGCCTGGCAGACGGCGAAGCCGGTGCGCTCGCCGACCGCGACGACCTCGATGCCGGTCATCGTGCCGACCCGGCGTACTTCTCGTACGCCGTCGTAGGACGCCACATCCGCGGTGAGCTCGCCGATGCGCTCGCCCACCTGCGCGGCGTGCGCGACGGTGCCCCGTTCGGCCATCAGGTCGAGGTTGGCGATCGCGGCGGCGCAGCACAGCGGGTTTGCTGTGTACGAGTGGCCGTGGAAGAACGTCCGCGCTTCGGCCGGCGCGCCGAGGAACGCCTGGTAGACGTCCTCGCGCGCGAGTACAGCCGACAACGGCAGGTAGCCGCCGGTCAGCCCCTTGCCGCAGGTCATCAGGTCAGGGGTGACCCCCGCGTGCTCGACGGCCCACATCCGGCCGGTCCGGCCGATGCCGGTGGCCACCTCGTCGACCACCATCAGCGCGCCCCACTCGTCGCACAGCTCGCGCACGCCCCGCACGAACGACACGTCGTGGGTGAGCATCCCGCCGGCCGCCTGCACCAGCGGCTCGACCACGACGGCGCAGACGTCACCGGGTGCGAGCGCGGTGCGCCTCTCGGCGAGCACCTCGGCGGCGCGGACCCCCCGGTCCTGCCCGGCCGGCTGGACGCCCGGCGACGAGACGACGCGGGTCGGCAGGAGGATCGGACGGTACGTCGCGTGGAACAGCTCGATGCCCCCGATGCTGACCGCCCCGAGGGT
>DATBDW010000243.1:0-8995 GCA_036269735.1 Actinomycetes bacterium
TCGCGGGCCCGAGGCTCGGCCCGGACCGACCGCCCAGGTGTCGCCGACACTGCCCGCAGCAGAGCCTGGTGGGTCAGCCAGCCGCACAGGCGGTCGTCGTCGTCGAGCACCGGGACCCCCGTGCTGTCGGAGTGCATGAGCACCTCGAGCGCACGGGCGAGCGACGTGTTGGGCCGGACGTACGGCGGCATCGTCGCTACCTCGCCCACGGCGCGCGTCCCGCCCGGCTCGTCGGCAAGGGACTCCGACACCTCCCGGGCGGTGAGTACGCCCACCACCGCGTCGACGGAGCATTCTTCCGGCCCAGTCCGGACCACCGGGACCACCGGAGCGGACCCGAGCAGGGCGGCAGCAGCGAGACTCATCGGGTCACCCTCGTCAAGGGTGGGTGGTGGTGCCGCCATCACCCCTGAGACCGCCGCCGAACCCAACCGGTGGTCGCTGACGGGCGCGTCCACGTCGACCCCACGACGGCGCAGCTTGAGGGTGTAGACGGTGTCCCGGGACAGTGCCTTGGAGACGCCGGTGGCCAGGACGATGGCGAGCATCAGCGGCAGGATGATGGAGTACTCGCCGGTGAGCTCGAAGAGGATCAGCACTGCTGTGATGGGAGCCCGGGCGGCACCGGCGAACACCGCGCCCATGCCGACGAGCGCGTAGGCACCAACCGACCCGGCTGTACCAGGCAGCAGCCACACGGCGACGTCGCCGAACGCGGCGCCGAGCATGGCGCCGCAGAACAGGGTCGGCGCGAAGACGCCGCCGGAGCCACCGATCCCGATCGTGAGGCTGGTGGCCAGCATCTTGCCCAGCAGCAGGACGAGCAGGAAGGCGAGCGCGTAGCGACCGTGCACCGCGCGGGAGAGAACCGGGTATCCAACCCCGTACATCTGCGGCAGGGCGAGCAGCACTCCACCAAGGAGCAGGCCGCCGACCGCCGGACGAGCCCACCGCGCGCCGCGCCATAGCCGGTCACAGATGTCCTCCACGCCGTACAGCACGCGGGTGAACAGCACGCCCGCAGCGCCGGCCGCCAGGCCCAGCGTGGCGTAGAGCAGGTACTCCCACGGGCTGGTGAGGCTGAACGCGGGCAAGCGAAGGAACGGCGTGTCGCCGAACGCGGCCCGACCGGCGACGGAGGCGGTGACGGCCGCGAGCACGACCGCACCAAAGGACTCGGCCGCGAAGTCCCGCAGCAGCAGCTCGAGGGCGAAGAAGACCCCGGCGATCGGCGCATTGAACGTGGCCGCGATCCCGCCGGCGGCTCCGCACGCGACCAGCGTCCGCAGCCGAGCCTCCGGGAGTCGCGCGATCCGTCCGAGGGACGAGCCGAGGGCAGCGCCGATCTGGACGATCGGACCCTCCCGGCCGACCGAGCCCCCAGAGCCGATGCAGACCGCGGACGCGAGCGCCTTGACCACCGCGACCCGGCCGGGGATGCGACCGCCGCGTCGAGAGACGGCGTACATCACCTCGGGGACACCATGACCACGCGCCTCAGGGGCGAACCGCTCGACCAGCGGCCCCTGGACGAGCCCGCCCACGGCGGGCGCGAGCACGAGGAACCCGGCGCCCAGCCAGGGCAGCCACGGGTGCGCGGCATGGTCGCCGGGGAAGGCGGACGCGAAACCGAGCCGGCCGGTGAAGACCCAGGTCGCCCGCTCGATGAGCCAGCGGAAGACGACCGCGCCGAGCCCGGCCCCGGCGCCGACGAGAACCGCGACAACGACCAGTCCGGAGGAGCCCGAACGCACCGACAGGGTCGCCGCCCCAACGCCGGATCGGAATTGACGCGTCATCGCCTGGGGCAGGGCCGGCACCCGTAGCCCTCCCATCACGTCGCGCGGGATGGCTCCCGCAGGTTACATGTAGCACTACAACCATTGTAGGTTAGCACTTGATAGGACTACCCTCCTCACATGGCCACCTCGCCCGCACGCGGACGCCGACCGTCGGCCGAGGAGGTCGACTCAACCCTCGACGCCTCTCGCGCGCTGCTGGGGGTAGTAGCACGCTCGGTGGCGGGGGCGCTCGAGCAGGTGACGCTCCCTCAGTTCCGTGTCCTTGTCCTGCTCTCCGTCGACGGTCCACTGCGCAGTGGGGTCCTGGCCGAGCGAGCCGGCGTGCACCCGTCGACGTTCAGCCGCACGGCCGACCGCCTGGTCGCCGGCGGCTGGGTCCGGCGGGTGGAAAACCCACACAGCCGTCGCGAGGTGATCGTCGCGCCGACCACGGCTGGCCGCAGGCTGGTGGCCGACGTCACCCGCCGACGGCGCGAGGAGATCGCGCGGATCCTCGGCCGCCTGTCGCCCGGCGAGCGCGAGTCAGTCCGGGCCGGTCTCACGGCCTTCGCGCTCGGCGCGGGCGAGGTCTCGGTGGACGACCTCGCGGCTCTCGGCGGCTGACGACGCGCTGGCCAGCAGCTCCGGTGCTCGAGGACGGGCGGGGCCGGTTCGCCGTGCACGATCAGACCCGACGCTGACCGCCCGAGAACGGGCCTCAGCCGTGGCCGGGGGCTTCCTCGCCTGGCAGAGGGCGCGACGGTCGGGAGTCAGCGCGCCGGCGGGTGATCCATCTCGTCACCGGCTGCAGGCAGACGGTCAGGACGGCGACGTACGCGAGGTGCGCCCCGGCCCACGCCGGCCGGCCGAGCTGGCGTAGGCCGTAGCCGGTGCTGATCCGCTGCACCTGCGGGTCGGCCACCCGGAACCCGAAGAGCAGCACCAGGACGACGAATGCGAGACCCGTGAGCAGTGCCGAGATCACGAGCACCGTCTCAGGTGAATCGCGGCCGACGGGGCTGCGGCGGACCAGTGCCGCCGTTACGAGCGAGACCACCAAGGCGGGAACGATGAACATCAGCGGCGCCGACACCGGGTCGAACGCCTCGGCACCGCCCAGCGACCCGCGTGGGTAGTCCGGCAGGACCCGCGGGCCACTCATCAGGGCGTGCACCGCACGCAGGGGATACTCCAGGCCGAGGCCGTCTCGAACGGCGGCGACGGCGAGCCAGGAGTACAGGGCGACACCGCCGAGGAGACCCGCCAGCAGCGCGCCGAGGATCCGGTCTGCCGCAGTCGACGCCGGACCGTCCCGCGCGGTCGGAGCCCGTCCTGCTGCGGTCTGGGAGAGCCGGCGCGGTGAGCCGACTGCGACCAGCCGGTGCGCATCGCGCCGCGTCGTCCGGCTGGTCATCCGGCCGCCCGCTTCAGGCATCGAGCAGCATGAGATTGCTGAGGTCGACACCCTGACGGCGGGCGAGGTCGGTGAGGTCGGCGAGACGGGCCGCCGCGACGCCGGCGTGGTCGTCGTCCCCAGCGGCGGTTGCTCGGGACAGCTCGGCCCGCGCGGCCGTGAGCTCGAGGTTCATCTCGGCGGCGAACATCGTGCAGGTCATCCTTGCTCCCTGGTGTCATGAGATTCGCGGGCGGATCCGTGGACGGGTCCCATGCGGGTGAGAACGGCCGCCGCGCCGTCGTCGGCCCCCTCGAGCACGACATCGAGCACGTTCAACGCGGACCCGGACAGCACGTCCTCCACCCGACCAGAGAGCAGCCGGAGGTAACCGAGGGGCGGCTTGCGCCGCGGCCCGATGCAGCAGAGGACCAGCCGCTCCCCCGGCTCGAGCCGGACGGGCCGACGCTGAGCGAGCCCCAACGGCTCGGCGGGCAGGACCCGGATGCCGTCCGAACTGGCGACGAGGGCCGGCAGCGCTGTGCGAGTCTCGGCGGCCACGTCCCCGTCCGACCGGAGTACGGCGCGCAGCTCAGCGATCGCTAAGACGGGATCGTCGCCTACGGCCGGAGAGCTCGCCCGCACGTGCAGGACCTGGTCGCTGCGGAAGACGCGGACGCTCCCACGTCCGCACTGCGTCGACACACTGTGCCAGCCGATGAGTGCGGGTTCCCCGGCAAGCGAGGCCACTGCCGGACGAGCCGCGGGCGCCGCGGTCACGGTGCGGCCGCCCGGTGCACCACCAACGGGGTCCGGGTCCGACGGCGTTCGTCCCACGCCGTCGAGCCGTCGACGCAAAACAGCTCGGCCAGGCCAGTCCGCGCCAGCAGCTCACGGTTACGCCGGTTGGGGCCGGTCAGCCGGACGGCCCCGCCCCGGGCCCGGCAGTACCGCTGGGCCCACAGCAGCGCCGCCAGCGTCGCCGACGACAGCCGGGTGAGGCCGCTGATGTCCACGACGAGGTGCGGGTGCGGCTCGGCGAGCAGCTCTTCCGTGCGCCACCGGAGGTCCGCGACGACCTTGAACAGGGATGCGTCATCCATCCGCAGCACAGTCAGGCCCCACGGTCCGGCGCGGTCCTCGACCTCCGTGTCCGACATCGCTCTCCTTCCGCGGCCCGACGCCCATCGTCGATCGCCACCTGTCCAGGGTCAGCGATCGATGTTGCGTCTTAGCGGCCGGTGAGTTTGCGGTTGCATGACGAACGGGGCTGTGCCCGTCGCCACGTCACAGGCCGACCCCGGAGGCTGGCACGATGGGCGCACGATGACCCAGGTATTGATCCTCGAGGACGACGACGGCATCCGCACCTCACTGCGGATGGCCCTTGAGGACGCCGGGTACGTCGTGTCCGACGCCGCCCGGGCTGAGGATGCGCTCGCCGTGGTGGCCGACGGCACGGTCGACCTGATGCTGGTCGACCTGATGCTCGGGGGAATGGACGGCTACACCTTCATCCGCCGTGCCCGCCCGGAGTCCGACGCACCGATCATCGTCATCAGCGCGCGTGAGGACACCGCAGACATCGTGGCCGCGCTGGAAGCGGGTGCCGATGACTACGTCACCAAACCGTTCGTCGTCCAGGAGTTGGTGGCGCGCCTGCGTGCCCTCCGACGCCGTGGCCCACGGGTCGGCGACAGCGACGTGGCTCGGGACGACGCTGACACGCTGGTCCTGGACTCCCGCGAGCCCGAGCTCGTCCTCGACGGGGGAGCCGGGCAGGTACGCCGGGGCGGTGACGATGTTCTCCTCACGGTCACCGAGTACCGGCTGCTCCGCGAGCTCGCCTCCCCGCCGGGCCGGGTCCGCAGCCGCCCGTCCCTGCTCGAGGCCGTCTGGGACCGCGGTTTCTTCGGCGACGAACGGATCGTCGACGTGCACATCCGCCGGTTGCGGACGAAGATCGAGCATGACCCCGGTGGGCCCGACATCGTCGTCACGGTTCGGGGCCTGGGTTATCGGCTGGACCTGTGGTGAGCGACGACTCCGCCGAGTCCCGGACCCGCCGGCTAGGTCTGGGGGCGACGATCATGGTGTCGTTTGCCCTGGGCGGGCTGCTGCTGGCCGCGACGATGGCGGTCGGCACCTACCTGACAGCGAGGCGGTACCTCATCGAGCAGCGCGAGCGCACCGCCACCCGGCAGGCCTTCGCTGACGCTGCCTACGTCCGAGACGGGCTGCTGACCTCCGGGGCCAAGGTCAGTGACGTCCTGGGCGCCGTCTCCCCGCCGGCCGACGCCGCGGTGCTGGTCCGACGTGGTAACCGGTGGTTCGCCTCGTCCCTACAGGTGAGCGAGAAGGATGTGCCGGCGCAGTTGCTCGTCGGTCCGACGGACAGAACGGTCGCACTGACCTGGCAACGGACGCCTGACGGGCCCGCCGTCATGGTCGCCGTGCCCCTCCCCGCTGTCAACGCCACGTTCTTCGAGCGGACCAGCGTTGCCGAGCTGGACAGCACCCTGACGGCGCTGCGGATCGTCCTCGCCGTGTTCGCGGTCATCACCTCCGCGGCCGCGGCGGTGCTGGGGAGATGGGCGGCTCGGCGCGTCCTGGCGCCGCTCGACGAGGTCGCAGCAGCCGCGGCTCAGATCGCGGGTGGGTCCCTCGAGATCCGTCTCGACAGCACGGAGGACCCTGACCTCGCCACGATCGTGGCGTCCTTCAACTCCATGGTGGACGCGGTCAACGACCGGATCAGGCGGGACGCGCAGTTCGCTGCTGACGTCAGCCACGAGCTCCGGTCACCTCTCACCGCCCTGATGACGAGCGTCGCGGTCATGGACGGGCGTCGCGCCGACCTTCCCCAGCGGTCGCAGCAGGCCCTCGACCTGGTCAAGCGCGACCTGGACCGCTTCCATCGCGCTCTGCAGGATCTACTCGAGCTCGGCCGGATGGAGACCGGCGCTTCGGGCCTGTTGCTGAGCACCGTCGACCTCTCAGAGCTCGTTCGCCACGCCGCGGATTCCATGAACGTGCCGCCTGAGCTCCTACACGTGCCGCCGGACGGCGCACGGACATCGGTGCTGGCGGACAAGACTGCCGTCAACAGCGCGGTGCGCAACCTCCTCGAGAACGCGCAGAGACACGCGGGCGGGGTCGCGTCGGTAGTCGTGCGCACGGAGCACGGGCACGTCGTCATCTCGGTCGACGACGCAGGATCCGGTGTGCCGAAGGAAGACCGTCGCCGGGTCTTCGAACGGTTCGTCCGGGGTGGCTCTCGCGGGGCCTTGCCAGGCGCCGGGCTCGGCCTCAGCCTCGTGGCCGAGACCGTCCGGGCACACGGCGGCGCGGTGTGGTGCAGCGAGGCACCGGGCGGACGAGGCGCGCGGTTCACGATCGAGCTGCCGTCGTCCCTCGGCGGTGACGACGGATGAGCGATGGAACGCGTCGGCCTCGACTCGCGTCCGTGCTGGTCGTGGCGGCCTGCGCAGCTGTCCTGGCGGTGAGCGGGTGCGGGCTGCCTCGCAACGGTGCGACCGTCACAGTGAATGGCGACGAAGTCCCGTACCGGCTCCTCGGTCCCTCAGGGGACGGGCCTACGTCGGTGCCGACGGGGACGGCGGTCACGGCACCCCGGGTCTTCCTGGTGGACGCCGACTCGCAGTTGGTGCCGCAGCCCGTTCAGCTCGACGCCGCGGGGCTGACGCCGGTGGTCGCCGACCTCCTCACGGTTCTCACCACCGGACCCGACGAGCAGGCGCGGGCGTTGGGGCTGTCCAGCGCGCTGGGACCCGACGTGATCCTCCGGCTGATCGACGTCGAAGGCGACACCGCCCGCATCGCGGTCGAGGCCACCGCCAACGGACCTTCGGCGGACCGGCTCCCGCTGGCCATCGGCCAGGTGGTCTTGACAGTTACCTCGGTCGCCGGGGTAGACCGGGTGCGGCTCATCCAGAACGGGAAACCACTGGAAGCTACCCTGCCCGGCGGCGAGCAGACACCTGATCCGGTGGACGCCGAGGACTACGCCAGCCTCCTCGTCGCCGGTTCGCGGCATCCGAGCAAGGCCGAGCCGGCGCCGACCTCCTCGGCGACCCCGACGCCCTGACCCGTCAGGCCGTTGGTGGGAGGCGCCTGGCTACCACGGAGGCTCCTCGCGACGAGTGCCGGAGCAGCGCCAGCGCGAGGTTCTCGGTCCGGCCGCGAACCTCCTCCGGGTCGGTCCGCAGGAGCGAAGCCCACCGGTCCGGCTCGTCGTCGAGGATGGTGGCCGAGCCCATCACCAGGAGATCGCCGGTGTCCAGGACAGCAGCGCCGCGCCCGGTCCCGTCGGCCGGGAGCAGTCGGACGCTCGACGCCGACATGAGCAGGGCGGGCGGTGCACAGCTCGTCACGACCCGGGCCGCCCCGTCGGGATCGAGGTCGGCCACCAGGAAGCTGGCCGCCCGGGCCGGTGCGGCGGGTTCGGACCCCTCACCTAGCCGAACCTGTAGTCCCGCAGCACCCTGGCCGACGACCGCGAACGCGAGGGCGCTCTCGGCGACATCGAGCCGCCAGCCGCCGGTGGCGATAGGTTGGGCGGGGGTGGTGCCGTGCAGCGCCGTGGCGGTCACCGGTGCCGCCGCGGCGTGGCCGGCAAGCCCGCCGCGCTGATCTCGAAGACCCCCGGCGGCGAGGACCGGTCCAGCATCGCGTCGCCGCCCGCCGAGGGCGAGCGCAGGACCAGTCGGCCGAAGCGCAAGCCGGTCTCGCGCCGCAGCGAGAGCAGCGCCGACATCACGTCCGACGACAGCGCCAGAAGTCGCGAGATGTCGACGAGCATTGTCGTGGGACCTTCGTCGAGAAGTGCGCACATCCGACGCGACAGGTCTCCGGTGGGCGTGCGCGGCTGCGCGGTCGCGTCGAGGATCACCACGACGTAGGACGGACCCAGTTCGGTCACCGTGATAGCCGTCATGGCCGACCCGTCCGCCTTCCGTCTCCGCCGTCCCAGACGAGGGACTCCCGTCGGTCCCCCAGTCTGCGCGGCGCATATTGCTTCGGCCCGGGCACGGAGGTTGCGGTCGTGTGACGGACCGTCCCGCCGTCATCTGATCGCAATGCGGTCGCAACCCCCCGGCAGAAGACAATCGGCAGAGTGGATGGCATGTGCGGCAGAGCGCGTCACCCGAGTGGCCAGTGATCCCAGGACGCATCATCGTGGGCGTAGACGGATCCGAGCGCTCCATCAATGCCCTGCGATGGGCTGCAGGCCATGCGGCGGCCACTGGGAGCGCGATCGATGTCGTGACGGCGTGGGAGGGAAGTGTCGAGCGGGCGGTCCGCAGCACGACAGGTGTTGCGGCGGCCGGCGCCGGCGCGCTGTCCGGCATGCATGACCTCGACACGGACCTCGCCTCGGCGGCTCGGGACACGGCACGCCGCTGCGTCGAGCTGGCGGGCATCGACGAGCACCACGTCCCGGTGCGGACCTGGGCGATACGCGGATCCGGTGCCTCCGTGCTGCTCGACCTGGTGTGTCCTGGCGACCTGCTAGTCCTCGGCCAGGCCACCCACGGCATGGTCGCGGGCGCACTCCTCGGCTCAGTCACCGCTCGCGTGGTCTGCGATGCTCGCTGCCCGGTTGTCGTGGTCCCTGACCCGGATTGACAGCCTCCTGGCCAGTGCCCGCCCAGCGCCAACAGAGGGCAGTCGCGGTCGCGTCGTCCGGCGGCAAGCAAACATGGCCCTGCGAGGCCTCGCCGGTCATCGCCCGGCACCCGAAAGCCCTGACTCGTCATCCGCTGGTCGGTCGGCCGCTCGGGCAGCACGGCCGTGAGTA
>DATBDW010000244.1:0-7110 GCA_036269735.1 Actinomycetes bacterium
GAGAGCACGATGCTGCCCGCCGCGGCCTACACGTCGCCCGACGTCCTGGCCTGGGAGCGGAGGCACTTCTTCGCGGCGTCGTGGGTCTGCCTCGGCCGGGACGAGGCCGTGCTCGGGGCGGGCGTGACGCAGGTGGCCACAACGGTCGGGGACGTGGCCGTGCTGCTCGCGCGTGCACCAGCTCGTCACGAGGATCGCCCGCGGCTACCGCGACGGCGCGCTGCCGGTCTGACGTCGCGGCCGGATCAGGCCTCGACGTGCAGCAGGCGGGTGGTGCCGAGCGGGGTCTGCTGCTCACCCGGCTCCCATCGGAGCGGGTGCCCCTCCGGCCGCACCCCTCGTGGGCGATCAGGTCGTCGTACGCCCTGAACACCTCCGCGCTCGTCGTCCACCGGTAGGTCTGGTCGGGGCACCACTCGCGCAGGTCCAGCTCGACCCGCAGGGGTACGCCGAGCCGCGCGCGCCGACGATCGACGCGGTCTGCATCGCCCGGGTCGCAGCATCCTTTCGGGTGCCCCGCGCTCGTTCGACGCGGCCACGACAGGCGGTGTCCTGCGGGCTCGAAGAACCGGCCTCGCATTGGGGTCCTTTGTCCATCGACGGCGGGAGACGGTGCGCGTAGCGTCCGGATCGGGGACCCCGTCGATCCGATCTCGGACCCACCGATGTCAGCCGGGGCCGATCCCGAGGCCGGGAAGGCACAGCGATGACGTACGGAGTCGTGCACCAGTTCAAGGGCGCCACCCAGGAGCAGTACCAGGCGTCGATCGCCGCCGTGCACCCAGCGGACGGCAGCCTCCCGCCGGGCCAGCTGTTCCACGCTGCCGGCCCGTCTGCGGACGGCTGGACGATCGTCGCCATTCACGACACCCAGGAGAGCTGGGAGACCTTCCGCGACACCGTTCTCGTGCCCCGTATGGAGGCCGGCATCGAGGGTGGGTTCACCGGCCCCCCGGAGGAGACGGGCTTCGACGTCGCGAACGAGGTCCGCGCCTGACGACCCGGTGAGGTCAGGTCAGCCGCGCTCAGGGCTCAGGCGGCGGAGCGCCATCTCGGCGAGCCAGGCGGCGCAGTCGGGCAGCACCGCGTCGTCGAACGCCGCGCGGGGGGAGTGGTTGTCGGGTGCCGCGTCGAAGTCCGCGTCCGGACAGGCGCTGACGTTGAAGTAGGTGCCCGGCACCAGGTCGAGCACGAAGGACATGTCCTCGGACCCGAGCTGCGGCTCGGGCATCAGGCGGAATCGGTCGGCCCCGAACAGGTCCACGACAGCTTGCCGGCCGCGTTCGTGCTCGGCGGCGTCGTTGACGGTCACCGGGTAGCCGAGCTTGTACTCGATGTCGACGCCGAGGCCATGAGCGGCGGTGAGGCCACGGACCACCTGCTCGATCTCGCTGCGCACTCGCTCCCTGGCGTCCGCCGAGAGGGTGCGCACGGTGGCGTCGATCTCGACATCGTCCGGGATGATGTTCTCCTTGGTCCCGCCGGCGATCCGCCCGACGCCGATCACGACCGGGTCGAACACGTCGAACCGTCGGGTCACCATCGTCTGCAGCGCAAGGACGATCTCGCAGGCGCACGGCACCGGGTCCAGCGCCCGGTTGGGCTGCGAGCCGTGCCCGCCGCGCCCCAGCACCCGCACGTGCACCTCGTCCGCGGCGGCGAACACCGGACCGGGCCGGGCGAACCACTGCCCGAGCGGGTACTCCGACGACGACACGTGCAGGGCGTACGCCGAGTCGACCGGGCGACCGGCGGCCTCGAGCAGGCCCTCGGCGATCATCGGCTCCGCGCCGCCGGGACCTTCCTCGCCGGGCTGGAACATCAGCACGACGTCGCCGGCGAGCTCGGCCCGCCGGTCGTGCAGGATGCGGGCCGCGCCGACGAGGGCCGCGACGTGCAGGTCGTGGCCGCAGGCGTGCATGACGCCGACGTGCTGCGAGATGTAGGGAACCGGGACCGCCTCGGTCACCGGCAGCGCGTCCATGTCGCCGCGCAGCAGGACGACCGGCCGATCCGGTCCCGAGGCACCACCGCGCAGCACGGCAGTCACCGATGACAGTGCCGTGCCGGTCGTGACCTCGACGTCGAGGTCGGCCAGTGCCTCGAGCACCAGCTGCTGGGTCAGCGGGAGGTGCAGGCCGATCTCGGGCACCTGGTGCAGCCGGCGCCGCAGGGCGACCAGGTCAGGTCCGATCGAACGGGCGGCCGCAAGAGTGGCGAGGCTGTCGGTCGTGCTGTCGGCGGTCACGCCGCCGGAGTCTAGGAGGGGACCCGCGGGTCGGGTGGCCGGTGCAGCTCGTCGGCGAGCAGGTCCATCAGCAGGCCGTCGTGCCAGTCGTCGCCCAGCGGGTCGCGCTCGTAGCGGCGCATGAGCCCGACTGGTCGGAACCCGACGGCGGCGTAGCACCGGATCGCGGCTTCGTTGTCTGCGGCCGGGTCGATGACCAGACGGTGATGGCCCAGGTCCTCGACGAGGCGGCGGGCAACGGTCCAGACGGCGTCCCGTCCGATCCCGCGGCCGTGCACCCGGGGGTCGAGGAAGATGTCGATCGATGCGTGGCGGTACATCGGCTCGGTCTCCTCGGCGTACTGCACCATCCCCACGACCAGGCGGTCCAGCAGAACGGCGTACCGCGTGGCGTCGGGGTCGTCGAACGGCCAGCCCGATGTCGCCGCCTCGTCGCCCCAGCGACGGCGAACCTCCGGTGTGCCCAAGATGGACAGCAGCTCGGGCACGTGTTCGGGCGTGACGGGTACGAGCACGACCTGGTTGCCGGTGAGGGCCTGCCTCGACGCTGTGGTCACCGGACGATGATGCCCAGCCGGCCGGATCCGGTCATCCCGGAAACGCTGGTCCAGGACGTTAGCCCGCCGTTAGGGGCTCGACAGCGCCGGGCTAGGCCGCGCTCCCGCACGGTGAGTCCTGTCCGGCACCGCGCCGGGCAGAACCCACTGACAGGAGCACGACATGAACCGCACCACGATCACGATCGGGCTCGCAGCCGTCCTGGCGACCGTCGGCACCGGCGCAGCCGTCGCGGCCACCGGCGGCGGCTCGGCAAGCGGCACCGCCTCCCACGTGGCCGCCGCGGTCCGCGGCACGGATGACCCGGTCAGCCACGACCGGTTCGACGACCGGGCTGCGAACCACCGCAACGGTCAGGCCGACGACCAGGCGCGACACCACCGGCACCGGTCCGCCGAGGTCGGCGACGACCGTGGAGGTCGGGGCGAGCTGGAGCCGGGCGACGACCGCGGGGGCCGCGGTGAGGTCGAGGCCGGCGACGACCGCGGCGCTGCCGTCGATCCTGTCGAGACCGGCGACGACCGCTCGGGCAGCGACGACAGCGGGTCCGGCGGCGACGACAGCGGCTCGGGCCACCACGACGGCCGCGACGGCTGAGCGGCTACTCGTCGAGCTGGATGCCGCCGAAGTACATCAGCGGGTCGCTGAGCAGCTCGATCTGGATGCCATCCGGGTCCTTGAAGTACATCGACTCCTCGATCCCGAGGTCGGGGCCGGCGTACTTCACCCCGGCGGCGTCCAGCCGTCCCTGGACCTCTTCCCACCGGTCCCGCGGGGCCGAGATCGCGATGTGCTGGACGCTCCCGATCGACTCCACTCCGGGCTGCAGGCCCAGGCCAGGGAAGTCGAAGAACCCGAGCAGGGTCTGGTTCCCGAGGTCGAAGAACAGGTGCGAGGAGCCGGCGTAGTCCCGGTTCTCGACCAGCTCGACGAGCGGGAAACCGAGCAGGCCCTGGTAGAACTCGATGGTCTGCTCGACGTCCGAGCAGATGAGGGCGGCATGGTGGATGCCGCGGCCGGGCGTCGGCGGCCGCTCGGCGGCCGGCTTCAGGTACTTCCCGCGCAGCGCGGCCCGGCGGGCCTCGAGCTGCACCAGCTCCTCGTCGGTGGGCATGCGCACCAGTCCCTTCTCAGCAGCCGCGGGTCACGTCTCGTTCGAGCCGACTCGTTGCGGACTCTAATCCCGCACCCGCCGCCGGTGACCGGTCAGCCGAGGTCCCTGGGGACCCGTCGCTCCCAGGCGCGGGAGCAGAACGGTTCGCCGTCCCGCCAGGTGTCCACCCGCACTCGCAGGTCGAAGGCGTCGGGCCCGGCCAGCAGCTCGACGTCGCAGTGCGCGCGCACCGCCCCCTCAGGCCACTCGACGGTGAAGTCGGCGGCCGAAACGGCGCTCTGCTCGAAGGTGGCAGCGTCGACCTCGACCCGGCCGCTGTAGTGCTCCACGACCCGGCCACCTTCCACGTCGTAGGCGGCGCCGTGGTCGTCGATGCATGCGGTACGCCGGCCGAGCACGTCCCGCTCGACGCGCCACACCACGTCGGACGCCTCGCGGTCCGGCGGGGCCACGAGTGGCAACGGGCCCGCGGGCGCCGACTCGCCGGCGACCGGCAGTTCCAGCGCGCAGCCGGCGAGGTCGAGGTCGAGGGTGACCGGCCGGGGCGGGGCGACCGTGTTCGGCCAGTCGGCGCCCGCAATGGCGAGGCGAACGCGGTGGCCCGGCTCGACCGCGTCGAAGGACATCTCCTCCATCGCGAGCTCGACGTCGACCCAGTCGCCGACCGGCAGCGGCTCGGGCGCGATCGACGAGCTCCGGTGGGTGAGGTTGAGGAACCCGCGGCAGACCAGCGAGGAGGTCCCGTCCGGGAAGATGTCGGACAGCTTGGCCGACACCGAGGCCACCGGCTGGGTCGAGGACAACCGCAGCCGCAGCACCGGGTGGCCCAGCAGGGAGAGCCCGTCCGCGGGCCACTCCCAGGTCAGGGACGCCGCGTCGTCGTACCGCTGGTCGGTCGGCTGACCCCACGGCAGCGAGCCGGCGCAGCTGTTCCACGCGGCGGTGCCGACGTCGGGCAGCACGTCGTAGGACACCGTGCCGGTGCCCAGGGGCCGCACCGACGTCGACGCACCCGGCAGCGGCCAGGTGGCGGCCGACCGCCACTCGCCCTCGACCAGCGGGCGGTCTGCGCCCGGCCGGGTCGACCGCTCGGCGAACCAGGTCAGGGCCGGCTCGTCGTCGTACCCGTCGTCGATGCCGCGCAGCCAGCGGTCCCACCAGCGCGCCATCACAGGCACCAGGTCGATGTGCGGCCCGGGCAGCGATGTCGCTGTCGACATGTGGCTCCACGGTCCGAGCAGCAGCCGCACCGGCGTGCCCTGCGACTGCAGCACCTCGACGGTGCGGAACGTGTTGTTGCGGTAGCCGTCGGCCCAGCCGCCGACGAGCATCGTCGGGGTGCGGATCCGGCCGTACGCCGGTCGCACCGAACCCTGCCGCCAGTACGCCGAGTCGTGGCGCTCCTCGACCCAGCGCACCAGCCACGGGTCGAGCCGCTCGACCCGCTCGCGCCAGGCGGCGACCCAACCGTCACCGAACAGCGACGGCACCGGCGGCAGGGCGTTCATCGCCACCATGTAGGTCGGGTAGTCCACGACGTCGAGCAGCCGCAGCGACCCGCCCATGTAGTGCACGTCGTCGGTATACCGGTCGTCGCTGGAGTAGATGGCACAGATCGCTTTGAGCGCCGGTGGTTGCGCGGCGGCGAGGTGCAGGGCGTTGAAGCCGGAGTACGACGTGCCGAACATCCCGACCGCGCCGGAGCACCACGCCTGGTCCGCAAGCCACCCGATGAGCTCGGAGAGGTCCTGCTGCTCCTGCACGGGGTACTCGTCGGTCGCGAGCCCGTCGGACGAACCGGTGCCGCGGACGTCGACCCGGCAGACGGCGTACCCGTGCTCGTCGCGCAGCCGCAGGTACTCCGGCCGGTAGGTCGCCGTCAGGTCGTCCTTGCGATAGGGGAGCGCCTCGAGCAGGCACGGCGCCGGCGCGTCGGTGTCCGGCAGGTAGAGCGTGATCGCGAGCCGGGCACCGTCCGACATCGTCACGAAGCGGTGCGCGGCTGTTCCTTCACCCATCGTCGCGCGCCGCCCTGTTGAGCAGCTGGACGACCTCGTCGAACGGCAGGGCGTGCGAGACGTTGCCGTCGCGGCCCTCGACGGTGCGCGCCGCGAGCAGGCTGGTGACCACCGCTTCCTCGGTCGCCTCGACGGCCGCGGCGAAGAACGGGTCGAGGCCCCGCCCCGACAGCGGTACGCCGGCCGCCGGCTCGCCGCGCGGCGCACGCAACCCGGTCGCCAGCCCGAGGAAGATCTCGCCGCTCGCGTGGTACGCCGTGCTGCCGGTGCGCGCCAGCCCGAGGCCGGCCCGCCGGGCCAGTCGCTGGCAGCCGGCGGCGTCCAGCGGTGCGTCGGTGACCAGCACGACGATGCACGACCCGGCCTCGCCGGACCGGGCGGCCTGCGCACCCTCGAGCAGTCGCCCGACGGGGACACCGGCGACGGTGAGCCGGTCGTGCTCGCCGAAGTTCGTCAGCACCAGCGCGCCGAGGACGTGCCCGCTGGGCAGCACCCGGGACGCTGTGCCGATGCCGCCCTTCCACCCAAGGCAGGTCATGCCGGTGCCGGCGCCCACCGCGCCCTCCTCGGGCGGCCGGTCCGAGCCGACCGAGGCCCGGGCCGCTGCCAGCGCGGCGCTCACGTCGTCGGCGCTGACCTGCATCCGGCGGCTCTCGCTGAGGAAGGAGTCGTCGCACTCGGCGACCAGCGGGAGCACGACGTCCTCGACGCCGATCCCCGGTTCCTCCGCGGCCAGCAGCTCGCAGGCCGCGTCGAAGACCCGCCCGACCTGCATGGTCGAGGTGAGGAACACGGGTGTCTCAGCGAGCCCCCACTCCTGCACCGAGAGGAAGCCGGTGCACTCGCCGGCGCCGTTGAGCACCGCCCCGCCGGCAGGGACCGGGTGGGTGAAGAGGTTGCCGCCGGGGTCGAGCACCGTGACGCCGGTGCGTGCGACGCCGCGACCGGCGGGCGGGTCCGGTTCGTCCCGCCACACGGTGGCATGACCGAGGCCCACACCGGGGACGTCGAGCACCGAGTGCGTGGACCCAGACGCGTAGAGCCCGATCCTGACCGGCAGATCAGCAGCGCGCGGCACGCGTGACAGCATGCACCACGTGGGCTCGCTGCCGCCGGTCGTCTGGTCGCACACCGTGCTGCGCCACGAGCCGCGCACCGAGGTGTGGGTCGGA
>DATBDW010000245.1:0-13135 GCA_036269735.1 Actinomycetes bacterium
TGGTTGCGCCGGAAGAACCCGTCCGGCCCGTAGAGGGCCAGCTCGGTCGCCTCCCGCCAGGTGAGCCGTCCCGGCCCGCGCTGCGCTGCCATCGCGTCGATGGTGGCAGCCGCCCCCCGGTGATCCACAGCACATCTGCTGGAAAATTGCGCAGAGATCTGCTGTGGATCATGCACGGATGCGCTGTGGATCACCTGAGCAGGGTCAGCGTGGCGGCGTCCTCCTCACCCGCGTAGAACCGGTCGAGGACGCTGGGGAACAGGGGCTCGTCCGGGTCGGCGTGGGCGAACAGCGTCATCGACGAGCGCAGCTTGACGGCGTCGATGTCGCCGAGGACCGCCACCGGATCGGTCGCGTCGAGCCCGACGAGAGTCGCGGCGCAGTCCCGCAGCCGTGGACCGAGGACCGGGTGGGCGAGGTAGGCCCGCGCCTCCACCAGGTCCGCGATCGCGAAGTACTGCGCGGTCGGGCTCCGCCCGAGCCCCGCGACCTGCGGGAACACGAACCACATCCAGTGGCTGCGCTTGCGGCCGGCCCGCAGCTCGGCGAGCGCGCCGGCGTACGTCCTGGACTCGTCCTGCGCGTCCACGAAACGTTGCAGTCGACCGGCCATGCCCTCACTCTTGCCCGCACCGGGAAGTCCTGCACCCGCGGGGTTCGGCACCGATGAGTTCAGTCCGCCGGGGCGGTCCACCCTGGACAGGCAATCGCGAGAGGCAGGTCGGCATGCGCAAGTTGGTGCTCATCGAGTTCATGTCGCTGGACGGCGTCGTGCAGGGACCGGGTGACCCGAAGGAGGACACCGAGGGCGGCTTCGCCCACGGCGGCTGGCAGCGTCCCTACTTCGACGACGCGTTCCTGGCGGCCGCCGGCAAGGGGATGGCCGAGACCGACGCCCAGCTCTTCGGCCGCAAGACCTACGACGGGATGGCGGCGTTCTGGCCGACGCAAGGTGACGACGACCCGTTCGCCAAGCACCTCAACCACGTCACCAAGTACGTCGCGTCGCGCACCATGACCACCGCGAACTGGGAGAACACCACCGTGCTCCACGGCGACGTGGCCGCCCAGGTCACCGAGATCAAGCAGCAGGACGGCGGCACCATCTCGGTGCTCGGCAGCGCCGACCTCGCCCAGACGCTGATGGCGCACGACCTGGTCGACGAGTACCAGCTGATGATCCACCCCCTGGTGCTCGGCAGCGGCAAGAAGTTCTTCCGCGACGCGGAGCAGGTGCGCCGGCTCGAGCTGGTCGACGCAACGCCTACCACGACCGGCGTGCTGCTCACGACCTACCGCCCCGCCCGCTGAGGCCCACGTTCTCCGAACTTGTCAGCCGCTGGACGCCCGATAGGGCGTCCAGCGGCTGACACGTGGGGGCCGGTTACAGTGACGGGCGTCCGGTACCCCCGCAAGGACTGGAACACCTCATGAGCAGCGTGCCCACTGTCGACGACCGTCCTGCCCGGCTGTCCGTCGGGATCGTCGGGGCCGGCCGGGTCGGTGTCGTACTGGCCGCCGCGCTGGCCGGCGCCGGCCACCGGGTGGTCGCCGTCTCGGCCGTGTCCGACGCGTCGCGCCGGCGGGCCGCCGAGGTGCTCCCCGGTGTACCCGTGCTGCCGCCGCCCGACGTGCTGGCGGCTTCCGAGCTCGTCCTCCTGACCGTCCCGGACGACGTGCTGCCCGGCCTCGTCGAGGGGCTGGCCGCCGCCGGCGACGTGAAGCCCGGCCAGCTCGTCGTACACACCAGCGGCCGGTACGGCGTCGCTGTGCTCGACCCGGCGACCCGGGCCGGTGCGCTGCCCCTCGCCCTGCACCCGGCGATGACCTTCACCGGCCGCCGCGAGGACCTCGCCCGGCTGGGCGGCGCGTGCTTCGGCATCACCGCCCCCCAGCCGCTGCACCCGATCGCCGAGGCTCTCGTCGTCGAGATGGGCGGCGACCCGCAGTGGGTCTCCGAGGAGGCCCGCCCGCTCTACCACGCGGCGCTGGCCGGCGGCGCGAACCACCTGGCCACCCTCGTGAACGAGTCGGTCGACCTGCTGCACCGGTGCGGCGTGTCCGAGGCGCAGCGGATGCTGGCCCCGTTGCTCGGCGCCGCCCTGGACAACGCGCTGCGCTCGGGCGACGCCTCCCTCACCGGCCCGGTCGCACGAGGTGACGCCGGCACCGTGGCGGCGCACGTCCGCGAGCTGCGGGCGGTCTCGCCGGACACGGCGGCGGCGTACGTCGCGATGGCCCGGCTCACCGCGGACCGAGCCCTGGCCGCGGGGTTGCTCAAGCCGGAGGCAGCCGAGGCGCTGCTCGACGTCCTCGCCGAGGAGACACCGTGACCCAGCTCGTGCACGCCGGCGCCGACCTGCGCGCGGCCCGGGCCGGGCTGGACGGCGAGGCCGGTGTCGTGATGACGATGGGTGCGCTGCACGACGGGCACCGCGAACTGATCCGGGTGGCTCGCAAGCGGTGCGCGGTGGTGGTCGTGACGGTCTTCCTGAACCCGCTGCAGTTTGCGCCGGGCGAGGACCTCTCGCGGTACCCCAAGACGCTCCCCGACGACATGGTGCTCTGCGAGCAGGAAGGAGTCGACGTCGTCTTCGCACCGGGCGTCGAAGAGGTCTATCCGGCGGGGCCGCCGCAGGTGCGCGTGCACGCCGGCCCGCTCGGCGACGTCCTCGAGGGCGCCTCGCGACCGGGTCACTTCGACGGCGTCCTCACGGTGGTCGCCAAGCTGCTGCACCTCACGTCGCCGGACGTGGCGTACTTCGGGCAGAAGGATGCCCAGCAGCTGCTGCTCATCGCCCGGATGGCGAGCGACCTCAACTTCCCGGTCGAGGTGGTCGCCGTACCGACTGTGCGCGACGACGACGGGCTGGCGCTGTCCAGCCGCAACACCTACCTCACGGCGGCGGACCACGCCGCGGCGTTGACGTTGTCCCGCGCACTGTTCGCCGGCCAGGCCGAGCAGCAGTCCGGGCCGGCAGCGGTACGCCGGTCCGCGCAAGCCGTGCTCGACGCGGAGCCGGCGGTCCGGCCGGACTACCTCGCGCTGGTCGACCCGGCCACCATGGCCGAGGTCGCGGACGACGCGTCGGGGTCCGCCCTGCTCGCCGTCGCGGCCCGCGTCGGGACCACCCGGCTCATCGACAACGTCATGCTCACCCTCGGAGGGTCGTGATGCTGCTCGCCATCGATGTCGGCAACACCGACACCGTTCTCGGGCTCTTCGACGGCGAGGTGCTCGTCGAGCACTGGCGGATCGCGACCGAGGCCCGGCGTACCGCCGACGAGATCGCGGTCGTCGTGCACGGCCTGCTCGCGCAGCACCCGGGTCCGGCCGGCGCCGTGGTGGACGGCATCGCGATGTGCTCGACCGTGCCGACCGTCCTGCACGAGATGCGCGACATGTGCCGGCGCTACTACCGCGCCGTGCCGGCGGTCATCGTCGAGCCGGGCGTGCGCACCGGCGTACCGGTGCTGACCGACAACCCCAAGGAGGTCGGCACCGACCGGGTGGTCAACGCGCTGGCCGCCGTCGAGCTCTACGGCGGGCCGTGCATCGTCGTCGACTTCGGCACCGCGACCTCGTTCGACGCCGTGTCGGCGAAGGGGGAGTACCTCGGCGGCGCGATCGCGCCCGGCATCGCCATCTCGGTCGACGCGCTGACCTCGCGGGGCGCCCAGCTGCGCCGCGTCGAGCTCGCGCGCCCGCGGTCGGTGATCGGCCGCAACACGGTCGAGGCGCTGCAGGCCGGCATCCTCTACGGCTTCACCGGCCAGGTCGACGGCGTCGTGACCCGGATGGCCGCCGCGATCGCCGGCCCCGACGGCGACCCGGACGAGGTCACGGTGATCGCCACCGGTGGGCTGGCGCCGCTGGTGGTCGAGGAGGCCGGGGTGTTCGACGCGCACGAGCCGTGGCTCACGCTGGTCGGGCTGCGGCTGGTCTTCGAGCGCAACCCGCAGCCCTGACGGGGAATGCGGTGGCTGGGCGTCGGTAGCCTTGCCGGGTGAGCGAGGACGCCCCGGAGACGCACGACGAGCTGCCCGAGCAGATGCGGGTGCGCCGGGCCAAGCTCGACCGGATGCGCGAACGCGGCGTCGACCCCTACCCGGTCCACTTCCCGCGTACGACGACGCTGGCCGACCTGCGCGCCGCATACCCCGATCTCGGCCTCGACACGGCGACCGGCGAGCAGGTCGGGGTCACCGGGCGGGTCGTGCTCTCCCGCGAGGGCGGCAAGCTCTGCTTCGCCACGATCCGCGACGGCACCGGCGAGCTGCAGGTGATGATCTCGCTGGCCGGCGTCGGCGAGGAGTCGTTGGCCGACTGGAAGTCCGACGTCGACCTGGGTGACTACATCGGCGTCGAGGGTGAGGTCATCAGCTCCAAGCGCGGCGAGCTCTCGGTGCTCGCGTCGTCCTGGACGATGCTCGCCAAGGCGCTGCGCCCGATGCCCGACAAGCACAAGGGCCTGACCGACCCGGAGGCCCGGGTCCGGCTGCGCTATGTCGACCTCGCGGTGAACGCCGACTCCCGCCAGATGGTGCGCAACCGGGCGACCGTCCTCAAGTCGGTGCGCGCGACGATGGACCGGCACGACTTCCTCGAGGTCGAGACGCCGCTGCTCCAGCCGTTGCACGGCGGCGCTTCGGCCCGCCCTTTCGTTACGCACCTCAACGCGTTCGACCAGCCCATGTACCTGCGCATTGCCATCGAGCTCTACCTCAAGCGGCTCGTCGTCGGCGGCCTGGACCGGGTCTACGAGATCGGTCGCAACTTCCGTAACGAGGGGGTCGACTCCACGCACAGCCCCGAGTTCACGATGCTCGAGGTCTACGAGGCGTACGGCGACTACAACACGATGGCGACCCTGACCCGCGAGATCGTCCTCGACGCGGCCCGCGCGCTCGGCAGCACGGTTGTGCCCGACGGCCGGGGCGGAGAGATCGACCTCGAGGGGGAGTGGCGGCACCTGCCGATCCTCGAGGCGGTCTCCGAGGCCGTCGGCGAGGAGGTCGACGTCGAGACGACGCCCGATGTCCTGCGCAAGATCGCCGACCGCCACGACGTCGCACTGCAGCCGAGCTGGAACGCCGGCGAGATCGTCGTCGAGCTCTACGAGCAGCTCGTCGAGGACCACGTGCTGCAGCCCACCTTCGTCACCGACTACCCCATCTCGGTCCGCCCGCTCGCCAAGAGGCATCGCAGCAAGCCGGGGCTCGTCGAGGCCTGGGACCTGATCATCGGTGGCGTCGAGATCGGGCCGGCCTTCTCCGAGCTCAACGACCCGGTCGACCAGCGTGCTCGGCTGGTCGAGCAGTCACTCAAGGCGGCCGGCGGCGACCCCGATGCCATGCAGCTCGACGAGGACTTCCTGCGGGCGATGGAGTTCGGCATGCCCCCGCAAGGTGGCGTCGGCATCGGGATCGACCGGCTGATCCGGCTGCTGACCGGCGTACCGTCGTTGCGGGACACGATCGCGTTCCCGGTGTTGAAGCCGGAAGGAAGCTGAGCCCGTGTCGGTCATCGCTGCGCTGATACCGCCGGTCGCCGTGTGCGCGGCCTTTGTTGCGATCGTGGTCGGCGTGAAGCGTTATGCGAACAAGGAAGGCCACGAGGACGACGACCTTTCCTGACTGCGGGCCTGTGGCGCCCGAATTCGGCCATCGGGACGACAACGGTAATTGACAGCGAGTCATGTCATTGCTTTCGCGCGTGCCGCATGTGGCGAGGGGAATGCAAGGGGCCTAGAGTTCGCTCGACGCCCAATTCCCTGCCGAAGGAGTAAATGCGCATGGCGCAGAAAGTCCAGGTTCTTCTCGTCGACGACATCGACGGTGGGACCGCTGACGAGACCGTGTCGTTCTCCCTCGACGGGGTGGCCTACGAGATCGACCTGAGCAAGAAGAACGCCGCGAAATTCCGCGACCAGCTCGCCACCTATGTCGGCACGGCCCGGAAGGTAGGCGGCCGCTCGTCCGGCCGTGGTGGCGCCCGCAAGCGCGCCGGCGGCGACAACCGGACCGCGCAGATCCGGGAATGGGCCCGCAAGAACGGTCATAAGGTCAACGAGCGGGGCCGCATCTCGGCCACCGTCGCCGAGGCCTACAACAAGGCCCACTGACCGGACCACAATTGCCGGTCGGCAACAATTCCCGGCGCCCCACGACACCATTTCGCCGCGCGTGTTCCGGGGTAAGGCGGTCCTGGGTCACGTGGTCGACGCGTTTCCGCTCGCGGCGGCCGAGCCGGTGAGGTCGAAGACGGTGACGCCGCCGACCGTCTGCGCGGTGAAGTTCGCCGTGACCCACGACGCGATGGCGCCGGAGTCTGACGAACCGCCGCTCTGGCCGCCGAACCCGCCGCCGCCGATGAAGTAGTGGATCTTTCCGGCCGCGACGTCGGCCTGGAAGTGCGCCAGCGTCGGCGACGGGTCGCTGCCGTTGAAGCCACCCACCGCCATCACCGGGTCGCCGGTCGCGAGCTGGTAGCCCGCGGCCGACTGCGAGCCGACGGCCGCCGCCACCCAGGTGTACGACGATGCGTTTGCCGACAGGAGGCTGACCAGCGCGGCGCTGGCGGTGCTGCCCTGAAGCAGCCCGCCGATCCCGCCACCCCCGGCCGCCCCGCCAGGTGCCCGGCCGCCGAAGGCCTGGCCGCCCGGCGCCGGACCGGCGAACCCGCCCCCCGGCCGGAGGCCGCCACCGGGGCCGCCACGCCCCGGGCCGCCGAAGCCGCCGCCGGCGACGGCCGGCCCGGCGCTCGGGATCGAGCCCGTGTGCGGGGTGGCTGCCGTCTGTACCGCGGAGGCCGCGGGGCCGGCGAGCGAGCAGAGCACGGCGAGCCCGGCGACCGCCACCACCACCCGGGCGGGCAGCAGTGGGGTGACGACCAGGGCGAGCGCGGCGAGCAGGCCGACGACCAGCACCAGCGGCGCGAGCCATGGCAGGAACGTGCTGCTGCGGTGCAGCAGCACGAACGACCAGGCTGCGGTGAGCGCGACGGCGGCCGCGAGCAGCGCGCCGGCGGCCGGCTCGTGCCGGCGACGCCAGAGCACGACGGCGCCGACGCCGACGACCGCGCCGATCGCCGGCGCCAGGGCCACCGTGTAGTAGGCGTGGAAGATCCCCTGCATGAAGCTGAACACCAGCCCGGTGACGACCAGCCAGCCGCCCCACAGCAGGAACGCCGCCCGCGTCCGGTCGGTGCGCGGGCGACGGGCCGTGAGCACCAGCCCCGCCGCGAGGAGCAGGAGGGCCGCGGGCAGCAGCCAGGACACCTGGCCGCCGATCTCGCTGGAGAACATCCGGGTCCACCCGGTCGCGCCCCAGTTGCCGCCGTTCCCGCCCCCGCCGCCGACGCTGCCCGTCTCGCTGCCGGTCAGCCGGCCGAGGCCGTTGTAGCCGAGGACGAGCTCGAGGATGGAGTTGGTCTGCGAACCACCGATGTAGGGCCGGGCCGACGCCGGCACCAGCTCGACGATCGCCACCCACCAGCCGGCAGTCGCGACCATCGCCGCTCCCGCGACCAGCACCGAGCCGATGCGTCGGCGGAGCGGTGACGGGGCCGCCACCAGGTAGACCAGCGCGAACGCCGGCAGCACCAGCAGCGCCTGCAGCATCTTGGCGAGGAAGCCGGCTCCGACCAGCGCGCCGGCGAGCGCGAGCCACCTCGTGCTGGCCGTCTCGGTCGCTCGCACCACGGCGTACGCCGCGGCGACCAGCGCCAGGACGAGCAGCGCGTCGGGGTTGTTGAACCGGAACATCAGCACCGCCACCGGCGTCAACGCGGTCACCGCGCCCGCGAGCAGCGCGGCCGCGTGGCCGTGCCACCGCCGTACCGTCGCGTGCACCAGCCCCACCGTGACGACGCCCATCAGCGCTTCGGGCACGAGGATGCTCCACGCGTTGAGCCCGAAAAGCCGGACCGACAGCCCCATCACCCACAGCGAGGCCGGTGTCTTGTCCACGGTGATGGAGCTCGCCGCGTCCGAGGACCCGTAGAACAGTGCCTTCCAGCTGACCGACCCCGCCTGCGCGGCGGCCGAGTAGAAGGAGTTGGCCCAGCCGGACGCTCCGAGCCCCCAGAGATAGAGCACTGCGGTCGCGGCCAGCAGCCCGAGCAGCGCCGGCCGGGCCCAGACCGGGTCGGTCTCCGGCCCGCGGACCAGCCGCCGGGCCCGGGACGGTGCAGACGAGACGTGGGCGTCCACGTCGGGCGCGGCCATCGAGGCCGGCGCCTCGAGTCGCGGTGTCCGGGTCGGCATCGTCGTCGGCACTGTCCTCGGCGTCGGCGTTGTCATGGCGGTCTCTTCCGGTGGGGTGCGGGAGGTCGTCGCCGAGGACTCTCGGGGTCGCGGCTGTGAGGTCGCTGACCTCCGACTGCACAACTCGTGGGAGTACGCCGAGGCGCCGTCCGGCACGGCGATGGGGGTTCTCGAGTGTCGCCCGGTCACGGCAACACGCCAGTGCGGCCACAGCACCCGCACAGCCGGGCCGCCGACAGTTCGTCGCGAGGCGCGGTCACACCGGTGACCGCGTGCTGGACCCCCGAGGAGCTCTGGTGGACACCACCGTCGACGAGTACGCCGGCCACGAGCTGTCGAACGGGACCGGTCCGCACGCGGGCGAGAACGGCTTGCCCGGCAACGGTTTCCGGCCGCCGCCGGCCCCGGTGCTCGACGTCGTCGTACCCGTGCACAACGAGGAGGTCGACCTTCCCCGCAGCGTCCGCCGACTGCACCGGTACCTGACATCAAGCTTCCCGTTCTCGTTCCGCATCACCGTGGCGGACAACGCGAGTGACGACACGACGTTCGAGGTCGCGGAGGGCCTGGCGCGTGAGCTGACCGGCGTGCATGTGGTGTACCTGGCGCAGAAGGGGCGAGGCCGCGCGCTGCACGAGGTCTGGTCGCGCTCCGACGCGGCGGTGCTGGCGTACATGGACGTGGACCTGTCGACCGACCTGGCTGCGCTGCTGCCGCTCGTCGCACCCCTGGTCACCGGCCACTCCGACGTCGCCATCGGCACCCGGCTCGCGCGCGGCTCGCGCGTCGTGCGTGGCGCGAAGCGCGAGGTCATCTCGCGCGGCTACAACCTCCTGCTGCGCGGCATCCTTGCCGCGCGGTTCAGCGACGCCCAGTGCGGCTTCAAGGCGATCCGCCGCGACGTCGCCCGGCACCTGCTTCCGCTGGTGCAGGACAACGGGTGGTTCTTCGACACCGAGCTGCTGGTCCTCGCCCAGCGCGCCGGACTGCGCATCCACGAGGTGCCGGTGGACTGGGTCGACGACCCGGACAGCCGGGTCGACCTGCTGGCCACCGCGCTGGCCGACCTGCGCGGCGTCGCTCGGGTCGGCCGGGCGCTGGCGACGGGCCGGCTGCCGTTGCAGACCCTGCGCTCGCAGCTCGGGCGGGCGCCGCTGCCGACACCGCGCGGGGTGCCGTCGACGCTCACCCGCCAGCTGGCGCGCTTCGCGGCCATCGGGCTGCTGAGCACCGCGGCGTACCTCGCTCTCTTCGTGCTCCTGCGCACCGGACTCGGGTCGCAGGGCGCGAACCTGCTCGCCCTGCTCGTCACCGCGGTCGCCAACACCGCCGCGAACCGCCGGCTCACCTTCGGAGTGGTCGGTCGGGAGGGCCGGGCCCGCGACCAGGCGGGCGGGCTGACGGTGTTCGTCCTCGGGCTGGCGCTGACCAGCGGGTCACTCGCTGTGATCCACGCCCTGGGCCAGCCATCGCGTGGCGTCGAGCTCCTTGCGCTGGTGCTGGCCAACCTGGCCGCAACCCTGCTGCGCTTCCTCCTGCTGCGCCACTGGGTCTTCCGCCTCCCGCTGACCCGGTGAGCTGGCCGGTTGACCACGTATACATGGTCAACCGGACCTAGGCGGGCCGTTCAAGGCCCGCGAAGCACGGCCAAGGCCCGCCAAGAGCGGGGTCAGTCGGCGTCGGCGACGAGGCAGAAGACGTTGCCCTCCGGGTCGGCGACGGTCGACCAACGCTGGCCGCCCTGCTCGCGGTCGGCGACCTCCGAGCCGCCGAGCCCGACCACCCGCGCGACAGCCGGTCCGATGTCGGCGACCGTCGGCACGTGCAGGTCGAGATGCAGGGTGTTCTTCGCCGGCCGGGGGTCGTCGGTCCGCTGCAGCACCAGCCGCGGCAGACCGGGCGCGGTCGGACTCAGGCCGACGTACTGCTCCCACCGGCCGCGTACCTCGGTGCCCAGCAGCTCGCTCCAGAACTGCGCGAGCAGCCCGGGGTCCTTGCAGTCGATCGTCACGGCGTCCCAGCGCAGCTCCATGCCCGCATCCTGCCGTCTACCGCGAGATGGCGGCAACCGTGCTGCCGGTCGGTGGATCGACCCTGACGACCGGTAGGGGTCGGCACCAGGGGGCGGTCAGGGGTGGTCACCGATGCGGGCATCCACCGGTCCCGCGAGCGTGGTCACCATGGCGACGACGTACCGATCGACGTACCGAATGACGGGGCGGGTCCGGCCGCGGCCGTGGACCGAGCTGGCGCTGCTCGGCGTGCTCTACGTCGGCTACAGCGCCGCCCGGTTGCTCGCCGACGACGACCACGGCCGGGCCGTCGCGAACGCCCGGCACCTGCTCGGCGTCGAGTCTTGGCTGCATGTCGACGTCGAGGCCGGCCTGAACCATCTGGTGGCAGGAGCTCCGGCGGTCGCCCTGCTCGCGAGCTACTGGTACGCCGCGCTGCACTACCTCGTCACCCCGGCCGCACTGATCTGGGTCTATCGCCGGCACCCGCTCGGATACCGCAGGGTCCGCAACGCCCTGGTGGTGGCGACCGCGACCGGCCTGGCCGGCTTCGTCCTGCTGCCGGTCGCCCCGCCGCGGATGCTCGCGGGGTACGCCGACGTACTGGCGAGCACGTCGGCCCACGGCTGGTGGGGCGGGGACGCGAGTGCCCCCAAGGGGCTCGGCGGCCTCACCAACGAGATGGCCGCGATGCCGTCGTTGCACGTCGGCTGGGCCATCTGGTGTGCGTGGGTGGTGTTCCTGTGCAGCCGGAGCCGGTTGCTTCGGATCCTCGCCTCGACCTACGCCACCGGGACCGTGCTCGTCGTCCTGGGCACAGGAAACCACTACCTGCTCGACGCCGTCGGCGGCGCGGCGGTCCTCGGCCTCGGCGTGGTGGCGACCCGCCCTCGTCGCCCCGGTCAGCTGCCGGTGGGAACGGTCACGTCGGTGCTGGTGAGCACCGTACGTATGCCGACACCCGGCAGGCTCGCAGCAGCCGTCGACGGGCCTCGACCCCTTGACAGCAGTCGTGGCCGGGCCTAACTTCACCGAAACAGCGTTCGACATCGTCGAACACGGCGCATGTCGAGCATCCGGTGACGAGGTCCTCGTCCGACCCTGCAGGGAGGTGGAGTCCACCCGCCCCGGGCGTCGTCCGGGCTCCGGCACGGACGCCCGCATGGAACCCAACTCGTATCCCCAGCGCTGGTTGGCCGAGGCCCTGGGCACCGGCTTCCTCGTCTTCATCGGAGCGGGGTCGATCCCGGCGACCCTGATCCTCGGCAATGCGGGCAAGGTGCCGTTCTCGATGGCCGACCTCGGGATGATCTCCTTCGCCTTCATGCTCGTCATCGTCGGGATGGTCTACGCGATCGGGCACATCTCCGGCTGCCACATCAACCCCGCCGTGACGGTGGCCCTGGCCGCCACCGGCAAGTTCCCCTGGAAGGACGTGCCGGGCTACGTCATCGCCCAGGTGATCGGTGCCACGGCCGGTGCGCTGGCGATCGTCGGCACGCTGGGCAAGACAGCGTCCGACCTGGGGCTCGGCATGACGACGTACGGCAGCTCGACATCCTTCGGGCGGGCCACGTTCGCCGAGTTCATCGGCACCGGGCTGCTCGTGTTCGTCGTCTTCGGCGTCATCGACGGCCGCGCGGTCCCGGGTTGGGCCGGACTCGCGATCGGCTCCATCGTGTTCGCAATCATCATCGTGGTCGGTCCGGCGACCGGCGCGTCGCTGAACCCGGCGCGCTACATCGGGCCGATGTTCGCGGGTGAGTTCTTCGACGCGACCGTCAAGTGGTCCCAGCTCCCCGCCTACTACATCGGCGAGTTCGCCGGCGCGATCGCTGGAGCCTTCGCCTACCTGGCGGTCGCCACGTCGCGACCTACCACCGTTCCCGCCCAGTCGTCGCTCCACGCGCAGGAGGTCTCGGCATGAAGAAGCTCATCAACTCCCCGGACGACGTGGTCGTCGAGGCGCTGCGCGGCGTGGCTGCCGCCCACCCCTCGCTCGACGTGGACGTGGAGAACAAGGTGGTGACCCGCGCCGGCGGTGCCACGGCTGGCAAGGTCGCGCTCGTCTCCGGCGGCGGGTCGGGCCACGAGCCCCTGCACGGCGGGTTCGTCGGCTTCGGGATGCTCGACGCGGCCTGTCCCGGTGAGATCTTCACCTCCCCGGTGCCGGACCAGATGCTCCTCGCCACCCAGAAGGTCGACGGCGGGGCCGGTGTCCTGCACATCGTGAAGAACTACACCGGCGACGTCCTCAACTTCCAGATGGCCGCCGAGCTCGCCGCCGACGAGAACATCGAGGTCACCGCGGTCGTCATCGACGACGACGTCGCCGTGCAGGACAGCCTCTACACCGCGGGACGGCGCGGCACCGGCGCGACGGTGTTCGTCGAGAAGATCGCCGGCGCCCTGGCCGAGCAGCGCAAGGAGCTCAAGTCGGTGGCCGACGTTGCTCGCGAGGTGAACGACCGGTCGCGGTCGTTCGGCGTCGCGCTGACGGCGTGCACGACACCGGCCGCCGGCGTACCCGGCTTCGACCTGCCCGACGACGAGATCGAGCTCGGTGTCGGCATCCACGGCGAGCCCGGGCGAACCCGCGGCCCGATGCGGTCGGCAGCCGAGATCGCCGACGTGATGCTCGGCGCGATCGACGACGACATGCCGCTGCAGGGCGACCTCGCCGTGATGGTCAACGGGATGGGCGGCACACCGCTCATCGAGCTGTACGTCGTCTTCAACGAGGTACGCCGGATCGTCGAGGCCAAGGGCGCGACCCTCGCCCGGTCGCTGGTCGGCAACTACATCACCAGCCTCGACATGACGGGGGCGTCGGTCACCGTGCTGCGCCTCACGCCG
>DATBDW010000246.1:0-30163 GCA_036269735.1 Actinomycetes bacterium
CGGACGACCTCGGCCACCTTGATCACATCGCCGGAGGCGAGCTTCTCGAGGTTGGCCTTGTAGCGGCGCGACCAGTTGGTGGGCTCCTCGGTGTGCGGGGCGCGGAGCACCTCGAACACCTTGTCCAGACCCTCCTGACCAACGACGTCGCGGACACCCACGAGGTCGCAGTTCTCGGCCGGGACCCGGACCGTCAGATCGCCCTGAGCGACCTTGAGGACCAGGTAGAGCTTGTCTTCCCCCTTGATGGTGCGGGTCTCGATGCTCTCGATGAGTGCAGCCCCATGATGGGGATAGACCACCGTCTCGCCGACCTCGAACGTCATATGTGTCAGGCCCCTTTCGTGACCCCCAGAATAACACGGTGACGGACCTCACTTTCTGGCGATCACGAACCCGTTTGCGCAGGTCAGGGGCTTGACAGACAGGGTGTTGGCGTGCTGCTGAAGGGTCTGATCGGGTCGTCGCACCCGGTGCCGAGCCTCGCCGTCGCCATCTTCGCGACGCTCGTGTCGGCTGCCTGCGGCCGCTCCGCCGCGGGGTGCGTCCTCGTCGCGGCGACGGTCCTGACCGGGCAGCTCTCCATCGGCTGGTGCAACGACCTCGTGGACCTGGAGCGCGACCGGATCGCCGGCCGGACCGACAAGCCGCTGGCCAGCGGCGCCGTACCGACTCGGCTCGTGACCACCGCGTGCGCCCTCGCCGTCGCGTGCTGCGTCCCGCTGTCGTTCGCCAGCGGCTGGCGGGCCGCGACGGCACACCTGGTGGGGGTGGCCGGTGGCTGGGCCTACGACCTCGGGCTCAAGAGGACGATCTGGTCGTGGCTGCCGTACGCCGTGAGCTTCGGGCTGCTCGCCGCCTTCATCACCCTCGGCCTGCCCGGGCACCCCGCGCCGCCCTGGTGGATGGTCGCCGCCGGCGCGCTGCTCGGCACCGGTGCGCACTTCCTCAACGTCGTCCCGGACGTCGAGCAGGACCTGGCCGCCGGCGTGAGGGGCCTGCCCCAACGGCTCGGCGCCGTCCGGTCGGCGGTGGCCGGAGCCGTCCTGCTGGCGCTGGCCTCGGTCGTCGTCGCGATAGGCCCGGGAGAGCCCCCGTGGTGGGCCTGGGTCGGGCTGCTGCTCGCTGTCGGGGCCGCCGCTGCGGCCGGCGTGGTGGGAGCCCGGGGCGGCTCCCGGCGTACGCCGTTCCTCCTCGCGCTCCTCACTGCCGCGCTCGCCGTGGCGCTGCTCATCGGCCGGGCACCGCACCTCGGTTGATCGGCCCAGGGCGTGATCAGCGGGGCCCCAGTCGCTACTCTTCCGGCCGTGGAGCGCACCCGCCGCCGTACCCCGGCACTGGTCACCCTCGCCGTCATCGCCACCGTGCTGCTCACCGGTTGCGGCGCCGGCTTCAACGCGACCGCGGTCCAGCCCTACGCGGCCGGCGACGGGGTCGAGGCGAACTCCGGCGACATCCGGGTCATCAACGCCCTGGTCGTGGCCAGCCCCAGCATCACCAGTGGGGTGGTCAGTGCGACCATCGTGAACCGCGGGACGCAGACGGACACCCTGACCGGCATCACCAGCCCGGACGGCACCGTGAACCTGTCCGGCTCGGCCACGCTGGTCCCCGGGCTCCCGACGACGCTCGGCGCGGACACCGACCCCAACGCCATCATCACCGGGATCACGCGCCTCGCGGGCGAGAGCATCACCCTGCATCTGACCTTCCGGCACGCCCACCCGCTGACCGTGACCACTGTGGTGGTGGCGCCCAACGGGCCGTACGCATCGATCACCGCGTCGCCGTCACCGACCGCGAGCTGACCCGCGCAAGCCCGGACCGGGGTCGATCAGGGCTCGAACTTGTAGCCCAGCCCACGCACGGTGACGATGTGCTGCGGACTGCCCGGGTCCGGCTCGACCTTCGCCCGCAAGCGCTTGACGTGCACGTCGAGAGTCTTGGTGTCGCCGACGTAGTCCGATCCCCATACCCGGTCGATCAGCTGGCCGCGGGTCAGCACCCGGCCGGCGTTGCGCAGCAACAGCTCCAGCAGCTCGAACTCCTTGAGCGGCATGCTGACCGGAGCGCCCGAGACGCTGACCACGTGCCGGTCGACGTCCATCCGCACCGGCCCCGCCTCGACGGTCGCCGGCACGAGGTCCTCGTTGTCCGCACCCCGGCGCAGCACCGCCCGGATCCGGGCCAGCAGCTCGCGCGCCGAGTAGGGCTTCGTGACGTAGTCGTCGGCGCCGAGCTCGAGCCCGACGACCTTGTCGACCTCGCTGTCCTTGGCGGTGAGCATGATCACCGGTAGCCCGCTGGACCGCGCGCGCAGCGCCCGGAACACCTCGGTCCCGGACAGGCCCGGCAGCATGAGGTCCAGCAGCACCAGGTCGGCGCCGTGCCGGTCGAACGCCTCGACCGCGGCCGGGCCGCTGTCGGCGAGCTCGACCTCGAAGCCCTCCCGCCGAAGCATGTAGGACAGGGCGTCGCGGAAGGACTCCTCGTCCTCGACCACCAGGATCCGCGTCATCGTCGTCCTTCCGAGGTGGTGCGGGTCATGCTCGCCCCTTCCGGGCTGGTGGGTGTTGCGACCGGACCGCGTGTGCGGGCCGATCTGACCGGGCCGGACGTGCGGGCGAAGCCGGGCGGTCCGGCCAAGCCGTCCGAGCCGGCCGTGCTGTCGGCGCGAGCCGCGGCGGGGAGCCGCAACGTGAAGGTGGACCCGGTCCCCTCGACGCTCCAGACGGTGGCCTCGCCGCCGTGGCCGGCGGCCACGTGCTTGACGATCGACAGCCCGAGACCTGTGCCGCCGGTGTCGCGCGACCGGGCGCTGTCGACCCGGTAGAAGCGCTCGAAGATGCGCTCCCGCTCCGTCTCGGCGATCCCCGGCCCCTCGTCGGTCACGCTGACCTCGACCACCGAGCCGCCGCCGCCGGTCCCATCGACGACGCGGGTGGACACCGCGACCCGGCTGGGCGCGGGGCCGTAGCGGACGGCGTTGTCGACCAGGTTGCCCAGCGCGGTCACGAGCTGGCGCGAGTCGCCCATCACCGTGAGGCCGCCCTGGCCGCCGCACACCAGGTCGATGCCGCGGGCCTCGGCGGTCAGCCGGCTGCGGTCCACCGCCTCACCCACCACGTCGTCGATGCTGACGATCGTGGGTTCCCGCAGGGGGTCGTTGCCCTGCAGGCGGGACAGCTCGATGACGTCCTGGACGAGGCGGGTGAGCCGTTCGGACTCGTGCTGCATCCGGCCGGCGAACCGGCGTACCGCCTCGGGGTCGTCGGCGGCGTCCATCAGCGCCTCGGCAAGCAGCGACATGGCGCCGACCGGCGTCTTGAGCTCGTGGCTGACGTTGGCCACGAAGTCCCGACGCACGTCGTCGACCCGGCGGGCCTCGGTGCGGTCCTCGACGAGCACCAGCACGAGGGTCGACCAGAGCGGGGCGACCCGGGCCTGCACGGCGAGGGTGGCGCTGCCGATCGGGCCGCGGCGCAGCTCCAGCTCCCGTTCGCGGATCTCGCCGTCCCGGCGTACGTGGCGGACCATCTCGAGCAGCTCGTCAGAGAGCAACCGGTCCTCGCGGACGAGGCCGAAGAGGTACGCCGCTGGGCTGGCCCGCACGACCCGGTCGTCCGTGTCCAGGACAACCGTCGACGAGCGCAGCAGCGCGAGCACCTCGGCGGCACCGGGCGGGAGGAGCGGCGGGGGCACCTCGTCGGGCGCCGCATGGGCCTGTTCCCGCTCGCTGGCGCGGATCGCCAGGACCGCGGCGGCACCGACGAGTACGCCGACGACGGCCGCGAGGCCGGTCAGCAGCGCGTCCACGGGATCCAGCGTAGGTGGGCGCGGTGGGGCGACGCGCCGTACGGTACCTGTGCGCGGTGGGGTTCGCGGCGTGTTCACCTGGGGGACCAGGCTCGTTCATGCCGCACTGACACGCTGCCGCACGTTCGCCGGACGCCGCCTATCGGGTTCGCGGCCGGCCGACCGACGACGAAAGGTGCTCGATGCGCGACGCGTACCACGAGGAACTCGCCGCTCTGTCCGACCAGCTGGTGGAGATGACCCGGCTGGTCGGATCGGCGATCAACCGGGCCTCCACCGCGTTGCAGGACGCCGACCTGGCGCTGGCGGAGAGCGTGATCGCCGCCGACGACGCCGTGGACGCCCTGCGCGACGAGCTGGACCGGCGGTCCTTCGACCTGCTCGCGCGCCAGCAGCCGGTGGCCACCGACCTGCGCACCATCGTCACCAGCCTGCGGATGAGCGCGGACCTCGAGCGGATGGGCGACCTGGCCCGCCACGTCGCCCGGATCGCCCGCCGGCGCTACCCCGAGTCGGCGATCCCGCCCCAGCTGCGGTCGACCATCGTCGAGATGAGCCAGGTGGCCGAGCGGCTGGTCGCCAAGACCGGCAGCGTGATTGCCAAGCAGGACCTCGCGGCGGCGCTCGAGCTGGAGCGCGACGACGACGAGATGGACAAGCTGCACCGGGCCCTGTTCGCCGAGCTGCTGGACAAGAGCTCGCCGTACGACGTCGAGCAGGCCATCGACGTCACCCAGATCGGGCGGTTCTACGAGCGGTTCGCCGACCACGCAGTCTCGGTGGCGCACCGGGTCGTCTACCTCGTCACCGGCCAGTACCCTGAGCCCGCCACCGAGTCCGTCTGAGGGTTCTGCGCGCTCCCGCCGTTCGGGGTGCTGTCAGGGCTGGTGCCGTCCTGTCCCGCCGTTCGCGGTGCTGCTAGAGCGGGTGCCGTCCTATCCCGCCGTCCGGGCTGATGCCAGAGCCGGTGCGGCCCTGCCCCGCCGTCGGAGATGCTGTCAGAGCGGCTGGGGATGAGGATGGTGCCGGCGTCGGTGCCGCACTCTCCCGCCGTCGTCACATCCGGCCCACCCCGCGGCCGCAAAGCGATCACGGTTCCGTGATCATCTGCGCCCAACCGCGGTCAACGTCCGAAGGTCATAGTCAAAACGATCACGGAACCGTGATCATCTGTGGTGAACCGTGGTGAACAAACCGCGGTCAGGTTGAAGTGATCACGGAACCGTGATCGTTTTCGACGGGCCGACGGCAGGGGAGAGTCGCGGCAGCACGGCGAGCACCCCGCCTCATCCTCAGCCGCACGGACAGAACACCCAACGGCGGAGCAGCGGCGCCGGCCATCTCCGACCGGCCTACACCGCCACTCCACCTCCGCGTCGGACCACCCGAACCTCGGCGCTCTGCGGCCAGCCGTGGTGAACACACCTCGGTCAGCAACGAATGATCACGGAACCGTGATCATTCGGAAGGGGTCAGCGGCCCTGGTTCTTGACGGCTTCGATGGCGGCGGCTGCGGCGTCGGGGTCGAGGTACTCGCCGCCGGGGACCGTGGGGTGCAGGTCCTGGTCGAGGGTGTAGAGCAGCGGTACGCCGGTGGGGATGTTGAGCCCGGCGATGTCGTCGTCGCCGATCCCGTCGAGGTGCTTGACCAGCGCGCGCAGCGAGTTGCCGTGCGCGACGACCAGGACCGACCGGCCGGCGCGCAGGTCGGGGACGATGCCGTCGTACCAGTAGGGCAGCATCCGGACGACGACGTCGGCGAGGCACTCGGTGCGCGGGACGAGCTCCGGCGCGAGGTCGGCGTAGGCGGGCTCTCCCACCTGTGACCACTCGTCGTCGTCGGGCAGGGGCGGTGGCGGCGTGTCGTAGGACCGGCGCCAGAGCATGAACTGCTCCTCGCCGAACTCCTCGAGGGTCTGCTTCTTGTCCTTGCCCTGCAGCGCGCCGTAGTGCCGCTCGTTGAGCCGCCAGGACCGGCGGACCGGGATCCACAGCCGGTCGGCCGCATCCAGGGCGAGGTGCGCCGTCTCGACCGCGCGACGCATCACGGAGGTGTGCAGGACGTCGGGCAGCAGGTCGCGCTCCCGCAGCAGCGCACCGCCGCGCGCCGCCTCGCCGCGGCCCTTGTCGTTGAGCCCGACGTCGACCCAGCCGGTGAACAGGTTCTTCTGGTTCCACTCGCTCTCGCCGTGCCGCAGCAGCACGAGGGTGTACGACGTCATGGCTGCGAGCCTGCCAGATCCCGTCGGGAACAAACCGGTCGAGGGCTGTCGGTCGACCCACGTACGGTCGACCGGTGAGGTGGTTGCGCAGAGCTCTGGGCCCGACGGTGTCCGGGCTCCCGACGACGTTCTGGTGGCTGTGGGCCGGGACGCTGGTGAACCGGGCCGGCGCGTTCGTGCTGCCGTTCCTCGCGTTCTACCTCACCGACAACCTCGACCTGACGCCGTCGTACGTCGGCCTGGTGCTCGGTGCGTTCGGGCTCGGCAGCGTCGTGGCCAGCCTCGGCGGCGGCGTGCTGGCCGACCGGTTCGGTCGCCGCCCGGTGCTGCTCGGCAGCCAGGTCAGCAGCGCCGCGACCATGGTCGCCCTGGGCTTCACGACCCAGCGCATCGGAGTCCTCGTGCTCGTGGCGCTGCTCGGCCTGACGAGCAACACCGCGCGTCCCGCGTTCTCCGCGATGACGACCGACATCGTCGCGCCGAAGGACCGGGTCCGCGCGTTCTCGTTGAACTACTGGGCCATCAACCTCGGGTTCGCGGTCGCACCGGTGCTCGGCGGCCTGCTGTCGCGGGCCGGCTACCTCACGCTGTTCCTCGCCGACGCCGCGACCACGCTGGTCTTCGCCCTGCTGGTGTTCCTCAAGGTGCCGGAGTCCCGGCCGGTGGTCGTCGTCGCCGAGGGCGAGAAGCCCGGCTCGATGGCCGACGTGCTGCGAGACCGGGTGTTCCTCGTCCTGGTCGGGCTCACGTTCCTCTTCGCCCTCGTGTTCATGCAGCACCTGTCCTCGTTGCCCGTGCAGATGGGCGACGACGGGCTGACCGCGTCACAGTACGGCGGTGTGATCGCGCTCAACGGCGTGCTCATCGTCCTGGTCACGGTGCCGGTGACCCGCTGGCTGCAGGCCTACCCCTCGTCGCAGGTGCTCGCGGTCAGCAGCGTCTTCATCGCGCTCGGCTTCGGCGCCACCGCATGGGCGTCGAGCGTGCCGACGTACGCCGTCACCGTGGTGATCTGGACGATCGGCGAGGTCATCGGGGCCGCCACTGGGCCGGCCGTGGTCGCCGGCCTGGCGCCGGCCGCGCTGCGCGGGCGCTACCAGGGGCTCTTCGGGTTCTCGTTCTCGCTGGCCTCCCTCGCGGCGCCACTCGTCGGCGGCTCGGTCTACCAGCACCTGGGGAGCACGACCCTGTGGGTCGGATGCGGCGTCCTGTCCCTCGCCACCGGCGCGGCGCACCTGGCGGCGGGGCCGGCTCGCGAACGCCGGTACGCCGAGCTGCGGGCGACCGAGGCCCACGGCGTACCCGCGGCCACCGACGCGGTCCCGGTGCCGGCCCCCGCCGGCGAGCTCGAGGCCGACGAGGCGGTTCGCTGACGATCGGCCGCGACGGGTCGGTCAGCCGGGCGGGTCGAGCTGTGCGGCGGTGGCCTCCTCGGGCGCGAGGTGGCGGAAGGCCTGCAGGTTCCAGGTCGGCTCCCCGCGGGAGATGCGCCAGGCCCACTCCTTGCGGATCGCGGAGGAGAAGCCGAGCTCGAGGATCGTGTTGAACGACGAGTCCGCCGCCTCCAGCACGGAGCCGAGCAGCCGGTCCACCTCGTCGGGGGTCACCGCGTGCAGGGACAGGCGGCCGGACAGGTAGATGTCACCGAGCCCGTCGAGGGCGAACGCGACGCCGTAGAGCTTGGTGTTGCGCTCGAGCAGCCAGCGCATCACGGCCTCGTGGTTCTCGTCGGGCCGGCGGCAGACGAACGCGTTGACCGAGAGGCTGTGCGGGCCGACCACCAGGCTGACGGCGGTCTTCTGCTTGCGCTCCCCCGGCAGCGAGACGACGAGGGTGCCTTCGGCCGGCTCCTCCGGGTCGAGCTCGGAGACGGCGCCGCGCAGGACGTCGAGCGCGGCCCGCTGCTCGGGCGTCACCGGCCGACGGCGAGCGCCGCGGTACGCCGACGGTCCTCCCGCTCGAGCAACGCGTCGGCGTAGACGTCGAGCATCCCGGCCGCCGTCGTGGCCCAGCCGAAGCGCCCAGCGTGCAGCAGGGCCCCGCGGCTCAGGGCGGCGAGCCGGTCCGGGTCGTGCGCCAAGCCGCCGAGCACGGCGGCGTACTCGGCGGGGTCGTGACCTTCGACGAGCACGCCGGAGACTCCGTCGGCGACCGCGGTGCGCAGCCCGCCGACGGCGGCCGCGACGACCGGCGTACCGCACGCCTGCGACTCGACCGCCACCAGGCCGAAGGACTCGCTGTACGACGGCACGACGGTCAGGTCCGCGGCGCGGTACCAGTCCGGGAGCTCGTCCTGCGGGACCGGCGGGACGAAGCGCACGTGCTCGGTGAGGCCGAGCTGGGCGGCGAGCCCCTGCAGCCGCTCCGGCCGGGCCAGCCCGCTGCCCGACGGGCCACCGACGACGGCGACCACGAGGCGGTCGGCCAGCGAGGGATCGTCGGCCACCAGCCGGGCGGCCGCGCGGAGCAAGACGTCGGGCGCCTTGAGCGGCTGGATCCGGCCGACGAACAGCAGCAGGAACGCGTCGTCGGGGACGCCGAGGCGGCGGCGGGCCGCGGTCCGCGAGCAGGGCGAGAACAGGTCGAGGTCGACGCCCGGCGGGATCACCGCGATGCGGTCCGGGTCGGCGTCGTAGAGGTCGACGAGCTGGTCGGCCTCCTCGCCGGTGTTGGCGACCAGCCGGTCGGCGGCCTCCACGACCTGCGCCTCGCCGATCGCGCGGGCCATCGGCTCCGGCGCGTCGTCCTCGGCCAGCGCCAGGTTCTTGACCTTGGCCATGGTGTGCATCGAGTGGATCAGCGGGACGTCCCAGCGCTCGGCGGCCAGCCAGGCGACCTGGCCGGACAGCCAGTAGTGGGAGTGCACGAGGTCGTACCAGCCCGGCGGGCGGGACGCCTCCAGGCGCATCAGCCCCGACGTGAATGCGCACAGCTGTGCCGGCAGGTCCTCCTTGGCCAGCCCCTCGAACGGGCCGGCCGTCACGTGGCGGACGGTGCGGCCGTCGCCGAGATCGACCGAGGGCGGCAGGTCGGAGGAGGTCGCCCGGGTGATCAGGTCGACCTCGACCCCGTGGGCGGCGAGCCGCCGGGAGAGCTCGACGACGTAGACGTTCATGCCGCCGGCGTCGCCGGTGCCGGGCTGATCGAGGGGGGAGGTGTGGACGCTGACCATGGCCACTCTGCTGGGGAGCCGCCGGCGCTCCGGCATCCGCGCCATCGTCACCTGCGCGCCTCCTCGGTTCCCTCGAGCGTGCCGGCGGGCACATTCCCGCCTCCAACCGTGGTGCAACCCCGGGCGATCCTCCCCGATTCCCGACCCGCCCAACCGAATCGCCCCCCGGGCGGCTGACAGGATGAGGCCGTGAGCAGGGGTACGGCGGTCGTGACGGGCGCGAGCAGCGGGATCGGGGCCGCGACGGCCCGCCGGCTGGTGCGCGAGGGCTTCGACGTGGTCGCCGGGGCCCGGCGTACCGACCGCCTGGCTGCCCTGCACGACGAGCTCGGCGACGCGCTGCGCCCGGCTGAGCTCGACGTCACGTCCGCGGACTCGGTCGCCGCCCTCGCGGCCGGCGTGGCGGAAGCCACCGTGCTGGTGAACAACGCGGGTGGCGCGTTCGGCATGGACCCCATCGCAACGGCCGACCCCGACGACTGGCGCGCGATGTACGAGGTGAACGTCATCGGCGCGCTGCGGGTGACCCAGGCGCTGCTGCCGGCACTGATCGCCAGCGGCCGGGGGCACGTCGTCGTGATGGGCTCGACGGCCGGCCGGATCGTCTACGAGGGCGGCGGCGGCTACACCGCGGCCAAGCACGGTGCGGCCGCGCTGGCGGAGACGCTGCGCCTCGAGATCAGCGGGCAGCCGGTGCGGGTGACCGAGATCGCGCCGGGGATGGTGCGGACCGACGAGTTCGCAGTCAAGCGCTTCCGTGGCGACGCTCAGCGGGCTGAAGAGGTGTACGCCGGGGTCGCCGAGCCGCTGACGGCTGACGACATCGCGGACTGCGTCGCGTGGTGCGTGACCCGCCCGCCACACGTCGACGTCGACCTGCTCGTGGTCAAGCCGCTGGCGCAGGCAGCGCAGTACAAGGTCGACCGGCGTACCTGACGGCCCGACGGCTCGCCGCCCGCGGACTGACGCCAGATGGCGGTACCTGAGACGATGTGCCGATGAGTGATCCCGTGTTCGAGACCGAGCGGCTCGTCGTGCGCGACTGGGCCCCGGGCGATGCCGAGCGGCTGTACGACATGTACTCCCGCGACGACGTCGTGCGCTTCCTCGGAGCCGCTCCGAGCCCGATGCCGTCGCTGGACGCCGCCGGTGAACGCATCACCCGCGGCGAGCTGCGCAACGGCGAGGAGCGAGCCGCGGGCACGCCGTTCGGCTGGTGGGCAGCAGAGGTGCGCGAGTCGGGCGTGGTCGCCGGGAGTATCGCGCTCGTCACGGTCGACGGATCGCGCGAGCCGGGTGCGCCGGTCGAGGTGGCCTGGGCGCTGCACCCCGACGCGCAGGGCCACGGCTTCGCGACCGAGGGCGCGCGGGGTGCGATCGAACGCGGTCATGCGGCCGGCCTGACCGAGATCCTGGCGCTGATCGACCGGGCCAACGGGGCGTCACAGGCCGTGGCCCGGCGCCTCGGTCTCGAGCTCACCGGCGTGACCGACGAGTTCTACGGCAAGCCGCTGATGGTCTGGGTCTCCCGCCGCGCCCCGTTGATCACGTAAACGTGATCGACTGTCGCCTCGCACGGGTTGCAGCGCATGTGAGGCTGCGGTGGATCACGTATACGTGATCGCCGGGCGTGCTCGACAGTCGCGAGATGCGGGTGGACGCGCCGCGGCGGGGAACCTGACCCGGCTCCCCGCCGCGGCGGCCGTGGAGGTCAGCCGACGATGACGCGGCCGCTCATCATCGCGCCGTGGACGGCACAGGCGTAGCGGAAGCCCTTCTTGGGCGACAGCTTCTTGAACTTCAGGTCGTACGGGAGCGTGCTCAGACCGTCCGGACCGCGCACTCCGGAAGACCGCAGGCCGGTCTTCTTGCCGAGGTACGTGTGACCACCCTGGGGAAGGATCCCGATCGACCGGATGGCGAACTCCGCGTTCTGCGGGCCGGACGAGCAGAAGCTCGGCGGAGGCGCGTCAGCAGGCGTGTCCCCGGTCGCAGACTCGCAGACCACGTTCTGGCCGGCGAAGTCCTTGTCCGCGAGGTCGATTGCGGTCGACCTCGGGAACGTGACGGTGTGCACGTTGCCCTGCAGCTGGGCGAAGTGCCAGCGCACGGTGTTGCCCTTGTGGATCCGCAGGGTCGTCGGGAACATCCCGTCGAGGCCCCAGCCGTCACCGTCGTAGCCGGCGTAGGCGTCCCACACCACATGGCCGCTGGCCGTCTTGTGATGGGTCGGCTTCTGCAGGCGGTTGATGATCGCGGCTGCCTCTTCACGCTGCTGCGCGTTGGTTGCCGACTCGCTGGCCGTGATCTGGGCTTGCGTCGTGGTAGCCGTTCCGTCCGGCACCACGTTCACCCGCATCTGCATCATCGAGTGGACGATGCAGAGCACCCAGAATGTCGAGCCCGGCGTGGCGTCGACGGTCACGCTGAACGTCGGCGCGCCGAGCGGCACACCGGAGTTCACGACCGACGCGCCGTTGTAGCTGCACGGGGCAGCCGCCGTCCCGCAGTTCTGCGAGCTCGGGAAGAGCACTGCCTTGTTGAGCTCGAACGCCGGCTGGGGGTCGTCCGCGTCGCTCTGGATCAGGGAGTAGTCGCCGCCGGGCCCGGTGTGGTCCATCCGCCAGTCGTCGGCGCCGACGCCCTTCGGGATCAGCGTGGCGGTGTGGAACCCCTGGAAGTTGAACGTCAGCGTGTCGCCACGGTGCACCGAGATCGCGTCGGGCGCACCGAACCGCATGCCCTCGAGGACGAAGCCGTGCACCGCCCCGCCGCTGCCGACGTTGATGGTGAGCGAGGCGGCTGCTGCCTGGGCCGAAGTTCCCGGCGCCAGGACAAGTGCCGCGGCCGTCCCCCCGGCAGCCAAGGCCGCCAGGATTCGGGTACGTGTTGCTGTCACAAACCCCTCCTTCACTGGAGCCGGACCACTCCGGCTCTCCGATGCACCACTGACGACGGCGTGTGCCGTCCCACCCACCAGCGAGGCGCATGCAATCCGCACCGTTCACCACGCGGCGCCCGCGGTCAACTACCTGGATCAGCAACTGACGTCGGGTCGATCTGGTTTGTCGTGAAGGGCCCGCTAAGCCCGACTTCCGTCAAGCGTCGGTGAGACGGATCCGCAGGCGGCGGAACCCTTTGCCCTTGCTCTCGACCTTGACGACGTCGATCCGGCCGATCTGGGAGGTGGATGCGACGTGCGTGCCGCCGTCGGCCTGGGTGTCGAGCCCGACGATGTCGACGATGCGCACCACCTCGAGGTCGGCCGGCAGCAGGTCGGTGGCGGTGCGGATCAGGTCGGGGTGCGTCGCGAAGGCCTGCTCGCGCAGCAGGCTGCTCACCTCGATCGCCCGGTCGGCCGCCACCTCGACCGCGCACGCCTCGGCGACGCGCTCCTTGAACCCCTCCGGGACGTCGGGGAGGTTGAAGTCCATCCGGGCTTCCAGCGGCGCCATGTTGCCGCCCGTGACCAGCGACCCGAAGTCGCGCAGCACGACGCCGGAGAGCAGGTGCAGGCCGGAATGGGTGCGCATGAGAGCGGTACGCCGAGCGTCCTCGACGGCCCCGCGCACCGGCGTACCCGAAGGCGGGACGGGGTCGTCCTCCGCGGGCACCAGGACCAGGTCGTCACCACGACGTACGCCGACGATGCGGGTCTGCACGCCGCCCCACAGCAGCACGCCGTGGTCGGGTGGCTGGCCGCCACCGCCGGGATAGAACGCCGAGCGGTCCAGCACGATCCCCTCGGGGCTCGCGTCCAGGACCGTCGCGTCCCACTCGCGCAGCGTCTGGTCGGTCAGCTCCAGCCGAGTCGTGCGGCCGTGCGACTCGTGGCTCATCCGGGTCAGTAGGGCCCGTAGGGACCGTTCGACGACCCGCGACCGCCGCCGAGCGACCGGAGCTTGGGCCGCAGGTCGGCGAGGTAGACCCCGGCGGCGATGACGCCGGCGACGTTGAGGATGCCGACGGTGTTAGGGCTCGCGAAGGACAGGATCGCGATCAGGAACGCAGCGCCCAGGATGCCCAGCCAGACGCCCTTGGAGAGCCGGCCCGCGTGCGGGAACAGGGTGCCCTTGTGCCGCAGGACGTCGATGAACGCGTAGCCCGTGAGGATCAGCGACCCGATCCCGAGGATGAGCAGGACGAAGGTCTGCACGGTGCCGACGAGGTCCACGCCGGCCAGGCTATCGGGCCGACCGCGCTGCTGCGCACCAGCGCCATGTCCGATGCCCGCCAGACCCGCGACGGCCGCCGTCCCAGGCTGGTGGCATGACCTCAACGGCGCAGACATCGACCCCGACGACCGGCACGACCCGCTCCACCCCCGGCGCGCGCATCGACGGCCTGCCGGCCGAGGCGCTCGACATCGTCCGTAGCGGCGGGATGGACGTTTCCGGCAACCCGCCGGTCCTCCTCGTCGCCGAGGGCGGGGAGCCGGTCCGCTGCTGCCTACGCAATGCGCGGGAGGGGGAGGAGCTCGTGCTGTTCGGCTACGCGCCCCCGCTGCCCGCGAGCCCCTACCGCGAGGTCGGCCCCGTGTTCGCGCACGCCCGGACCTGCCCCGCGCCGCCGATGACCGGCTACCCGCGGGAGTGGCTCGACCGGCCCCAGGTGCTGCGGGCCTACGACGCGCGCGGCTGGATCCATCCTGCGACGCGCACCCACGACGGCACCGACCCCGAGGCGGCCCTGGCCCAGGTACTCGCCGAGCCGGGCGTCGTGCAGGTGCACAGCCGCAACGTGGCCTACGGCTGCTGGATGTTCACCGCCGTACCGACGTCGGCCTGACCCGGGGCACCGACGCAGTCGCGCCGCCGCCCGCGATGTGCGGGCGGCGGCGCGAGGGTCGTGCAGGTACTGCCAGTGCAGCGACTGCTGGAAGTCAGCGGCCGAGCTTGTCAGCGCCGTCCGTGGTCGCACGGACAGCCGACTCCGCCGTCTTGCGCGCCGACGTGGTGGCCGACTTGGCGGTGCTGCGCGTGGTGGCGCTCTTCTTGGCGGCGGTGGACTTGGTGCGGGTCGCCGCCTTCTTCGCGGTCCGCGTCGTCTCACCGGCCGTGTTCTGCGCGGACGTGGAGGTCGCCTTGGTACGCCGCACGGTCGTCGCGGCGTGCGCCGAGAGGTCCTGGCTGGCCTTCTGGCGACGGATCCGGGTGACGACCGAGCGGCCGCGCACGACCAGGTCGGTGTAGACGGAGTCCGCGCGGCCGACGACCTCGCCGGCCAGACCGACCGCGGTCGACTGCGCCTTCGACGGGAACGCGACGGCCTCGGCCTGCAGGTTCGCCACGGCCTTCTCGACGGCCTTCTCGACGTCCTTGCGCTCGATGCGCACGGTGGGAAGCTTGGCGGGCACCTCGCGCAGGGACTTCACGGCGGCGTCGGTGACGCCGGCGACGGCGTAGAACGGCTTGCTGCGGGTGATGCTCATGTGCACTCCTTCACTGGGTGGGGGTGGTGCGGGTCTGGGTGGTCTTCTTCGCGGTGGCCTTCTTCGCGGAAGTCTTCGTCGCGGACGTCTTCGTCGCCTTGGTCGTGCCGGCCGTCTTGGTTGACGTCTTCTTGGCTGACGCCTTCTTCGCCGCGGGGGCGCTGTGCGCGATGACGTCGGCGGCGTGCTCGGCGCGGAACGACGCGTAGACGTCGAGCAGGATGCGCCGGTGCCGCTCGCCGATCGCCGGGTCGGCCAGGATCGCAGCGACCACGTCACTCGGCTCGCGCTCGTCGAGGATCCCGGCGTGCACGTAGAGCGTCTCGGCCGAGATGCGCAGGCCCCGGGCGATCTGCGCCAGGATGTCGGCGCTGGGTTTCTTCATCCCCCGCTCGATCTGGCTGAGATAGGGGTTGGACACGCCAGCGGTCTTCGCGAGCTGCCGCAGGGACACCTGCGCCGACTCGCGCTGCTCGCGGATGTACTCCCCCAGCGAGGAGACCTTCAACGTTGCCACGGCCCTAGTCTTACCCCTCGTGCTAACTGTGGCAAGCACCCAGCAAGCAGGGATCTAGGTGACCTGGCTCACACCGGTGTGACCGGTTTCACGGCCGCCACGACGAAGAGGCTCACCGCCGCGACGACGGGGCCGGCCGCCAGCCCGGTCAGCCAGGCGTCGCGGTCCGCGCCATCGAGGTATCCGCCGTCGACCGCGCTCGCGGAGTTGCGGGTGAGCCCGAGGACCCGGTCTGCGGTCTCGAACGTCGTCCACACCGAGGGGTACGCCGACACCGCTCGCACCGAGAGCCCGGCACCCGATGCGTGGCGGGCCAGCGACCGGCCCACCGTCGCGTTGCGCACCACCTGCTCGCAGGTCCAGTGCACGAACGCCCGCGACACCGACCGGCCGATGTCGTCACCCGCGTCGATGACGAGCGTCCCCCAGTCGGGCTCCGCGAACGCCACCACACCGCCCGGCCGCAGCACGCGGGCGATGTCCGCCGCGGCGGCGCCGGGGTCGGCCACGTGCTGCAGCAGCCGGTCGGTGCGCGCGCGGTCGACCGAAGCGTCGGCCAGCGGCAGCGCGTGCGCATCGCCCCGGCGTACCTCGACCCCTGGCAGGTCGGCGGTGCGCTGTGCGGCCTCGTTCACCATCCGCTCGTCGTTGTCGACACCGATGACGACGCCGTCGGGCGCGACGAGCCCCGCCATCGCTGCGAGGTCGGTGCCGGGACCGCAGCCGACGTCGAGCACGACCAGACCCGGAGCGAGCTCGAGGCTCTCCACCACTGCCGCCTTGTAGTCGCGGCCCTGCGCCGACCGCGCGACCTCGCCGAGGTAGGCGACCGGGTCCGGGCGGCCGGTCACGACGAGAGTGTCCACTCGGTGCCGTCGGGGGTGTCGCGGACCTCGACGCCGGCGGCGACCAGGCGGTCGCGGACCAGGTCGGAGGTGCCGAAGTCCTTGTTGTCGCGGGCCGCCCGGCGCACGTCGATCAACGCCTCGACGAACGGCGCGACACCGACCGCGGGGTCGGCCGCGCCGCGCTCGGCGAGCTCGCCGAGCCGGACGACCAGCGCGCGCAGCACCCGACGCGCCTCGTCGGCGTCGTCGCTCTGCAAGGTGTCGCTCTGCCAGTCCGCGATCGCCTGCTCGAGGCCGAGGACCGCGGCGACGCAGCCGTCGGCGTCGCGCGCAGCGAGCGCCGCCTCGAACTCGGTCCGAGCCCGGTCCGCCTCGGCCCGCAGCGACAAGGCCACCGGCTCGCTGGTGGCGGCCGCCTCCGCCGTCCTCTCGGGTACGCCGGCGGCCGCTCCCCGTGCAGCCGCGGCCCGCTCGCCGCGCAGCAGCGCGGACAGCTCGTCGAGCCCGATCGACTCGCCCGCCGCGAACGTCGTCGTGGTCGCGCGCCGTCGGACGCTGACCAGCCCGTTTCCGCTCACCGTCATGGTCCGGCCCTCCACGTCGATGACCATCGCGGTGTGCTCGTCCACACCGAGGACGCCGACCTCGTCGGGCAGGGACTCCTCCAGGAGAGCGAGCCGCTCCTCGCCGAGGTAGCAGTACCTCGTGTCGTGGGTCGCACCTTCCTTGTTGTCGTAGTGCGGCACCACCGCGGCGGCGACGCCGGTCAGCTCGTCGAGCAGGTCGAGGCCGTCGGCCCACGACGGGTCCGCGCCGACCTTGTAGATCTCGTAGACCGGTACGGCGTGCGACCCGAGGGTGACCGCGGCCGCGCTCCCGAGGACGACGGTGCCGCCGCGGCGAACCACGCCGGCCAGCGCGGCCGGCACCCGAGTGCCATGCCACCGGCGCAGGGCGTAGGTGGGGCTGCCCGGACCGGCGAAGGCCCAGGCTGCACGGTCCAACAACGCGAGCGACTTCTCCTCCTGCGCCGGCCCTTCGGTGCCCGACCACACGGCGACGTCGACGTCGCGCCCGACACTCTGCGCGAAGTAGGCGCGGGTCTTGGCGACGAGCTCGTCGCGGTTCATCTGGAACGCGAACGGGGTGTCCAGCATCACGGCCGGCCCGGGCGGGCAGGCGGCGAACACCTCGCGGTGCACCTTGACCATGGTGGGCGCCGTCTCGCCCGAGCCCATGACGACGATGCGACTCACCGACGTACCCCTTCTGCGCGTTCGGCTCGCTCGGCCAGCGCGAGCAGGTCGGCGGCCATCCGGTCCGGCTGCTGGGCGTGCAGATCGTGGTGGGCGCCGACGTAGCGGGACACGACGACGTCGGGCAGCTGCTCGACCCCGGCCCGCCACCCCTCGCGGGGGTCGTCGCCGTCCGCCGGCGCCGCGACGGCGACCAGCGCGGGTACGTCGACCTTGCCGAACAGCGGCCGCGGGTCGATCTCCCACAGCGACCGGAGGATCTCGCGGTGGTGCTCGCGGGTCAGCCGCGCGCGCGCGACACCGTCGACCTCGGTGAGGTTGGCGAGCTGCCCGTCGACGCCCTCGGGTGGGAAGTCGGCGAACCACCCCCGGAACCGCTCGGTGAGCTCGGCGAGGCTCACCCCGTCCAGCTGCGGCGGCGCGAGCTCGGCCCAGCACTCCTCGAAGGTCGGGTACCGCGCGCCCAGCCAGATGAAGCCGCCGTCGACGAAGGCGACGCCCGCGACGCCGCCGTGCTCGGCGGCGAGGTGCAGGACGACGTTGCCGCCCCACGACTGCCCGGCCACGACCGGCGCCCGGTCGCCGACGAGCCCCAGCTCTGTGCACAGCGCAGCGAGGTCGGCCGCGCACTGCGGCGTCGTGTAGCCGCCGTCGACCTGCTCCGAGCGCCCGTGCCCGCGCTGGTCGACGGCGACGACCTCGTGACCGGCGGCGGCGAGCTCGTGACCGGTGCCGTCCCAGAGACGCGCGTTGGAGGACAGGCCGTGTACGAGCAGGAACGGCCGCCCGGCTCCGTCCGCTCGGCGCAGCGCGAGGCGCGGGCCGCCTGGCAGGCGCACCTCGTCGTCGTACAGCAGGTCCTCGCTCACATCGGTGTCGACCCTAATGGGGATGCATCGACGGCCCTTGGCGGCAGGATCGGTGTCCGAGCCGCCGTCGGGTGAGCACTGTCCGACCCAGATCTAGGTGTCGTCGGCGACAGCGGCGAGCTTGGTGGCCAGCGCCCGGCTGACGGGATGCAGCGCCTCGGACCAGGCGGGGTGCGGGTGGACGTGGTCAGCAAGCAGGGACACGGGTACGCCGGCGCGCACCGCCAGCGCCAGCTCGCCGGCCCACGAGTCTGCGTGTGGGGCGACGACGGCCGCGCCGACCAGTGTGCCGTCGGGGTCGGCGAGCAGCTCGACCCGGCCGGCGTGCTGCGGGCGCTCGACGAAGGCGCGGGCGGTGTCCTCGACGTCGACCGCGGCGGTGACCACGGCACGGCCCGTGGTCGTCTCGGTGACGCCGACGCAGAAGACCGACGGGTCGGTGTAGACCACGCGCGGTACCGCGCGGTAGTCCGCGTCCCGGCCGCGGCCGAGCAGCCGGTCGGCGACGATCTCGGCCTGGTAGCTCGCGGTGTGCGTGTACGGCGCGACGCCCGTCACGTCGCCGACGGCGTACACGTCGGGAAGTGCGCCGTGTACGCCCAGCACCCGGCAGCGCGCGTCGACGCGCAGCGCCCCGTCGTCCGGTTCGACCCCGAGCGTCTCCAGTCCGAGCCCGTCGCCACGCGGGCGCCGGCCGCCTGCCAGCAGCAGCCGGTCCACGTCGACGGTGCTGCCGTCGGCGAGGTGCAGGCGCACGCCGCCGTCGCGCGGCTCGACGCGGGTCGGATCGGCGTCGAGGCGGACGTCGACGCCGTCGTGGCGCAAACCTCCGGCGATGACATCACCGACCCAGGGCTGCTCGCCGGCCAGCAGGCGCGGCGCGACCTCGACCAGCGTGACCTCACTACCGAGCCGGGCGAACGCCTGCCCCAGCTCGCAGCCGACCGCCCCGCCACCGAGCACGAGCAGCCGGTCGGGACGCTCGGTCACGGACAGCGCGTCGGCGCTGGTCCACAGCGTGCCGGCGGGCAGCGCGTCGATGCCGTCGACCGGCGGGACGACCGGTGCGCTGCCGGAGCCGACGACGAGGGCGCGGGTCCAGCGCAGCTCCACCCGGTCCCCGTCGGGGATGACCACGTCGAGGGTGCCGGGACCGGTCACGGTGCCGGTGCCGCGGACCAGCCGGACGCCCGTGCGGACCATGCCGTCGGCCGAGCCGGAGTCATCGCGCTGCTCGGCCGCGGCGTCGCGCCGGCGCACCGCCTCGGCCCAGCCGACACCGGCCGCCGCCGCCACCAGCAGCGCCTTGCTCGGGATGCAGGCGACGTAGGGGCACTCGCCGCCGACGCGGAACGCCTCGACGACCACGACGTCGACGCCCTCGGCGGCCAACGCCTCGGCGACCGGCTGCCCGCCCGATCCGGCCCCGAGCACGACGACGCCGGCGGTCAGCTGATCACTCATCCCGGCACCCTGCCCGGTGCCGGAGCGTCAGAACGCGACGCGGACCGAGCCGACGGGCTGACCGCCGCCGAGCAGCTCCGCCTCGGCGAGCTCGTCGAGCACCGGCTCGTCCACCCCGAGCGCCCGCAGCGCGGCGACCATGACCGGCGGCCGGGCCCGCTGCGTGCCGTCCTCGACCTTGAGCGCGACGGCTCGACCGTCCGGCAGCGCGGCGGCATACACACCCTCGGCGCCGTCCTTCGCGATCAGGCCGGGTACGCCGGCGATCAGCGCCGTCACGTCGCGCCGGGTCCCGCCGACCCACGCCGGACAGGCCCGGATGGCCTCGGCGACCCGGTGCTCCGCGGTGCCCGCAGCAGCCGTGGCGACCGCCGCGAACGCCCGGGCCAGACCGGTCAGCGACAGCGCGAACAGCGGCGCACCGCAACCGTCGACGCCGGTGGCCGCGACCGGCGCGCCGGCCAGCCGTTCGGCGGCCGCGAGCAGGGCCCGCTGGAGCCGGTGCTCCGGGTCGCGGTAGGTCGCGGTGTCCCAACCGTTGGCCACGCAGGTCGCGAGCATCGCGGCGTGCTTGCCGCTGCAGTTCATCAACACCGGTGCCTTCGTGGCGCCGGCCCGGACGAGGTCGAGCTTGGCGATCTCGTCGACCGGCCAGTCCGGCGGCGTCTGCAGGTCGGCCTCGCTGAGCCCCGCGCCGGCCAGGATCCGGCGTACCCCGTCGATGTGGAAGGGCTCGCCCGAGTGGCTCGCGCAGGCGAGCGCCAGCAGCTCGCCATCGAGCTCGAGGCCGGCCCCGAGCATCCCGACCGCCTGGAGCGGCTTGTTGGACGAGCGAGGGAAGACGGGCGCATCGGGTACGCCGAGAGCGAGGACCCGCGAGCCGTCGGCGGCCAACGCGATGACGCTGCCCCGGTGGTGACCCTCGACGAAGCCGGACCTCACGACGTCGGCCAGCAGAGCGACGGGAGAATCGGGTGTCTGCGGCACGCCGCCGACCCTACGGAGCCGGGCTCAGCCCTCGACGAGCAGGTCGTCGACGCTCGCGCTGCCGCTCTTGTAGCGGGCCGCAACCTCGGCGGTCAGCGCGTCCATCACGGTCTGCACCGACCTGCGGTCCTCGGAGATGCCGTGCTCGAAGGACTCCAGCCGGCCGAGGGACTCGCGCAGCTCCTCGTCGGAGTGGTGCGCGACGTCGGAGACTCCCACGTCGGCGATGATCTGCTCGACCAGCCGGCGGTGCTCGTCGACCCGCGACGGCTCGACCCGCAGGAACCGGCCCAGGCCGTGGTCGCTGCGCGAGGAGTCGGCGAGCACGCCGGCGAGATGCTCGACGATCTTGTCGCCGCCGCCGGCCCGGCGGGCCAGCTCGGCGCGCAGGATGTCCATCCGGCCCTGCAGCATCCGGCGCACGTAGGAGAGGTCGGCCTCCTCCTGCTCCGCCTCCCGGCGGCGGGTCCGCAGCTCGTCGAGGTCGAGGCCGGCCAGGTTGTCGGCGTAGCCCTCGGCAAGCACCTTGTCGATGCGCCGGCGGCCGTTCGGGTAGGGCTCGTGGGTGGTCATGCGGTCTCCCCTGTGCGGTCCTTGGTGCGCAGGAGGGCGCGCACGTCGTCGGTGGTCATCGGTGGCCGTTGCGCGAGGGTCGCCAGCTCGGCGGCCCGGGTGACGAGCTCCTCGTTGGCGCGCACGGGGCGGCCCTTGGCGAGGGTCAGCGTGTCCTCCATGCCGACCCGCAGGTGCCCGCCCGCCGAGAGGGCGGCCAGCGCGACGGGCAGCGTCGAGCGCCCGATGCCGGTGGCGCTCCAGGAGCACCCCTCGGGCAGGGCGGCGACGGCGGCGACCAGCGCCGCCGCCGTACCGGGCATGCCGCCTGGAACACCCATCACGAGGTCGGCGTGCACGTGCCCGCCGTACGGCGGCCCGTAGGTGTCCAGCAGCCGGTTCATCGACGTGACGTGGCCGAGGTCGAAGAGCTCGAACTCGGGCACCACCTCGGCGGCCTGGGTCCGCTGGTAGAGCTCGGCCACGAACGGCCACGGGTTGCTGAACACGTCGTCGCCGAAGTTGGTGGTGCCACAGGTCAGCGAGCACGAGTCGGGCTCGGCCTCGAGGACCCGCAGCCGGGTGTCGAACGGGTCGGTGACCGCGCCGCCGGTGCTGAGCTGCACGACCAGGGACGTCTGCTCGCGCAGCGCCTGGACGGTGGCCCGCAGCCGGCCCAGGTCCAGGGTCGGGCGGGCGTCGTCGTCGCGGATGTGGACGTGGACCAGGCCGGCGCCGGCCGCCTCGCAGGCCTTCGCCGTGCCGACGAGCTCCTCGAGCGTGACCGGCAGCCCCGGGGCGTCCGACTTCGCGGTCTCGGCCCCGGTGGGGGCGACCGTGATGAGCGTGCGGGCAGGCGGGGGCGCCACCCAGGCATCGTGTCACGTCCGGGGGCGCCGCCGGAGCCGAGTCGCGCGAACCGGCGTGGGGCCGCCTGGCCCGCTCGGCGTACCACGAACTTGGTGCCGACGGCCCGCTCAACACTCCGGCCGGTCCTGCCGATGCGAACTAGGACCCACAGACTCCTGCGCGCTGCGCCGGAGGCCGCGGGTCCGACCCGTCATGGCCCGCGTGGGCATGACCGAGACCGGTGAAGGAGGTAGCTCGTGCCCGAGGGTGCCCTCCTCACCCACACCGTCGAGTCCGCGCTGCGAGACGTGGCGGCCTCGGCCGGGACCGGCTGCCTCCTGGTCCGCGACCAGGAGGGCGACGAGGCCGAGGTCTACCTGCGCGACGGCCAGGTGTACGCCGTCAGCGTCCCCGGCCGGCGCGTCATGCTCGGCGTCCGGCTGATGTCCCGAGGCGCCCTCACCCCCGAAGCCCTCTCCGAGGCCCTGGAGATCCAGCGCACCGAGCTGCAGGGCTGGCGGCTGGGCGAGCTGCTGGTCCACCTCGGGTACGTCGAGCTCTCGGTCGTCGAGGAGTTCGTGGTCGAGCACCTCAAGGACGCGTTGACCGACCTGCTGGGCTGGCCGGTGGCCGCCTGGAAGTTCCGCAAGAACAAGAAGACCCGCCAGGACGTCGCCCCGCCGACCCCGGTCGCCGAGCTGCTCGACGACCTGGCCGCCCGCGCGACCACCTGGGAGACCATCGTGGCCACGACCGGTGGCCCCGACGTCGTACCGTCCCTGGCTGCCGCGTCGCCCTCCGACGACGCCGCGCTCGGACCGAACGAGTGGGCCCTGCTGTGCAAGGTGGACGGCGCCCGCACCGTCACCGACCTGGCCGGTGAGTGCGGCTTCACCATGTTCGAGGCCGGGCAGGTCGTCATGCGTCTCGTGGAGGCCGGTCTCGTCGCCGTACCCGACGCGGCTCCAACCAGGGTTGCCGAGACCCCCGCGGACGAGAGCGACCACGACACCGAGCACAGCGACTCTGGAGCCACGGACTTCGGGCCCGAGATCACCGATCTCGTCGTCGAGAACGACGACGAGCAGCCGACGGTCGAGCTGGTGCTGCCCGTCGTGAGTCTGGAGGAGCTGGAGACCCGCGAGGCAGCCGAGCGCGCCGAGGCCGACCGGGCCGCAGACGAGCAGGAGGTCGCCGCTGAACATGCGGCCGCCGAGCGGGCCGAAGCCGAGCGGGCTGAGGCCGACGAGCACCACGTCTCCGCGGAGAACAAGCGCCTGGTCGAGGCGGAGATCCTGCACCGCGAGCTGGAGGCGCTGGCCCGGAAGGAGGCCAGCTCCCGCGGCGAGCGCGCCGACGCACGCCGCAAGGCGCGGGCCGAGATGCTCGCCGAGGCCGACCGGGCACGTGAGGCCGCTACGAACCGCCGGGCCGCCGCCGCGCAGGCGGAGCGCGAGGAGGCGGACGCCAACGAGCAGGCGCGTCACGACCGCGAGGCCCGCGAGCGTTACGCGGCCGAGAACGACGCCTGGGCCGACCACCGGGCGTGGCTGGACGCGGCGCGCGCCGCCGCCGAGGAGCACGCCTGGGCCGACCACCGACAGTGGCTCGACGGACTCCGGGCTGCGGCTGAGGACGACGCGTGGGCCGACCACGGGGTCTGGCTGGCCGCGGCACGTGCCGCCGCCGAGGAGCACGCCTGGGCCGACCACCGACAGTGGCTCGCCCACCAGCGGGCCATGGTCGAGGGCGATGCCTGGGCCGACCATCGGGTCTGGCTCGACGCGGCCCGCGTTGCCGCCGAGGACGACGCCTGGGCCGATCACCGAACGTGGCTCGACGCGGCTCGCGCCGCGGCCGAGGACGAGGCGTGGGCCGATCACCGGCAGTGGCTCGACCGCGAGGCCGCTCGGACCGAGTCGGAGCTGCAGGCAGCCCGCGAGCAGGCCGAGCGCGAGCTGGCCGAGGAGGCCGCCCGCCGGTCGCAGGAGGCCGCCGAGGCCGAGGTGCGCCGGGAGGCGGAACGCATCGCCCGGGAGGAGGCCGAGCGTCAGGCGCGCGCCGAGACCGACCGGATGGCCGCCGAGGCCGCCGAGGCGATCGCCGCCGCGGAGGCCGAGCGGGTCGCCGCCGAGCAGGCCGAGGCAGACCGGGCCGAAGCCGAGCGGGCCGCCGCCGAGCGGGTCGCCGCCGAGCAGGCCCAGGCCGAGCGGGCCGAGACGGAGCAGGCCGCCGCCGAGCAGGCCGAGGCCGAGCGCGCCGAAGCCGAGCGGGTCGCCGCCGAGCGCGCCGAAGCCGAGCGGGTCGCCGCCGAGCGGGCCGCCGCCGAGCAGGCCGACGCCGAGCGCGCCGAAGCCGAGCAGGCCGACGCCGAGCGCGCCGAAGCCGCCCGGCTTGCCGCCGAGCGGGCCGCCGCCGAGCGCGCCGAAGCCGACCGGCTTGCCGCCGATCGGGCTGCCCACGACGATGCCGAGCGGATGGCCGCGGAGCTGGCCGAGGCCCAGCGCGTCGCCGAGGAGCGGGCTGCCCACGCTGAGGTGGAGCGCCTCGCCCTCGAGGAGGCAGCGCGAGCCCTGGCCGACGTGGCCGCCGTACCCGAGCCGACCCCGTCGCCGGACGACAACCCCCGGGCGCTGGCCCAACACGCCTCGAACCTGTTGACCGATCTCACCCGCAATGCTCACGCCGGCCCGCCGGCCGAGGCCGAGGTGGCGGCTGCAGCGGCCGAGCCCGAGGTCGGGGAAGCGCTCACCGAGGAGCCGCCGCCGTACGTCGCCCGGGAGCAGACCGACACCGCGATGTTGCTGCGCGAGCTTTCCAGCCTCGGCTTCAGCAACGACGACGAGGTGCCGTCGAGCGCGCCGCCCCCGCCGGCGCACCGGCAGACGCCCACCACGGCGGACAAGAAGAAGCGCAAGGGTTTGTTCGGTCGCGGCTGAGGAAGACCCGGGCCGACCGAGTGGACCGAAGGCGCGGGGCGGCACCGACCTGCGCCGTGGATGATGATCCGGTGCGAGCCGTCGTCCAACGCGTCCGCGGGGCCAGCGTGACCGTCGACGGCGACGTGGTCGGGCGCCTCGACGCCCACCGCCAGGGACTCGTGGTACTCGTCGGAGTCACGCACAGCGACACCGAGGAGCTCGCGATGCGGCTGGCCACCAAGGTGCTCGACCTGCGGATCCTCGACGACGAGCGCTCCGCCCGCGAGACCGGCGCACCGGTGCTGGTGGTCAGCCAGTTCACGCTGTACGGAGACACCCGCAAGGGCCGCCGGCCCACCTGGAACGCCGCCGCTCCCGGACCGGTCGCCGAGCCGCTCGTCGAGCACGTCGTCGCAACCCTGCGCGCGGCCGGTACCGAGGTGGCCACCGGCGTGTTCGGAGCCGACATGGCGCTGGCCCTCGTCAACGACGGCCCGGTCACTGTGCTGCTCGACCTCTGACCAGGCCCGTCGCCTGCGTCGAGTGGCGCGTCGCGGCTGTGCTTTACCGGTACAGAGGAAGCCGCTTCGCGCCAGTCGACGCACGCGTAAGGGCAAGACCCGGACGGCGGTCGGTGCCCCTCATCCACAGCCTGTCCTGACGCGCGCCACCCACAGCGGAGAGGGCCGCCCGTCACCTCTCGAGGGTCAGGCCGGGGCGGGGGCCTCTTGGGCGGCGGCGACCGTGCCGGCGACGAGGGGTACGTCGACGGGGGTGGACCGCTTCACCACAGCCAGCGCCATGGGGCCGAGCTCGAAGTGGCGCGCGCTGGAGGTGACCCGCCCGACCTCACGCCCGTCCAGGAGCACCGGCTCGCCAGGGGCCGGCAGCACCGAGTCGCTGCCGTCGAGGTGCAGCAGCACCAGGCGGCGCGGCGGGCGCCCGAGGTTGTGCACCCGCGCAACGGTCTCCTGCCCGCGGTAGCAACCCTTGTCCAGGTGCACCGCGGTCTCCAGCCAGCCCACCTCGTGCGGGATGGTGCGGTGGTCGGTCTCGAAACCGAACCGGGGGCGACCGTCGGCGACGCGCAGCGCCTCCAGCGCCCACACGCCGGCCAGCGGACCGGCGAGGACGTCGCCGAGCTGCTCGCGCGGCACGAACGACTCGACCCCGTGCGCGACCGGCCGGGACGGCGCTCCGGGTACGCCGGTCGGCGTGAGCACCACGGCGTACGACGGGGACAGGTCCTCGACCTCGACCTGCGACCAGAACTTCATCGACTCGAGCCAGGTCACCAGGCCCTCGGCGGTGCCGGGTTCGACGTGCAGCCACGTCGCAGCGCCGTCGTCGACCAGGTACAGCGCGTGCTCGACGTGTCCGTGCGGCGAGAGCAGCAGCGCCTCCGTCGAGTCCCCGGGTGCCAGCGACTCGACGTGCTGGGACGTCAAGGAGTGCAGCCAGGTCAGCCGGTCGGCGCCGGACACCCGCACGACCGGCCGGTGCGACAGGTCGACCGATGCCTCGCCGGCGAGCAGTGCGCGCTGCTCGCGCAACGGGTCCCCGTAGTGCGCCGCGACGCCGGCGTCCGGCGGGTCGGCCTCGACCGCGCCGGGGCGGGACAGCAGCGGGCTCTTCGCGGTCGGGGTCGCCGGTGTCGTCGGCGTCGTGGGTGCCGTCATGACGCGCACCCCCGGCAGCGGCCGTAGACCGCGAAGTGGGACACGTCGGTCTCGAACCCGTGCCGGTCGGCGAGCTCGCGGACCAGCGGGTCGGCGAGCGACACGTCGGTCTCGATGACCGCCCCGCAGTCGCGGCACACCAGGTGCAGGTGGTCGACGATGTTGGCCGCGTGGTACGTCGGCGCACCGTGCCCCAGGTGCGCATGGGTCACCAGGCCGAGCTCCTCGAGCAGCTCGAGCGTCCGGTAGACCGTCGAGAGGTTGACGCCGGCGCCGGACGCGGTGCGCTGCACCTCGGCGCAGATCTCGTCGGGCGTGGCATGTTCCAGCGCGGTGACCGCGTCGAGCACCAGCTGCCGCTGCGGGGTGATGCGGTAGCCCTTGGCGCGCAGCGCGTCGTGCAGGTCGGAGGCAGCCATCAGACCCGCTTCAACGTTGCGGACAGGTGCGGCTGCAGCGGGTGGCCCATGGCCGCCATGTCGTAGGCCCACAGCAGGTCGCCCTTGACCTGGCCATAGAGCCGGTGCCCGGCGGTGTAGTCCTTCGCCGTCTTGGTGCGCACCACCGCGTCGGTGTTCAGCTCGATCTTCGCGCCGTCGGCGGTGCCGACCCACACCTCGACGTACCCCGTGGGATGGGCGAGGAGCAGCTCGATCGCGCCGTCGGCCTCGGGTCGCCAGTAGCCGGTCTCCTGTGCCAGCGGGCGCACCTCGTTGCCGTCGTCGTCGAGCAGCCAGCTGCGGCTGAGGTGGTGGAGGAACGGCTTGCCCGGCAGCTCGCTGAAGGTGACCTCCTGGGAGAACCGGAACTCCGGGACCGTCGGGTAGCCGCCGACGCCGACACCGCGCCAGGTGCCGATCAGCCAGGACACCGGGATCAGCTGCAGCGGCAGGTCAGCTCGCAGCTCGACCAGGGCTCAGCCCTCCGTGCTGGGGCGGCCGGCGGGGCCGACCGGTGCACCGGTCGCCGGGTCGGTGGCGCTCCACAGCCGCCACACCGTCCAGCCGGCCACGCCCGCGACGAGCGCGAACACGGCGACAAGCGCGACGACGACCAGGGAAGAGATCACCCGGCGAGTCTACGTCGCCGGGACCCCACGATCCGGGTGCGCGGCCCGCCACTGCGCGGCGGTGATGCTGTGTACGACGGCAGAGATCGCCACGCCGTCCTCGACCAGCTCGGCGTCGTGGTCCCAGCCCATGCCGAGCCGGCGCATGACGGCGATGCTGCGCACGTTGGGTGGCTCGCGGTCGGTGACCGAGATCACGCGGTCGAGCCCGCGGGTCGCGAACCCGTGCGCCAGCCAGGCCGCGGCCGCCTCGGTGGCGTAGCCGTGTCCCCAGTGCTCGCGGGCGAACCGCCAGGCGACCTCGATGTCGTCGGGGTACCAGTCCCACAACCGGTGCAGACCGGTGAACCCGAGGAAGGCGCCGTCCGCGCGGCGCTCCACGGCGAGCAGGCCCAGCCCCTTTGCGGCCCACAGCTCCTCGGCGTACTCCGCGATCCCGTCCGACTCCTCGGACGCCAGGGGTGCCCCGCCGAGGAACTCGACGACCTCCGGGTCGACGTTGAGCGCCGCGAACGCCGGCAGGTCGTCGCGGCGCCAGGTCCGCAGCAGCAGCCGCGGCGTGGTCAGGACGGTGTGCCCGGCCCAGGCGCCGTCCGCTGCGGGTACGCCGGTAGGGCTCATGCCGACACGGTGGCGCTCAGCCCACGCCGGGGCAATGGCCCCATAAGCCGGCGTCGGTCCACCGGGCCCGCGACTCGAGCCGCGCGAGGTACACCGCGTGGGCCACCTGCGGCCGGTAGGCGAACGCCTCGGCGGCCCCCCGGCGTACCAGGACGGCCGACAGGAACCGCCCGTCCGGGAGCCAGACGTCCCACAGGTCACGGCCGTACTGGTCGAGGTGACCGCCGGACTCGTACGAGGCTCGGACCGACGTCCCGACCGGCAGCAGCCGATGGGTGAGCCGCGACGCCTGTGATCCCCAGCACTCGACCGGCCAGTCCGGCTTGACCGTCTCGGGGGTGTCGACGCCGATCAGCCGCACCCGCACCTCGCGACCCGAGTGGGCCGCGATGAACGTGTCGCCGTCGACGACCCGCACGACGCGCGCCGTGAAGGCCCGCAGCGGCGGGGTCGGATCGCTCGCGGCCGCCGACGACGGCCACTGCACCATCGCGACCACGAGCGCCACAGCGACGGCCGTCAAGACGGCCGGGATCCCCCGACGACTCATCCGCTGATGATCGGCCGGGGACCGGGTGCTCTTGAACCGGCCCGGCTGACGGGGCGGTGGCCGGCTTGCGACGACTCCGCGGCCGTGCACGCGGCACGGACCAGCAGAGCGCCGGCCACCACCCAGCACTGGGGTACCCGCCACGGGAGTCTCCGACGCCTCACCCGAGGCATCATCCGGTGCGGGCCGGACAGCGGTCAGGCGATGAGCACCTCGAGCTCGGCGACCTCGCCCTTGGTCGCGACGATCGTCCGGTCGACCGGGCTGGCCCTGGGCGCCAGGGTGCGCAGCGTCCAGGTGCCCGGCGCGGCGAAGAACCGGAACTGCCCGGTTGCCGACGTCGGAACCTCCGCGGTGAACTCGCCGCCCTTGTCGAGCAGCCGCACGTAGGCGCCCGCGACCGGTTCCCCGTCACGGGTCACGACGCCCTGCACGACTGCCTCGTCCTTCAGGTTCAGCCCCTCGGTCGAGGGCCCGCCTGCCTTCGCACCGCACATCAGACGACCTCCGTCATGACTGGTCACCGAGCTCGATCGGTACGCCGACGAGCGAGCCCCACTCGGTCCAGGACCCGTCGTAGTTCTTGACGTTGGGCTGGCCGAGCAGCTCGTGCAGGACGAACCAGGTGTGCGCCGAGCGCTCACCGATGCGGCAGTAGGCGATGGTGTCCTTCGCGAGGTCCACACCCTTGTCGCCGTACAGCGTGGCGAGCTCGTCGTCGGACTTGAAGGTGCCGTCGTCGTTGGCCGCCTGCGACCACGGGATGTTGCGCGCGGTCGGGATGTGTCCGGGGCGCTGTGACTGCTCCTGCGGCAGGTGCGCGGGAGCGAGCAGCCGGCCGGCGAACTCGTCGGGGCTGCGGACGTCGACCAGGTTCTTCTGGCCGATCGCTGCCTCGACCTCGTCGCGGAACGCACGGATCGAGCGGTCCTGCTCCTTCGCGGTGTACGTCGTCGCGGGACGCGACACCGTGTCGTCGACCAGCTCGCGGGAGTCGAGCTCCCACTTCTTGCGGCCGCCGTCGAGCAGCCGGACGTCGCCGTGACCGTAGAGCTTGAAGTACCAGTAGGCGTACGCGGCGAACCAGTTGTTGTTGCCGCCGTACAGCACGATCGTGTCGTCGTTGCCGATGCCGCGCTCGGAGAGCAACGCCTCGAACTGGGCCTTGCCGATGAAATCCCGCCGGACCGGGTCCTGCAGGTCCTTCTTCCAGTCCAGGCGCACCGCGCCGCGGATGTGGTTCTTGTCGTAGGCGGCGGTGTCCTCGTCGACCTCGACGAGGACGATCGACGGGTCGTCGAGGTGCGCCTCGACCCAGTCGGCGTCGACCAGGGTTGATT
>DATBDW010000247.1:0-7776 GCA_036269735.1 Actinomycetes bacterium
TGACCGCGACGATCCGGAGGTCGCTCACGACCGGTGCCGGCGTGCCGGCCGTCTCGGTCACAACCCCGGTCACGGGATCGCCCATTGCAGCCTCCTGGTCGAGACGTTCGCGGACCTCTCCGATGCGGGCGAGCCTAGGCCGAGCCCGCGTCCCCGCCCGGCAGGCGCGCCCGGCCTGTCGCGTCGAATGTCGACAACTCGCCAGTGCCGTCGAGCATGCGGTACGACGCCGCGACCACCACCAGCGCGACGGCGGCCGAGATGGCGCCGACCGCGAAGGCCCAGCCGACCCCTGCGCTGTCGACCAGCCGGCCGGCCAGCCAGGTCGATCCGGAGAAGCCGACGACCAGCGCAGTGGTGAGCCAGGTCAGTCCCTCGGTGACCGCGCGCGCGGGGACCGTGCGCTCGACCAGCGTGAACCCGGAGATCAGCGACGGTGCGATGCCGAGACCCGCGACGAAGAGCAGCGGCGCGAGCAGCGCCAGAGACGACACGGCCGGCAGGACGGTCGCGGTCACCGTCATCACCGCCAGGCCGACGGCGAGCGACCGGCGCGGTGCGAGGTCACCACGGATCGCTCCGAAGACGAGACCGGAGACCATGCTGCCGCCGGCGTAGCACGCGAGCAGCGCACCCGCGAGCGACCGGTGGCCGGCATGGTCGGCGAACGCGACCGCACTGAGCTCGACAGCGCCGAAGACGCCGCCGGTGAACACCATGACCAGCATCAGCGCCGGCAGGCCACGCGAGCGCAGCGCGTTCGGGTGCGCCTCGAGGTGCCGGACCACGGGAGCCTCGGTCGTGGTGTGGCTGAGCAGCGCCGCCGTACCGCCGAGAACGAGGACCACAGCAGCGACCAGGCCCGCCCCGGGCGCGACGTCGGTGGCGAGGACCGTCACGACGAGCGGCCCCAGAACGAAGATCAGCTCGTCGAGCACCGACTCGAGGGCGTAGGCGGTGTGCAGCCGGGGGTCGTCGCCCAGGACGTAGCCCCAGCGCGCCCGCACGAGAGCACCGATCGACGGCGCAAGCAGGGCGGCGACGATCACCGTGCCGACCTGGGCCCAGGTCGGGCCGCCGTGGGCGACCAGCCAGGCGAAGGCCAGCAGCGCGACCGCGTGCACCGGCACCGAGGGCAGCAGCACCCGGCGCTGGCCGAACCGGTCGATGAGCCGGGCGACGGCCGGCGCGGAGCAGGCGTTGACGAGTGCGAACGTCGCGGAGAACGCCCCGGCCCGCCCGTAGCTCCCGGTCTCGGCGACGACCAGCAGGACGATGCCCAGCCCCACCATGGCGATGGGAAGCCGGGCCACGAACGCGGACGCGGACAGCCGGAGCCCGCCCGGGGTGGCGAGCAGATCACGGTAGGGCCCGAGCACGACCCGACCGTACGGGAGGGGTCTGGCAGGATCGGCCGGTGAGCACCACGACGTCGCCCCACCCCTTCGACGCGTTGCTCCTGGTCTCGTTCGGTGGCCCCGAGGCGTCCGAGGACGTGCTGCCGTTCCTTGAGAACGTGACCCGTGGCCGCGCCATCCCGCGGGACCGGCTCCTGGCGGTGGCCGAGCACTACCAGCGGTTCGGCGGGGTCAGCCCGATCAACAGGCAGAACCGCGAGCTGGTGTCAGCGATCGGGGCCGACCTCGCCGCCCACGGCATCGACCTGCCCGTCTACTGGGGCAACCGCAACTGGGCTCCGTACCTCACCGACGAGCTTGCGCGCATCGCCACAGACGGACACCGCCGGGTCCTCGCGCTGCTCACGTCGGCCTACTCGTCGTACTCCGGCTGCCGGCAGTACCGCGAGGACCTCGCCGTCGCTGTTGCTCCGCTCGGGGAGCAAGCGCCCGCCGTCGACCGGATCCGGCACTACTTCAACCACCCCGGGTTCGTCGAGGCGATGGTTGCCAGCACGGTGACCGCAGTCGAGGCGTTGCCGGTCGAGGTCCGCGACGCCACCCGACTGGTCTTCGTCACCCACTCCGTCCCGACGTCGATGGACGACACCAGCGGACCGGACGGCGGCGCGTACACCGCACAGCACCGTGACGTGGCGGAGACCGTGGCCGCCGGCGTCGACGTCGCCACCGGCGTCCGGCGCGACCTCGACCTGGTCTTCTGCAGTCGTAGTGGGCCACCCACCCAGTCGTGGCTCGAGCCCGACGTCAACGACCACCTCGAGAAGCTGGCCGCCGGCGGGGTCCCGTCCGCCGTCCTGGTCCCCATCGGGTTCGTCTCCGACCACATGGAGGTCCGCTTCGACCTCGACACCGAGGCTCTCGAGACGGCACGCCGGGTCGGTCTCCCGGTGACCCGCGCTGCGACGGTCGGCACCCACCCGGCGTTCGTCGGGGCCGTCCGCGAGCTCGTCCTCGAGCGGGCGGCGGCGGCCCGCGGCGAGCAGCCGGTCCGGGCTGCGCTCGGCGCCCTGGGGCCGAGCCACGACGTCTGTCCGGCGCGCTGCTGCCCGAACGCCCGGGACCCGCAGCGCCCGGCCCTGTGCGGGGCATGAAGCCGTGACGACCACCCCGCCGGGCGAGCCCGAGCTGGCGCACCGTCTGCTGGCCCTCGCCATGGACGTCGCGCGCGAAGCGGGTCGGCTGATCGTCGAGGACCGGCCGCGCGGCATGGGCGTCGCCGACACGAAGACCACCGCGACCGACATCGTCACGGTGATGGACCGGCGTTCGGAGCGGCTCATCGTCGAGCGGATCGCAGCGGCCCGACCCGATGACGGTTTCCTCGGCGAGGAAGGCTCGGAGCGCGAGGGCTCGTCCGGCGTCAGCTGGGTGGTCGACCCGATCGACGGGACCGTCAACTACCTGTACGAGATCCCGGCGTACGCCGTCAGCATCGCCGCCGCGGTCGGCGGCGAGGTCGTCGCCGGCGTCGTCGTGAACCCGGTGCTGGGCGAGACCTGGACTGCACTGCGCGGCGAGGGCGCGTGGCTGGACGGCCGCCGGCTCGAAGCCGTCGGACCGCCGCCGCTCGAGCTGGCCCTGGTCGCGACCGGCTTCGGCTACGACGCGCGGCGCCGGACCCGCCAGGCCGAGATCCTCCAGGCGGTGCTGCCGCGGGTACGTGACGTACGGCGTTTCGGCGCGGCGTCGCTGGACCTGTGCGCGGTGGCCGCCGGGCGCGTCGACGCCTTCTACGAGCAAGGGCTCATGCCCTGGGACCTGGCCGCCGGCGGCCTGGTGGCCGCCGAGGCGGGGGCGAGCGTCACGGGGTTGCACGGCCGCCCGGCCGGCGAGGCGTTCGTGATGGCGGCCCGGCCACCCCTCGCCGGCCTGCTGCTGGCCCTGCTCGAGGGGCTGGACGCCGACAGCGACCCCCTCGAACGCGCTGAGCACTGAACGGTCGTTGCTAGGGACCCTGCCGGTCAGTCCCGACGTGTTGTGGCCGCTCGGTGGCGGTCGATGCTCCGATCGTGGTTGGCGCGCAGGGCAGGACGACCCGGAAGGTCGTGCGTCCGGGTGCCGGGTCGACGAGAGTGACGTCGCCGCCGGCGTCGCGGGCGGTCTCGCGCGCGAGCCACAGGCCGAGGCCGCCGGCTTCGCTCGCGTCGCGGCCGCTGACCCAGGCGTCGAAGATCTGCGGGGCGAGCTCGCGGGGGATCCCTCCTCCGGTGTTCGTGACGTGAACCGTCATCCGGGCGGCGGCCCGCTGAAGGTCGACGACCATCTCGACGCGGCCCGTGCGGGGGGTGTGCCGGATGGCGTTGTCGACGATCGGTTCCAGGACGTCGGCGAGATCGGGACACGTGATGTCGTCGGTCAGGTCCGTGGGCAGGTCCACCGCGAGCGTGACACCGTCCAGATGCGCCTGCCTGACCCATCGGATTGTTGCCGACTCGAGGGCGAAGCGAACGGGTGGTTCTGGGGCGCGGGAGCGGGAGCGGTTGCGGGCCAACATCCGGTCGACGATGAGCGTCAACTGGTCGGCGTCGCGGACGATCCGGCGCAGGGCCGCCAGGACCTGGGCGGGGTCTGGCTCTCGCTGGGCCAGCTCGGCCTCGGCTCGCAGGGTGGCCACGGGGGTCCGGAGCCGGTGACCGGCGTCAGCAGCGAACGCGAGCTCCCGGTTGTGGCTGTCGTGCAACCGGGCGAGCATCCGGTTGAGGGCACCGACCAACCTGGCGAGCTCCGCGTCGTCGGCCGGGACGGGGAGACCGTCGACCACGTCCCCGGGCCGGATGCCTTCAGCCTCCTCGGTCAGGGTGGTGACGCTGCGCAAGGCCCGACCGGCCAGCGCCCAGGACAGCAGGGCGATGGTGAGTACGACGGTCACGAGGCCGGCGAGCAGCAGGCGGAGCAGGTCGGCACGGGCGGCGGTGAACCCCTCGGCGTCGACGGCCACCACCAGCGCGCCGGCTCCTGCCGGGGAGGCGCCGGTGCTGGACAGCCGGAGTGGCACGGCAAGGGCCGCGAGGTCGATGTCGGGGTGCTGCAGCGATCGCCGGGTGCGTACCCCGGACGGCCCGTGCGACTGCACCGCGTCGAGGGTGACGAGAGGTGGTACTCCGGTCAGGGCCGGGCCGCTGGTCAGGACCTGTCCGTCGGGGCCGATGACCTGGACGAGGTCGGTCTGCGGGCTGCCGCGGTCCGGTCGCAGGGTGCCGTCGGGGCGCACCTCGTCGCGCACGAGGTCGAGCCTGGTCCGCAGCGCGGTGTCGACGGCGGCGTCCTCGACCTGGTGCAGCCGCAGGGTCGCGACCGCACCGAACACAGCGGCAAAAGCCAGCCCGACGGCGACGGCGCCGAGCACCAGGCGACCGCGCAGCGAGCGCGGCGCCCGCATCATGGCGGCGCCGCGAGCCGGTACCCGACGCCGCGGACCGTGTCGATGAGGTCCGGTGCGCCGGCCGCGGCGAGACGGGTGCGCAGGTATCCGACGTACACGTCGACGACGTTGGAGGTGCCGTCATAGGCGTAGTCCCAGACGTGGTCGAGGATCTCGGTGCGGCGCAGGACGTCACCCGATCGACGCATGAAGTAGTCGAGCAGGGCGAACTCCCGTGGCGACAGCTCGACCCGCCGGCCTTGCCAGCGCACCTCGTGGCTGGCCGGATCCAGCTCAAGCTGTCCGTTCGTCAGCAGGACCGGACGGGCGGTCTCGCCGCGGCGGAGCATCGCCCGCAGCCGTGCGGCCAACTCGCCGAAGGCGAACGGCTTGCCGAGGTAGTCGTCGGCACCGACGTCCAGGCCGGCGATCCGGTCCGCCACCTCGGTGCGGGCCGTGAGCATCAGCACCGGCGTCCAGACGGCTTCCCGGCGCAGCCATCGGCACCAGTCGAGGCCGGACTCCTCACCGGGCAGGCCGACGTCGCACACCACGGCGTCGTAGGGCGTGCTGATGACGGCGTGTCGGGCGTCGAGTGCGTCTCCGACGACATCCACCGCCCACCCTTCCTGCTCGAGACCCCGACGCAGCAGGCCCGCCATCCGCACGTCGTCCTCGATGACCAGCACCTTCACGCCGGCGCCTCCCGACCCGACGCTATCCGGCCAGACGACGGCCAGTTCACAGGTCCCGCAGCGCGCTGGGGCCGGCGCGAGCGACCAGCCGCCCCACGCCGGTGACAACGAGGACCGTGACGCCGCACACGAGGGCGAGGAGCACCCCGAGGTAGCTCCATGGCACGGTGGCCGCGGCAGGCGGCGGGTCGAAGATGCCGTTGAGCACCTTCACCAGCAGGTACGCGATCACGACGCCGATCCCCGCCCCGCCAAGGATCCCGGCGGCGACCATCGTCCGCGCCTCGGTGACAAGGAACCGGCCGCGCTGACGGGAGGTGGCGCCCAACGCCGCCAGGAGAACCAGCCCCCGGCGCCGTTCGACGATGCCGCCGAGCAACGCCAACCCGGAACAGGCCAGGGCCAGCACGAATCCGAACCCGAGCTCCAGGCGGGACAGCCCAGTCAGATCGGTCGCGGCCAGTCCGGAGGCGCTGGCCACCTGGGCCCTGGCGGACGAGATGTCCTGCACCTGGGCGCCGGTGCCGACCAACGACGTGTGCAGCGACGCTGCAGTGCCAGTGGGATCACTCGTCGACATCAGGAACGTGCCGACCGCGTCGGAGCCGGTGGCCGAGGCCAGGTAGGCGGCGTTGGCGACGATGAAGCTGTCCTTGGGAGCGGTCGGCCACTCGGTCACCTGGCCCAGCACGTGGAAGGGCACCGGGCGGTAGGTCTGGTCGGCGCCGGTCTGCAACCGGATCCGGATCAGGTCACCGGAGTGGAGCTGGTAGTCGTGCAGCGTCTCCGCGGAGAGCAGCACACCGTCCGGTGTCGCACCGAGCGCCGCGAGCGTCTTGCTGATGGTGCTGCCCGGGACGAAGGCGTCCTGCAGGGGCGCCACGCGGGCGAACGTGTCGGCGCGCACGCCGTAGATGTCCTGCAGATCCGGTCCGACGTAGGCGAACCGGTGCTGCAATGGTTCCACGGCGCGGACCCCGGCGGCGTGGGACAACGCCGTCGCGGCGTGGGGGCCGACCCGGGAGCCGGGCGGCTCGACCACAGCCACGTCGCTGCCGACGGTCAGTGCTACGTCGATCCGGGACTGGGTCTGGTACGTGGCGGTGAAGATCGCGGTCGACGCCGCCAAGCCGAGAGCGACGGCCAGACCGGCGGCCCCGCGCGCGATCACCCGGCGGCGCCGGCGGATGGCTGCCGCCTCCAGCTCGGGTGCGGTGCCGCGGCGCTGGCCGGACCACCGTCCGGTCCGCCGCCCGTTCACGAGCGCGGTGAGCCGCCACACCAGCAGAGCCAAGCCCGGCCAGGCCAAGGCCGGACCCAGAAGCGCCGCATAGTTCACCTGCGTGGTCGGCACGCCCTCCGGCGCGAGCACGACGTGGTAGCCGCTGCGTGCGGTCAGCGCGAACGAGACCGCTGCGCCGGCCAGCAGGACCACGTCCAGTCCGGCGCGCAGCGGCCAGGGGTTGCCGGTGCGCGGGCCACGAGCCGCCTCGGCAGCGACGCCCGACTGCGCGCGCCCGAGAGCGAGCCGCAGCACCGTGCCGCCCTGCGTGCCGAGGGCCAGCAGCAGGCCGCCGACGAGCGCGGCCACCGTCCAGCCCGGCGACAGCGAGCTCCCAGTCGGCAACGCCAGGCGGATCGCCAGTAGTGCGAGGGGAAGCCCGAGGGCGGCGCCGAGCGTCGCCGTGAGAGCCGCCTCACCGCCCACAATCCACAGCAGTGGTGCTGCGGTCGCCCCGCGCAACCGCAGCAGCGCCACCTCGCGGCGTCGGCGCTCCGCGCCCAACGCAACCACCAGCGCTGCCACGACGGCTGCCAGGGCCAAGCCGGGCAGCCCCAGGAGCACGAACAGAAGGTCGGCGTAGCGCGCGTCCTCCCCGGCGGCGGTGAGGGCGCTGCCCAGGTTGTCGCCGACGAGTGCGCCACCTGCGACGGCAACCTGCAGGTGGTTCGCCCGGCCCTGCACCAGCATGGTCGCGTCGTGCGGGTCCGGGGGAAGCGCGGCGTGTCGGAAGCCGACGTGCAGCTGTTGGACAACCGGGGTGGCGCCGACGACACGGTCGAAGACGGCCGGTGGCACCAGGACGACGTTGTCCGGCGGTGCGCTCACACCGGCGCCCGGGGCGAGACCCACGACCTGGAAGAACGAGTCGGCGGCCGGCATCTCCGCGACGCCGTCGACGGTCAGCGGTGTCGGCCCACTCGTGGTGCGCACAGTGATCCGGTCGCCGGGCGCTGCCGCGAGGTTGGCGGCGGTCTGCTGCAGCAGCAGCACGCCCGAGCTCGCGCCGAGCAGGTG